>SHXD01000075.1 GCA_009693505.1 Limnohabitans sp.
GCGAACAATGTGTGGTCTTTGCCAATGCCCACATTGTTGCCAGGGTGGAACTTGGTGCCACGTTGACGAACAATGATGGCGCCTGCCGTGATGAGTTCACCACCGAAAGCTTTTACACCGAGCATTTTGGGCTGCGAATCGCGCCCGTTTCGCGTAGAGCCGCCGCCTTTTTTCTGTGCCATGACCTGTGCTCCTTAGCCGGCAATCGCGCCGATTTGCAGTTCTGTGTACTGCTGGCGATGACCTTGACGTTTTTGATAGTGCTTGCGACGACGCATTTTAAAGATGTGCACTTTGTCGTGCTTGCCGTGTGCCAACACTGTGACAGTAACAGTTGCGCCGGACACCAGGGGCGTACCAACTTTCAGATCTGCGCCGTTGCCGACAGCCAGAACCTGGTCGAATACGATTTCCTGGCCCACGTCCGCAGCAATCTGTTCTACTTTAATTTTTTCACCAGCAGCAACACGATACTGTTTGCCACCGGTTTTTATGACCGCGTACATAATGACCTCTTCATTAGAATTCCTAGGACGAACCCTAAGGAACCGCGGATTTTAGCACGTACTTTTGAGACTTGACAAGCCCCCTTAAGCACAATTCATTGCTGCCCCCAGTTGGCGTTTTCGCTCTCTATAATCATCCAAATACACAGAAATCCCATCGAAAACCCAAGTTTTCAGGCGATTCTGCCCCGAAATCAAGTTGTTTAAAGCTATTTTGTCTACCTCCGCGCCATCCTTTACAGCTTCTCCAGCCTCGGCCTTGGCTCTGGTGGCACGAGATTTGGCCCAGGTCGACGAGGTCATCGCCAAACGCCTGAGTTCGGGGGTTCCCTTGGTTGGCCAAGTTGCCCAGTACATCATTTCGGCAGGCGGCAAGCGGCTAAGGCCTGTGATTTTGTTGCTCACCAGCGGTGCTTTGGGCTACCAAGAAGCGCACAAATACAGCATGGCCGCTGTAGTGGAGTTCATTCACACGGCCACTTTGCTACACGACGATGTGGTGGACGAGTCGACACTGCGGCGTGGCCGCCCTACTGCCAACGAAAATTTTGGCAATCCGGCCAGCGTGTTGGTAGGTGACTTTCTCTATTCCCGCGCTTTCCAAATGATGGTGGATGCAGGCAGCATGCGCATCATGCAAGTGTTGGCCGATGCCACCAACGTCATTGCAGAGGGCGAAGTTCTGCAACTCATGAACATGCACGACGCTTCTTTGGACGAAGAGGCCTACTTGCACGTCATTCGGTCAAAAACTGCCAAACTGTTTGAGGCCAGTGCTCGTTTGGCCGCCATCTTGGCCAAAACTTCGCCTGAATTGGAAGAGGCCTGCGCAGACTATGGCCAAGCCCTGGGCACTGCTTTTCAAGTGATTGACGATGTTTTGGATTACGAGGGAAATGCCGCCGAAATGGGCAAGAACCTTGGCGATGATTTGCGCGAAGGCAAAGCCACCCTGCCCCTCATTTTGGCCATGCAACGAGGAACACCAGAACAAAGAGGGCTCATTCAAAAAGCCATCCAAACAGGCTCTGTTGAACAACTAAACAGTGTGATTGCCATCGTCCGAGAAACTGGCGCCCTTGAAGCTAGCCGCAAGGCCGCCATGGCAGAGGCACAGCGTGCCGTAGATGCGGCCCAGCATCTGCCAGATGGCGAATACAAAGATGCTTTGGTTGCTCTGGCGTCTCAATTGTTAGAGCGGCGCACTTAAAGCTCTCACGGGTAAGCCGTCATTAATTGCGAAAACCTCGCCATGTCAATGTTGCCGCCGCTGACGACCACGCCTACTTTTTGTCCCTTCAAGGATTCGCTTGCTTGCATGGCCGCTGCCAATGAAAGGCAGCCCGTGGGTTCAACAATCATCTTCATGCGCTCAGCATAAAAACGCATGCTTTGGACCAGTTGCGCATCTGTCACGGTGTGAATGTCGTCCACCAAAGCTTTGATAATTTCAAAAGTGATGGCGCCCACCATGGGCGTTTGTGCACCATCGGCAATGGTCACTGGCGTTGCTATTTTGACCCGCTCACCTTTTCTAAATGATTGCTGCACATCGTTGCCCGCCTCGGGCTCCACACCCACGATTTGACAACTCGGTGAGAGCGCCTTGGCGGCCAATGCACTTCCGCTTAAAAGCCCACCGCCGCCCAAACAAACAAACAGCACATCGAGTTCGCCCACTTCTTTGAACAATTCCAAGGCCGCGGTTCCTTGACCTGATAAGACATCAGGATGATCAAAGGGGGGAATGAAAGTCAGACCATTCGAGTGGGCCAAGGCTGTGGCCAGGGCGCTGGCGTCCTCAGAATAACGGTCATAGCCGATGACCTTGGCGCCGTAGCCTTGTGTGGCCGCCAACTTAGCGGGCGAGGCATCATGTGGCATGAAAATGGTGGCGGGAATTTGAAGAATGCGCGCCGACAAGGCCACGGCTTGCGCATGGTTGCCCGAAGAATACGCCACCACGCCTGCCCGCCTTTGCATTTCGTTCAATTTGGCCACGGCATTGAATCCGCCCCTGAACTTAAAAGCACCCATGCGCTGAAAGTTTTCACACTTCACATAGATCTTCGCCTGCAGTTGTTCATTCAACAAGCTCGACTGCATGACAGGCGTCTTGTGAGCAACACCCTCGAGCCGTGCAGCCGCGGCCAAAACATCGTCAAAGGTGGGTAAAGAGGGCAGCATGAGATTTACTCTATTGAAGAAGAAATTGATTTTGATTAAGCTATTTTGAAATTTAAACCTAGGAGACTTTGTGATCAGCTTCAAACTCAATGGTAAACCGACTCAGTCGAACGCCGATCAGTCAGAACCCTTGTTGCACATATTGGCCAACGACTTGGGGGTCAATGGTCCTAAATATGGCTGCGGCTTGGCCCAGTGCGGTTCTTGTACAGTCTTGGTCAACGGCGACCCTCTGCGCAGCTGCGTAGCCCCTTTGTCATCAGTTCAAGGTCGATCTGTCATCACACTTTCAGGTTTGGCCGCCAATGGCCAACCCAGCAAACTTCAACAAGCTTTTATCCACGAGCAAGCGGCCCAATGTGGTTACTGCACTTCTGGAATGATCATGCAAGCTCAGTCCTTGCTGGACCGAAATCCCAAACCCACTGAATCTGAGGTCAGAACCGCATTGGATGGCAACCTTTGCCGCTGCGGCGCTCACAACAGAATCGTACGTGCCGTCATGCGTGCAGCCCAAGGAGTTTGAGATGACCCATTTGCAAACTTCACGACGTCAGTTTCTCAAAACATCTGGGGCAATCACTTTAAGTTTTGGCATTCCCCTGATGGATGTGCATTCGCAGTCAACCCCTGCACCCGACAAACCCAGGTTGGCTGGCGACTTGCAAATCCACAGAAAACTCAATGCGTGGATTCGAATTGACAGCGACAGCCAAATGGTGGAATTGCGCATTGGCAAAGTAGAACTGGGCCAAGGCATCTTGACCGCTGTCACCCAGGTCTGCGCAGATGAGTTGGATGTAGATTTCTCCAGAATCAAAATTATTTCTGGAGACACAGCCTTAGTGCCCAATGAAGGCGTGACAGCGGGCTCGCTTTCTATGCCCTATTGCGCAACGGCTGTCCAAGCTGCTTCGGCTGAAGTCAGAGCCATCTTGTTGGGTTTGGCAGAAGTTAAATTGAATCAGCCCGCCCTTCAAATGAAAGTGCAAAACGGCTTGATCCGTGCCAACAACGGCGCACAAACAAGTTATTGGGAATTGGTAGTTGGCGAATCGCTTAACCGTGAAGCCACGGGTCTGGTCAAACCTAAACCCCTGAGTGAGCATCGCTACATTGGACGCTCAGTCCCAAGGCCTGATATTCAAGCCAAAGTCATGGGCGAAGCTATTTTTGTTCAAGAGCAACGGCCCAAAGGCATGTTGTTTGGTCATGTCGTGCGGCCGCCTAGCCATGGTGCCAGACTGCAATCTGTAAATTTGAGCAGCGTCGAGAAAATGCCGGGTGTGGTGAAGGTGGTTCGCAACGGCAGTTTTTTAGGGGTCATTGCAAAACGCGAGGCACAGGCCCAAGCCGCTGCACAAGCATTGCAAAATGTGTGTGAATGGCAAATTCCTCAGAACTTGCCGAAGACTCAGGACATGCCTGCCTGGCTGCTCCAAACAAAACCCGATGTGGTCATTCCAACCAAGAAGCAAGCCCGGGCCAATTCCAGCAGTGCCAACACAGCCGTTGCCCGCGTGGTTGAAGCGCAGTATTACCGCCCCTATCAAATGCATGCTTCCATCGGTACCTCGGCCGGTATGGCCACATTGGGAGCTGATGGCGTATTGACAGTCCAAACGCACAGCCAATCTGTCTTTCAAACAGGTGAGGCCATTGCCAAAATGTTGGGCATGCCCAGGGAAAAAGTTCGCATGCAACACGTGCAGGGCTCTGGCTGCTATGGCCACAACATGGCCGATGATGCGGCTGCGGATGCAGCCCTTTTGGCGGTTCAAGTGCCCGGGCAAACTGTTCGCTTGCAATATTCGCGAGAACAAGAACATGCTTGGGAGCCTTATGGTTCTGCCATGGTTATGAAGACCAAAGCCAGCCTTGATGCCCAAGGCAACGTGCTCGATTGGGACTTCACATTATGGTCAACGCCGCATGGCACAAGGCCCAGTGGGCAACCTGGCAACCTCTTGTCCGCGGCCTACCTTGAAAAGCCATTTGCCATGCCCAAACCCGTCAACGGTGGCGGGCCCAACTTTGCGGCAGATCGCAATGCCATTGCTTTGTACGAATTCCCTGGCCACAACGTGACCACGCACTTCATTACAGAAATGCCGCTGCGAGTTTCCTCGACACGCGGCCTAGGTGCTTATGCCAATATTTTTGCCATCGAATCTTTTATAGACGAACTGGCACATTCAAGTGGCGCAGATCCAGTGGAATACAGATTGCGCTTCATGAAAGACGAGCGCGCTCGCGACGCCATCGTGAAAGCCGCCGAAAAATTTGGTTGGTCACAGTGGCGCAAAACACCTGGTCGAGGACGCGGCATTGGTTTTGCCAAATACAAGAACATTGCCGGCTACTGTGCTGTGGCCTTGGAAGTTGATGTTAACCGCCAAAATGGTCGAATTCGGGTACTGCGCGCTGTGACCAGTGCCGATTGCGGCCACATGGTGAACCCCGACGGCATCAGCAATCAAATTGAAGGAGGCTTGATTCAATCGCTTTCATGGACCCTGAAAGAAGAGGTCCAAATGGACAACGCCCGTGTTTTATCGCGCGACTGGAACAGCTATCCCATCCTGACTTTTTCAGAAATACCGCCAGTAGAGGTGGTCTTAATTGACCGACCTGGACAGCCATTTTTAGGCGCAGGCGAAGCCTCTCAAGGACCCACTGGCGCTGCCTTGGCCAATGCTGTCTTTGATGCCACAGGAGTCAGGTTTAGAACCTTGCCCTTAACCCCTGATCGTGTTTTGCAAGCTTTGTAAAGATGCGAAATGAGGGCTATTATCATGTCAAGCCTCCTTTGGGTTTAACCCTTTTCATCGCTTTTTGGTTGACAATGGCCCTTGGCAATTTGCCATCCTTTTCCATTTCAATTTGACGGAGTTTTCACCATGTCAGAAATTCGCCCTGCCAGTCAAAGGCCAGAACCGCCTCGGGTGCAACAAGAACAGCCCGTTAAAACGGAGCAGAAGGTCAAAAATAATCCGCCGCCAAAAATGGAGCCGCAACGTGAAGTAGCTCGGCAAGAGGTCAAATCAAATGACAAGCCAAAAGGCGGCAACGTCGACATCACGGTCTAAGTTTTGAAGGGGGACATGACTTAAAATGACCCCCTTAAATCTTCACAGAGAAAGTAGACCCCATGGGCGCCCAGTGGAAAGCAAAAGGCAAGGCACAAGCCGCAGACGCTAGAGGCAAACTCTTTGGGCGTTTGGCCAAAGACATCATGGTGGCCGCCAAGAGTGGTGCCGATCCTGCCGCCAACTCTCGGTTGCGCTTGGTCGTGGAGCAGGCCCGCAAGGTCTCCATGCCCAAAGATACGCTAGAACGCGCCATCAAAAAAGGAGCTGGCTTGTTGGGCGACCCCGTTAATTTTGAACGCGTCATTTACGAAGGCTTTGCACCGCACCAGGTGCCCGTGATGGTAGAGGCACTCACCGACAACCTCAACCGGACAGCCTCTGAAGTTCGCGTGCTTTTCCGCAAAGGACAACTAGGCTCTTCAGGTTCTGTGTCTTGGGACTTTGACCATGTTGGCATGATCGAAGCCGAAGCTGCGCAGGCGAATGCAGACGCAGAAGTGGCGGCCATTGAAGCGGGTGCGCAAGACTTTGAAGCCGCCGATGAAGACGGCGTTACGGTGTTCATCACAGACCCAACAGATTTAGATTTGGTCAGCAAAGCCTTGCCCGAGCATGGCTTCACCGTGTTGTCCAACAAGTTGGGCTACAAACCCAAAAACCCCGTTAACCCTGCCAACCTCAGCGCCGAGCAGCTTGAGGAAGTGGAAAACTTCTTGTCTGCCATTGACGGCAATGATGACGTTCAAAACGTTTTTGTAGGCTTGGCCAACTGACAGTCATTTCGCTGCAGGCTTGGGTTTTTCGGGGCCTGTGGCTTTTTGTATGCACACAATTTTGCCGGGCTTTTCTTTGTATTCAAATTTTGGACAGGCATCGGGATTGCTGTTCTTCTCAACATGCTGCGGCAATGAATCTGGTGTAGCCTTAGGGCGTGGAATGCGCTCGGGCACAGCTGACCGCTCTGGTTTCTTTTTATCATCCGCTTTGGGTGCGTCTGCTGCGTTGGCATTGAATGCCATCAGGATGACCCCTAAAAATACAAATTTCATATTGCCTCGCAGTCCCTGCATTGAACCACATACCATTCTGATTCAATTTTTCAATTTGAACAAGCTGGCTCAGCATTGTGTCCATTGCTTTAAACTGAAAAGATGACACAAGAGAAAAAAGGCAGCCGCTATTGGGATGATCGCTTCTCACGCCAAGACTATGCTTACGGCGAAGCGCCCAACGATTTCTTGGTTTGGGCTGCGCCCCAAGTCAGAAAAGGCAAAGTCATTTCCCTGAGCGAGGGCGAAGGCCGCAACGCCGTGTACTTGGCCCAACTGGGCTTTGATGTCACTGCTGTTGATTTTTCGAGTGTAGGCCTTGCCAAAGCGCAAGCACTGGCCGCGAAGCATCAAGTCAAAATTAAATGTTTCTTGGCAGACTTGAATGACTTTCAGCTTGAACCCAATGCTTGGGATGTGGTGGTCAGCGTTTTTTCTCAACCTGAATCGCCCATTCGACAAAGACTCAATGCTCAACTGCCAAAAAGTTTGCGAGTCGGGGGCGCACTGATTCACGAGTCCAAAGTTTCTGTGGAAGACAACGCATCAGGCAAATACCCTAGTGTCGAGATATTGCGGGGAGAAATAGCACCCTTGCATGTTTCTTTTGCTCATCAAGGTGCGCGCGTCTTAGCCGAAGGCAGTTATCACGTAGGTTCACACACCACCGCACAAATTCTTGCATTTAGAGTTTGAACCGTTTGAATTGGAAAATTGCACGCATCATTGAACGCCCTGTTTTTATGAAATGGCGTTCAGATGGCAACCCATCAATCCGGCAACCTGCCCACGCCATCAGAGGCACCTGTTGTTCACTACCTCCAGCAAACGTGGGAATTAGCGGCACTTCTCAGAGCCTCTGACATCCATTTCGAGCCTTTCGAAAATTTCTTCCGTGTCCGCTTGCGTGTCGATGGTGTGCTGCAAGAAATTCCACCACCGCCATTTGAGTTCAAAGAACAAATTGTCTCTCGCATTAAAGTTTTGTCGCGCTTAGACATTGCAGAAAAACGCTTACCGCAAGACGGCCGCATGAACCTTGGCCTCAAAAATACACAGCACCTGAATTTACGGGTGAGCACATTGCCAACCTTGTTCGGAGAAAAGATTGTGGTGCGTATTTTGTCGACCGACTTAGATAAGCTCAATTTAGATCATTTGGGCTACAGCGTAGCCGACAAACAAAAATTGCTTGAAGCCCTCCAAAAACCACATGGCATGGTTTTGGTCACAGGGCCCACAGGTTCAGGCAAGTCTCAATCTTTGTATGCCTGTTTGAACTTGCTGAACCGGGTTGAAGTGAACATTGCCAGCGTAGAAGACCCCTCTGAAATTCAATTGCCGGGCATCAATCAAGTCAATGTGAAAGAAAGAATTGGCCTTAATTTCGCCACTTCACTTCGGGCCTTTTTACGTCAAGACCCCGACATCCTCATGGTGGGAGAAATCAGAGACCATGAGACGGCAGACATTGTCATGAAGGCTTCGCAAACAGGACACTTGGTGCTGTCTACTTTGCATACGCAAGACGCACCCAGCGCTTTGGTTCGCCTGCGCAACATGGGCGTTGCCACCTACAACTTGGCCTCTAGCATTAGCCTCATTTCTGCACAGCGATTGGTTCGCCGCTTATGCGTGCACTGTCGAACGCCCGTCAGTGTGTCCTCTCAATCACTGAAAGAATTAGGTTTCCAGTCTTTCACCAACCAAGCCGCGCCACAGCATCATTTTTATTCGGCACAAGGCTGCTCACAGTGCCACAAGGGCTATTGGGGGCGAATTGGTTTGTTCCAAGTCATGCCTATTACAGCGGCATTGCAGCATTTGATTTTGCACAATGCCAGTGGCCATGAACTGACAGCACAAGCCGAAAAAGAGGGTGTCAACACACTGCGACATGCAGGACTTCTCCAAGCCTCCATGGGCATCACCTCTTTGTCCGAAGTACTGGCGCACACCGATGTCACTTGATGCGGCCCTCTCCCGTGCAGTGGCCAGGCGGCAGGCTGCGCCCCTTCACAAGCTGAAAAGCAAGCCTGTGCCAGCCAAAACACTGAGCGTTTTCACACGGCAGTGGTCGGCGCTCATGAGTGCCGGCATTCCACTTTCGCAGGCTTTCGAATTGCTCAGTCAAAGCATCGTGGGTAATCGCTCCACTCAGAAGTCCTTCGGCAACACATTGCAAGTCCTTCGCACCGAGATCAATGCAGGCCAGTCGCTGCACACTGCCTTTCAAAAGCATCCGCAAGTTTTCAATCAGCATTACTGCAGCTTGTTGCACGCAGGCGAGTCAGCTGGCATTTTGGACAAAATTTTGAGCCGCTTGGCAGACACCCTAGAAGCTCATGCCGCCCTGAAAGCGAAACTTAAAAATGCGCTTATTTACCCAGCAAGCATCTTGGTCATCGCTGTCATTGTGTTGGTGGTCATCTTGCTGTGGGTAGTGCCTGTCTTTGAAGATGTTTTCAAGAGCATGGGCGCGTCATTGCCTTGGGCAACACAGCAATTGATCAACATAAGCTTTTGGGTGGGGCAATGGGCTGGCGTGCTATCTGGGGTGCTTTTGGCACTCATCGCATTGCTGCATGGGGTGCACCACAGGTCCTTGAAGCTCCAAATTATTTTTGAAAAAATTGCATTTCAAAGTCTTGTTGTAGGGCCACTTTTGCAAACCGCCATGATCGTCAAATGGGCACAAACCTTGTCGGCTTTGCTTCAGGCCGGCATTCCTTTGGCAGAAGCGCTGGGACCCGCTTCAGCCGCAACTGTCTCGCCCAATTTGGCACAAGCCACGCTTGCAATGACGCAAAGCATTCAGGAGGGCCACAGTTTGAGCAAGGCCATGTCAAAATCCAACTTGTTCTCTGCCATGACCATTCAGATGTGCGCCATAGGCGAAGAAACGGGATCACTTGATACCATGCTTGAACGTACCGCCAAACTCATGGAGTCCGATCTGAATCAACAAATTGGCAATCTGTCCACGCTCCTCGAGCCCGTCATCATGGTCGTGCTGGGCACGCTCATAGGCGGCATTTTGTTGGCCTTGTACATGCCCATCTTCAACTTAGGACAAGTCTTTTGATCACCCTCACTGCATGGCCTCAATTGTGGCTAGCCCCTGGCAGCATGGGCTGGGTCATGCCCCATTTTGTAGAAGTCAGTTTGGCGCACATCATTTTGATGGCTGCCATTGGCTTGGTTATAGGCAGCTTTGTCAACGTGCTCATTCACCGCTTGCCGCAAATGATTTTGATGGCTGACGAAAGTGGTCCCATTAGCCTCAATTTATCGACGCCACGATCACACTGCCCTCACTGCCGCCACACACTGAGTTGGTACGAGCTCGTTCCGGTTTTGTCTTTTGGTTGGTGCTTTGGACGCTGCAAACATTGCAATGAAGCCATTTCCTTTCGCTATCCACTGGTCGAACTCCTCACAGCTGTGTTGTTTTGTATGTCTCTCCTGAAGTTTGGTTTTGGCTATTCAGCCTTGTTAGCGGGTTTCTTCTGCGCTGCCCTTCTGGCCTTGGCTTGGATTGATGCCGAAACATTCCTTCTCCCAGATGTTCTCACCCAAGCCTTGCTGTGGGTGGGCCTCATTGGCAGCGCCATGTCGCTAACCCCCACCCCACTCATACATTCACTGTCTGGTGCGGTTCTGGGCTATGGGCTTCTTTGGCTGGTCAGTTGGGGCTTTGAGAAAGTGGCCGGCAAAGAGGGCATGGGGCAAGGCGATCTCAAACTGTTGGCCGGACTTGGCGCTTGGGTGGGGGTTTGGAGCCTTTTGCCTTTGCTCCTGTTGGCCTCTGTTTCTGGGCTGATTTTTGGGGTCATCCAAAAAATGCGGGGGCAACTGGGTCACAATGGGCACTTCGCTTTTGGACCTTTTTTAGCCTTTTCTGGATTCGCATGTTTCTTTTTAGGCATTTCCATGGGGGCTTAACCCGTTGAGCCGCAAGCCACTTCGACTGGGGCTGACGGGCGGCATTGGCAGCGGCAAGAGCACGGT
>SHXD01000076.1 GCA_009693505.1 Limnohabitans sp.
ATACCACCAATGCGGCTGCAGTCACAACAACACTTGCCACCTACAACACCGCCAATACGGCGGCCAACGCTTTGCGCCTGACAGTTGCATATGACTTCGCCAATCAAGGCTTTAAGTTCACCGACAGCTCCAACGTTGTTTCCCTCACATCAGGTAGCACAACCAACAACGACTTGCTGGGCCTGACCCAAACGGCTACGGCCTTGGACTCAACCACCGGGCTTTATGGTGTCAAAGTACTGCCCAACACCACAACAGCTTTAAGGCTTGCGGCTGAGCAGCGCTTTGGCATGAAGATGACTTTTGACTCGATCAATAAAACCTTTGCCATAGAGTCTGGCACCACAGGCGACTACTCGAGCGTAGCCATCACTGGCGTCACTGCTACCGGCTTGTCCTTGCTAGGGCTGGCCAACACAAACATCGCAATTTCTACCACGGCGCTTCGCGGTATTGCCTCCACGCCGGCTGTGGCGCGTGGCACCACCCCCACCACCAACTTGACCAGCAAGTTTGCAGTGGACAGCACCAACAATAAATTTGTCGTCACAGTCGATGGCATCAAAGGCACGGTCGTGTTGCCCATCAACGCCAACCACTCCATCACAACCTTCATGGCCGATATGGAAAAAGGCATCAACTCCTTGGGCGGCTTGGGCAGCGACGGCACCACACCCGTCACCGTCAACGGTGTGAAGGTGTCTTACGACGCTGTTAAAAATAACTTCGTTTTCACTACCGGCACAACCGGCACAGAATCGTTCATCAAAATTTCTGGCGATCCTTCATGGGGCCTAGAAACTGTTGAGGCCGGTCGCGGCAATACTTCGAACTGGATCAAGCCCACACAGCACAAAGACATTGTCAACGGCACGGCGCAAGGGAAATACATTGACGCCGCAGGCCTTGAGACCACCAACGGCGACGGCTTCACCACCTTGCCTGCTTGGTCACCCATCTTCTTGGACAAAGGCGAGCTGACCTTTGACACGGGCGGTAAATTGATTTCACCTGTCAAGGGTACACAACTTGAAACTGTTTTCCTCGCGGGTGGTAAGGGCGCTTTGACCATCAACATCAATTACTCAGCCTCGACCCAGTTCTCTTCACCGTTTGCTGTGTTATCGCAATCTCAAGACGGCGCACCTGAAGGCGACTTGGTGGGTGTGACGATTGGTAACGACGGATTGGTGAGCGCTTCGTTCTCCAACGGTACCCAAAAATCATTGGCAAAGATCTTGCTTGTTAACTTTTCAAGCCCCGTAGGTTTACGTCAAATTGGTGACTCGAGCTTCTTGTCTTCTGCCGCTTCAGGCAAACCCATTTTGGGCACTGCCGGTAGCGCAGGCTTTGGAACCCTTCGCGCTGGTGCCACAGAACGGGCCAACGTGGACTTAACACAAGAGTTGGTGGACTTGATCACCGCTCAGCGTAACTTCCAAGCCAACGCGAAAGCGATTGAGACCTCAAGCACGATGACCTCCGCGATCATTAACCTGCGCTCTTAACCGTCAAGCTTTTGACTATTTTTAATTGAACTGACAGGAAACCGACATGGACCGCTTAGCTTTCAACGCCTCCGCTGCCATTGCAGAGTCGCGCGTAGTCCAGCACATGATCAACAATGAATTGGCCAACGTGTCCACACCCGGTTTCAAGCGCAGTTTTGAATCTGCCATGCAAAGCGTGAAGGCTGAAGGTGCTGGTTTTGCATCACGCATTCAACCCAAGTCCTTGAATGTAGACATCATCATCATGAAGCCTGGCACCGTGATGTCTACAGGTCGTGATCTCGATATCTCTTTTAACGACAAAGCCGTATTAGGCGTCACAGGCAGCGACGAAACTCTGGCCTTTACGAGTCGTGGCGATCTGAAGCTTTCGTCAAAAGGCATCTTAGAAACCGGCAATGGCTTTGTGGTCCGAGGACAGAGTGGCGGCCCCATTACAGTCCCCCCAGGTTTTAAAGTCGTGATCAATTCAGATGGCTCTGTATATGCAGAAAACCCCATGACCACGGGTGTCTCAAAACCTGTACTCATTGACAAATTAATGTTGCGCAATGCAGATGGTTTGACCCTTACTAGACGAGTCGATGGTTTGTTTGGTGTTGAAGGCAAGCCCAATGGCACCGACATTCCAGACAGCAAAGCCATGCTGTCTGTGAACCCCAAGTCATTGGAAGGCAGCAACGTGAATGCCTTGTCAGTCATGGTTCGATTGATGGACTTGAGCCGTTCGTTTGAAATGAACGTCAACGTGATCAAGCAGAGTAAAGATTCGGATGAGTCTGGCGCAACCATGATGCGCAACTCATGAACTTAACAAATAATTGAAAAGGAGCTAGCCATGGATGCTTCAATGTGGGTTGCCAAAACGGGCCTCGACGCGCAACAAACGCGCATGAATGTTATTTCGAATAACTTGGCCAACGTGAACACGTCTGGCTTTAAGCGCGATCGTGCTGTTTTTGAAGACTTGCTCTATCAAAACGTGCGGCAAGCGGGAGGCCAAACGGGCACCAACACCCAAGCGCCAACTGGCTTGATGCTGGGTACAGGTGTGCGCGTGGTGGCCACCGAAAAATTGCACACGCAAGGCAACATGGTCAACACGCAAAACCCATTAGACATGGCCATTGCTGGCGATGGGTTTTTTCAAATATCACAAGCCGATGGCACCATTGCCTACAGCCGTGATGGTAATTTCAAATTGTCTTCAACGGGCCAGTTGGTCACTTCTGCTGGCGCACTTTTGCAACCAGCCATCACCATTCCCAATACCGCATCTAGCGTGACTGTGGGCCGTGATGGCACCGTGTCCATTGAACTGGCTGCCGGCGGCTCCCAGGTCATTGGCCAAATTCAGTTGGCTCGTTTTGTCAACCCAGGTGGTTTGGAATCTAAAGGCCAAAACTTGATGAAAGAAACACCTGCCAGCGGCACACCTCAAGTGCTACAGCCTGGCGTGAACGGTGCGGGCTCTTTGATGCAAGGCACCCTAGAAGCTTCCAACGTGAACGTGGTGGAAGAAATGGTCAACATGATTGAGACACAGCGCGCTTACGAGATTAACTCTAAGGCCATCTCTGCGGTTGACGGTATGTTGAAGTTTGTGAACAACAACCTTTAATTCATCAAGACTAAATTAAGTCGACAAGGACTGAGTCACACCATGAAAAAATTTGTGCCATTGATCAATTCTTCTAGCCTGCTACGTGGGTCTCTTGTTGCCGGCTTGGTCTGTGGCTTGGCAGCATGCAGCACAGCGCCATCTTCCAACATGGGTCATTCGCCTCAGTTTGAACCGGTCTACCCCATTGCCTCAGGACCCGCGAAACCCGCAACAGGCGCCATTTATGTGGGCCGCCAAAGCGACAGTTGGTTTGGCAAAAGCAAAAGCTTTCAAGTGGGCGATGTGATCACGGTTTTGTTGAACGAATCTTCACAAGCCTCACGCACTCAAAACGGCACCATTACCCGCGAATCTAAAAACGACATGGTGCCCACAGGCTTGGCCAATTGGGGCAAAGGTCTGGGCGGCTTCATGAACGGCATCAAGATGGACGGCTCTAGCATGTCCAACAAAGGTACCGGCGCTGCAGACCAACAAGCCACCTTGACAGGATCGGTGGCTGTGTCAGTGGTCGAAGTCATGCCTAACGGCAACTTGGTATTGCGCGGCGAAAAACAATTAGCCCTCACAGAAGGCTCAGAAATTATTCAAGTGGCGGGCATTATCCGTCCGGACGATGTGGCGCCTAACAACACGGTGCAATCGCGCCGCTTGGCCAACGCCCAAATTGCTTACCGCGGTAGTGGCGACTTGGCCAATGCGACCAAAGCGGGTTGGGGCACCAGTACGCTCTTGAAGATCTGGCCTTTCTAAGTCAACCCTATTTTTTGAACCTGAATTTCCATCAAGAACATCATGAAATCCTGGCTCGCATTATTTTTAACATTGACATTGTCCAGTGGCACTGTCTTGGCCGATCGCATCAAAGATCTGACCTCTGTGGCCGCCATGCGCAGTAACCAACTCATTGGTTATGGCTTGGTGGTTGGTTTGAACGGCTCAGGCGATGGCGCTGACGTTTCCTTCACCGCACAAAGCATGAAGACCTTGCTCAACCGTTTGGGTGTGAGCTTAGAAGGACCCTTGTCAGACTTTGAAACCGCTTCTAGCTCTGGCAAGATTGACATTAAAAACACAGCCGCCGTCATGGTGACTGCTGAGTTGCCTGGTTTTGCCAAACCTGGCCAAAAAATTGACGTCACGGTTTCTGCCATTGGCAAAGCCTCTAACTTGCGCGGCGGCACATTGCTGCTAACCAGTTTGCGCGGTGTAGATGGTGAAATTTATGCCATCTCTCAAGGCTCTTTGGCTGCAACAGGCATCGATGCCACTGCGGCCGCTGGCAGCAAAGTGGTCATTGGCGTGCCCACTGCTGCTCGCATTCCGCAAGGCGCTACGGTAGAGCGCATTGTGGACAACCCCTTTGACAAAGCAGACCGTGTTATTTTGAATGTGCGCGACAGCGACTTCACCACCACCACCGCCATTGTGAATGTCATTAACTCACGCTTTGGCGCGGATGTAGCACGCGCCATGGACGGCGTGACCGTTTCTTTGCAAGCACCCCAAGACCTGACTCAGCGCGTTGCGTTTATGAGCATGGTGGAAAACATGGATGTCATGCCAGGCGAGCCTTCTGCTCGTGTGGTGGTTAACGCCAGAACAGGCACTGTGGTCATTAGCCGCAATGTGCGCGTCACAGCTGCTGCTGTTTCACATGGGACCATTTCAGTGTCGGTGGGTGTGACCAACGAAATTTCTCAGCCAGCACCCTTTAGCGGCGGTACCACAGCCGCTGTTCAAAATGCAGACGTCGCTGTAAGCGAACCCAACAAACCCATGTTCTTGTTCAACCCTGGTGTTGACTTGCGCCAAATTGTGGACGCCGTGAACCAAGTGGGCGCCACCCCTTCTGCACTGATCGCCATTTTGGAAGCACTTAAAAGCGCTGGCAGTTTGCGCGCCGATTTGCTCGTGATCTAAAGCTTTAAAAATAAGGCACCGAGAGAACTTCATGGACAACCCAGTTGGCAACACCCGCTCTTACCTTGACTTTGATGGCCTTGGCCAACTCAAGGGACAGGCGCGTCAAGATGCCAAGGCCGCCACCCGCGAAACTGCACAGCAGTTTGAGGCCCTCTTCATTCAAATGATGATGAAGTCTATGCGCGATTCTGTGGTCAAAAGTGACTTGTCTGAAAATGCGCCCTTAGATTCCTACCAGTCCATGTTTGACAAAGAGGTCTCGGTTCAATTGGCCAAGCGAAATTCAATGGGCTTGGCCGACATGCTGGTAAAAAATTTAGAACAGCAGCAAGCAGCCACAGTCAGCACGGCTGAAATGCTCAAGATGCGAGAAGACGGCGCATTGCCACCTGCCAAGCCAATTTCATTGAATCCGAAAGAAACCGCCTTGCCTTTGAACAAAGAGCATCGCCCCGAATTCAAGCTGCCAAAGAGCGGCGCTATGCCATTGAACATGATGCCAGGCCTAGGCAAAAACTTTGATCGGAACAGCTTATGACCGACTTAGTCAGCGTTGCCTCCAACGCAGTCTCGGCCTACCAGCGCTCCTTAGGCACGATCAGCAACAACATTGCCAACGTGGCCACCGAAGGCTACTCTCGGCAAGAAGCGGTGTTGCAAGCCAACCCAGTGGCCAAAAAAGGTAACACCTACTTGGGCACCGGCGTGGTGGTCGACCGCATTCAGCGCCAATTTAATACCTTCATTGAGTCCAACCTGCGCAACAGCAACAGCGACTTGGCCAGCCAAGAGCCCATGGTCAACTACGCCAACCGCGTGATTGACGTCATGGGCGGCCCTGCCATGGGCCTGAGTAGCGCACTCGATCAGTTCTTTGGCTCTGCTCGCAATTTGTCTGCCGACCCAGCTTCTAGCGTGCTTCGCGGCAGCTTTGTTCGGGATGCAGAAAACTTGGCCACCCGCTTTGGGCAGCTGTCTTCTCAGCTGGATTTGGTGCAAAGCGAGACCGATCAATTGGTGGTCGGCAACGTCAATGAAATGAACACGATTGTCAAGCAACTGGCCGAGATCAACATTCAAATGACCAAGCAAAAATCCGCAGCCGACCAGCCCCCGGACTTGCTGGACCTGCGCGACAAACTGCTCAACGATCTCTCAGGCTACGCACGTCTGAACACCTTAACGTACGAAAACGGCTCCGTCAAAGTCAGCTTAGGCCCCTCGTTTACACGCGATGTGATCATTGACGGCGTCAAATCACTTCGCATTGGCACCGCATTCAACTCTGCCTCACCCGAAAAAGTCAGCCTGGTCATTGACCCCTACGGCTCACCTTCGCCGCTGACATCACTGACCAGCGGCAAACTCTCGGGGCTTTTGAGCTTCAGGGAACAAGTACTGGGCAGCAGCCGCAGCGCCTTGGAGGGCCTGGCCAATAAAGTGGTCACTGAAGTCAACAACCTGCACCAAGGCGGCATTGACGCTTACGGCAACACCGGCGTGGCTTTGTTCAGCATTGGGCCGGCAGGCACCAGCGCTGCGAGCAGCATGAAGGTGGCGTTTACTGACCCCTTGCGCGTGGCCGTTGCAGCGCAGTTTCGCGTGGTTGCAGCGCCCAACAACACCAGCGGCGTTGACGCCAACGTGAGTTATGTGCAGCCCCTCAGCACTGGCCCCAAGGCCTTGAACGAAGTCTTGGGCAACAACCCCAACGCCAATGCGGCTCTGAGCCTAACGGTCACGGCCAGCAACCCCGTGGGCGCAGTGGCCACCATTCCTAACGGTCTGCAAAATGTCAGCATCCTGATGGGCGAGGCAAGCGCGGGCCAGCAGCTCCAAGTGTTCACTCGTGACGGGCGCCAAATCATAGGCGCTGCCATCGACACCAAGCTGCAAGGTCAGTTGATGACCGAGGCCAACGGCTTTGTGCCTAACGCTGGCTACAGCAGTGCTTACCTCAACGTCAGCGGCACCAGTGGCTACAAACAAATGAATGTTTTCTACGGCGCCAAGTCTGATGTGCGCCAAGAATTGCAGTGGGACATGGCCGACACCGACCCGGCCAAACACAAAATCCTGTCCTCTACCCCCTTGCCCGCTTTGCTCGAGGGCACGCGAATGCAAGCGGACATGAGCACCCTGGCCGCTGGCCTCATTACTCTGAACGGCACCAGCTTGGGCGCTTTGAGCGCGGCCGCTGGCAAAACACTGCAAGCCTCTGACCTTAAAAAGTGGGTCAACGACGCAGGCGTCACAGGCGTGACTGCCAGCGCCACCAACGAAGTTCGAGTTCCTGCAAGCCAAATCAAATTGGACTTGCCGCTGTTGCTCAAAGGCGGCGCCACCACTGCAGGCGCCTTCGTTGAGGTCAGCAAAAGTGGCGCTGCCAGTTGGGCCACTTCGGCCGACTTGGTCACCGCCATCAACGCCGGCAGCGCCAACTCGCGCATCCAAGCATCCCTTAGCGCCTCAGGCGAATTGGTCTTGCGCAACACAGCAGGCAACGAGGGTGAAGACATCGCCATCAGCGGCGCCTCCACCAAAGAAAGCGCCACCCCAAACGCTTTGAGCCTGAGTGCCAAAACCTACGCCGGTCAAATCAGCATCACGCGCGCCTTGGTTAGCGGCGCCAGTACACCCGTTGAGCTGGGCTTTGGCACGGGCACACCGGCAGACCTTGGCAAACTCGGTTTCAGAACAGGCGCTTACATCAAAGGCAGCGGCAACGAGGACTTGCTGGTGTTTGTAACCGGCGCAGGCAGCGCCAAAGTCAGCGCCTCTTTTAGCGGCGCGGCCGTCAATGCCAAGCAAGCCCTGCGCGCACAGCCACTGCAGATTCGCTTTGACTCTGCCACCAGCTTTACCATCACCGATGTCAACACCGGCACCGAGCTGGCCAAGCGTCAATTTAACCCCGCCAAGCTCGAGCCTGGCGTGGTCTATCAGGGCTTGGGCGTCACGTTTTCCAGCCCACCCAAAGCAGGCGACATCTACTCCGTTGACGGCAACCGGGACGGCACCGGCAACAACGAAAACATTTTGGTATTGGCCGCGCTGGAAAATAAAGCCGTCATGGGCGGGGGCAAAACCATTGGAGCCGCCTACATCGACCACGTCAACGACATGGGCAACATTGCACGCCAAGCGGCCATCTCGCAATCGGCTTTGCAAGTGGTGCACGAGCAAGCCGTGACCGCGCGCGACAAAGTCTCAGGCGTGAGCTTGGACGAAGAAGCCGCCGACCTGATTCGCTTTCAGCAAGCCTATCAGGCCGCTGCCAAAATCTTGCAAGTGGCCAGCCAACTGTTTGACAGCGTGCTGCAGGTTCGTTAAGTCCATGCAAAAATAAACAGGACACACCATGAAAATTTCAACCCACCTGCTGTTTGAAAGAGCGACAAAGCAAATGACGACGTCGCAAAATAATTTGGCCAAATCGCAGGCACAGTTGGCACAGGGCAAGCAAATTATCAACCCCAGCGACGCGCCCGACCAAGCCTCTACCGTGCAGCGCTTGAAGTCAATTTTGACGCGCCAAGAGAGCTATCAAACGGCACTGAACACTGTGCAAAACAGGCTCCAAGGGGAAGACAGCACCTTGTCTAGCGTGAGCGATTTGCTCATTCGTGCCAAAGAAGTTGCGGTGCAAGCCAACAACGACACCCTAAGCCCAGACAACCGAAGAGCACTGGGTGTAGAGCTGCAAGTTCTGCGCGACCAAATGCTGAGCTTGGCCAATACGAAAGACACCAGCGGCAACTATTTGTTTGCCGGCAGCAAAGTCACACAGCCCCCCTTTGTGTCTGTTGCCGGAGGTAGCCCGCAATACGTAGGCGACCAAACTCGCATGAGCGTGATGGTGGGTGAGAACCGCACCATGCCCATTAATCGTACTGGCACCGATGCATTTGTACCTGTGAACCGCCCCCTGCCCGATGGCACCGTCCAAGGTGTTGGTTTTTTCAATGCCATGGACGACTTGATCAAGGGCGTGAACACCACCGACCGTCCCAAAATGCAAGGCGGCCTATCTGAGCTCGACAGCTTGCTAGGTGGCCTCAGCATGGCCCGCGCCAAAATTGGCTCTGGCCTTAAAGGCATAGACCAGCAGACCAGCGTGATTGAAGACACCGTGCTGAATTTAAAGACCACCTTGTCTTCAGTTGAAGACCTGGACTACGCCAGCGCCATTACCAAAATGAACCAACAGATGTTGAGCTTGGAAGCCGCGCAAAGCAGCTTTGCCAAGATCAGCCAGTTAAGTTTGTTTAACTACATAAAATAAGTCGCGGTGAAATAAACCATGGTTACCGCCACTTCGTCAACCACTTCCACTGCAGCTTCCGCTGCGGCCACCTCGACCTCGGCCAAAGCCGCGGCAGGCAAAATTATCAGCACCTTGAGTGCGGGTTCGGGTGTAGACGTCAACTCATTGGCAAACAGTTTGGTCGAAGCCGAAAAGGCGCCACGCAAAGCAGAAATAGATGCGAGAGTGGCCAAGGCAGAAGGCGGCATTTCTGGTTATGCCGCCATTAAATTTGTTTTGGGTGATTTGCAAACGGCATTTACCAACTTGAAAAACCAAAGTTCTTTCAATACTTTGGTGCCACAAATTAGCCAACCCAATGCCGTTAGCGTAACCACCACTGCATCGGCTACCACGGGTAGCCACACGGTATCGGTCACGCGACTTGCTCAGCAACAAAGAAGTATTTCTGCTGACAACGTGCCTGGCTTTGCCACACCGCTTTCGCAAGTGAACGATGGTGCAGCTTTCAGCCTTGTCTTAAAAAACAGCATTGACCCAACGCCCACCAAGGTGTTTACGCAAGGTACAGGCAGCACGCCCTCAAAAATTGCGGTCACTTTCAAGGCCATGAACAAAGGCGATACCGTTGCAGTGAACGGCTTAACCTTAACAGCCAACAAGTCTTTAAGTGCCACTGAAGTGGGCGAGTTGTTTGACCAATTGGATACCGCCACTGCAGCATCAGTTGCGGCGGATGGCGTTGAAGCAAGCACCATTAACAGTACCGCACTGGCCACCTACGGCACATTCTCAGGCAAATTTGCCATAGGTTATTCTTCTGGCGTGAACAACAACGGTGTTGTGACCCTCACGTCAACCGCCAACAATGCCGCAGACCTTACCGCCCCAACAGGCACACAGTTTTCAAACACCATTGCAGTGGCTGCCAGTGCAACAACACCCGCGGGTATTGTGGCCGCCATTAACTCTGCCAACTTAGGCATATCTGCGCAGCTCGTCAATACAGGCAATATTGCAACCCCTTACCGCATCATGGTGACTGGCGCCTCGGGTGGAAGCAATGCATTTTCTTTGACCAGCCTCAAGTCAGGCAGTGGAGAAGTTACAAGCCTCAGCTTTGGCAAAACACTGCAGACCGCCCTAGATGCCACCTTCAATGTGGACGG
>SHXD01000077.1 GCA_009693505.1 Limnohabitans sp.
AGTCGGCGCATCGTAAAAAGGCTTTCAGTAAAACTATCGGCTCCGCGCATGATTTTCAAAAAAAGTGCTTGCAATATTGCTATGTCTATAACGTTTGAATAAGCTCATCGGTGCACATATTCCGGGAGTATTTCAGCAGCCTGCTAAGCGGTGCGGGGTGGCAAACCAGTGAGGCGGTGGTCAGACGGATCTGGCGTGAAGAGGTGTTCCCGCCGCCCCCAAATTGACCACCCGTGCCGATTGCGCATTGACCAGTGTTTGTCGAGTGGCGGTGGTGGTCAATCGCAGATTGGCACAACCTGCCGAAACTGATCAAATTTGAGTCGGCGGTAACATCCTTGAGTGCCATATCCATCGTATTTACCATCCTTGTACTCGCCTACATAGTTTCCTGTCTTTGAAGTGCCAAAGCAGTTATTCCACGTTTTCGTATCACTTCCCTGAGAAGCAGGTAAATTATTCTGCCCATACGCAGCACCAGCCATCACTCGGCCATACTCCACTAACGCGACAGAACCCGTAAAAGTACGCTGTAGGGCTTTTTTGGGTTCTGTCGCAATAAGAAATTCTGAAGAATCTTACCTACTACCAGTAGCGTATTTGCCCTATGCCAAACACCACCTATAGCGTCCCTGAAAAACTGGAAATCCTTATTGCGACAGAACCTGAAATCAAGGCATTAGTCTTTCAAAATGATCCCGTGTGCGTCTAACACCCTGATGTGAATCGGAATACCCTGACCTACACTTTGGGTCACGGAGCAAAACTCCTCGAACTGTGAAAGCACTCGCTCGGCGTGCTCCAGTTGGCTGACATTCACGCCCAGTTTCAACTTGGCATCCATTTTCAAAACGCGCACACGGCCTTGCTCGTTGCGCCCCACCACGGCTTGCACTTCGCAATGAATCGGTTCAGGTGTTTCCTTAAATTTGCGAAACGCAAACAACAGTGAATCACTCAAGCAATTGCCCACTGCAGCGCACAAAAACTGAACCGGCGACGGTCCCGTGCCAGTGCCCAAAGGTGCCGGTTCGTCGCTGATGAGGACGGACATGGCGTCATCGAAACGAATCTCGAAGCGGTAATCGGCTTGCTGCTGCAAGGTCACGGTTATGGTTTTTTCAGTCATTGTTTACTTTCTGTATATCAATGATGATCGTTCTGACCCAACCAAGCCAACAGGCTCCCAGACAACGACATGCTGATGGCGACAAACCAAAAGCTGTTGTCCATGTTGCCGCTGAGGTGCGCAGTCAGCCCAATGCCCAAGGCGCCCACGGCATAGCCCAGGTCGCGCCAGAAGCGGTAGATACCAATGGCCGATGCGCGCCATGCTGGTGCAGCCAGGTCTGCCACAGCTGCGCTCAAGTTGGGGTAGAGCATGGCCATGCCCAATCCGCTCATCGCTGCTGCAGCTGCCCATTCAAGCGCGTTGGTGCTCGTGGGAAAGAAAGCCACGCCTACACCGCACAGCCACATGCCGATCCAGTTCAACCGATGCCTGCCAATCACATCCGAAAAATAACCAGTGGCCAATTGCGCCACGCCCCAAGTGATGCCATAGCTGCTGAGCACCCAACCAATGTCTGTCAGAGGCAAGCCGTGTTGAACCAGATAAATCGGCCAAATCATCCACACCAGGGCGTCGACAAATTTCTCCACCAAACCTGCTTGGCTGAGCGCCATCATGCGAGGGTCTCGCCAGCTCATCAGTGCAAAAATTTGACGGGTGGTGAGAGACACACTATTGGACACTGGGGTCTGTGAGCTGTGCAATTGATTCCAAGGTTGGCTTTCATCTACTGCGAACACCGTCAGCAAGGTGCCCAGCAGAATGACCGCTGCACCAAACCACATCAGGCCAGCACGTGCGCCCAGCCAGGTAGCGGCGTAGCCCGTGGCAATGCCAGCCAGCGCCATGCCCAGATAGCCTGCAAATTCATTCAAGCCAATCACCAAGCCACGCTGTTGAGGTTTGGTGAAGTCGAGCGCCGAGGTTTGGGTCAT
This sequence comes from Limnohabitans sp., assembly GCA_009693505.1. Taxonomy (GTDB): domain Bacteria; phylum Pseudomonadota; class Gammaproteobacteria; order Burkholderiales; family Burkholderiaceae_C; genus Limnohabitans_A. Next base: position 2,008 of record SHXD01000077.1, read on the forward strand.
GGACCAGGTCAGGCCTTGGTTGACCCCGAGCAGTAAGGTGGCCAAGACGATCCAATTCCAACTGGTGCTGAAGGCAATCAGCAAGGGGATGGGCCAAGCCACCAGCCACCCCAGCAGCAGCACTTTTCGGCGGCCAAGTTGTTCGGCCAGTCTGCCGGCCATGAAGTTCATGCCGCCTTTGACCAGTCCAAAAGCCACCACAAAGGTGACCAGCAACATGAATGAACCGCGTGGGACGCCGAATTCACTTTCTGCAAGTGCGGGCACCACATTGCGCGTCATGCCCACCGTCATGCCGACTAGCAGCACTTGCAAAAGTTGCTGTACCACTTGATTCAGGTTGTGGCGAATGCCCAGCAGTAAGTGGTTCATGGTTTGCTCAGAGCGTCTAAATGACTTCTGGCGTCAGTGCTTGAATGGCTTGGTAATTGGTGAGGAACACCCGTCCATGCAAATGCTGCAAAAACTCGGTGGTGTTGAGCTTGTCCATGACTGGACCTTTGATTTCAGAGAAATGCAGGGCAATGCTTGAGTCCTTCAAACGGCTGGCAATGGCCTCTAAGCTCTCCAAGGCGCTGGCGTCGATGTCGTTCACGGCCGAACACTGCAACAGCACGTGTTCCAAATCGGGGCGGGCCGCCACCTCGGCGTTGATACGGTCTTCCACACCACGCGCATTGGCAAAAAACATGCTGGCGTCCACTCGCAGGCAAACCAACTTGGGACTGACCAACACATCGTGGCGCAACACATTGCGGAAGTGTTCGGTGCCGGGCACCAAGCCCACTGTGGCAATGTGCGGACGGCTGGCTCTGAACAAAAACAGCGCCAATGAGACCACCACACCCATGACCAAGCCGCTTTCAACGCCTACCAACAAGGTGGCCAATAAGGTGGTGACCACAGCTATGAAATCTAACTTGGAGAAACGCCAAGTAGATTTCAGTATTTCAAAATCCACTAACGAGAGAACAGCCACGACAATGGTGGCGGCCAAAGTAGCTTGCGGCAAGTAATACAGCGCCGGCGTTAAAAACAAAGAGGCGAGTGTGATACCTACGGCAGTAAAAACGCCTGCTGCTGGCGTGACTGCACCTGCGTCAAAGTTCACCACCGAGCGGGCAAAGCCACCTGTGACAGGAAAGCCGCCAGTGAATGCAGCTGACAAATTACTCGCCCCTAATGCAACCAATTCCTGATCAGGCTCTATGCGTTGACGGCGTTTGGCGGCCAAGGTTTGACCTACGGACACCGATTCCACAAAACCAACCACACTGATGAGCAATGCTGGCACCAGCAGTTCTTGCCAAAGTGCCAAATCCCACAAAGGGGCAGTGATAGGCGGCAAGCCTTGCGGCACCGTGCCCACCAACTTCATGCCTTGGCCTTGCCAGTCCAAACGCCAGGCCAAAACCGTGGTGAGGGCAATCGCCACCACAGGTCCGGCCTTGGCCGGCACATCGGCCAGCTTGGGTTTCAAACCTGCTGAGATGAGCAAAGGTTTCAAGCCCTTGCGCACCCAAAACAAAAACGCGGTGGCTGCGATGCCGACCACCAAGGTAAGCAGGTGCAAATTTGAGGCTTGGTGAATCAGTGCCAACAGTAGGTCCACGAAGTTGTGGCCCTCGGCTTTTACGCCCATGATGGTTTTCAATTGACTCAGCGCAATCAGCAAACCCGACGCCGAGATGAAACCGGAGATGACCGGATGGCTGAGGAAATTCGCCAAGAAACCCAAGCGCAGCAAGCCCATGAGCAACAGCATGCCGCCCGACAAAAAAGCCAAAGTGATGGCGACTTGCCAATAAGCATACGTGCCAGCTGCGGCGTGTTCGGCTACTGCAGCTGCAGTCATGAGCGATACCACCGCCACGGGGCCGACTGCCAATACGCGGCTGCTTCCCAGCACCGCATACAGCAGCAGAGGTGCCACGCTGGCGTACAAACCCACCTCTGGTGGCAGTCCGGCCAACAACGCATAGGCCAGGCTTTGCGGGATCAACATGATGGTGACGATCAGCGCCGCCACCATGTCGTTGGTGAAGGTTTTGCGGTTGTATTGGCGTCCCCAATCAAGCAGGGGAACCGAGGGCAGCCAGCGCTTCAATGCAGTCATCAGCCCACCATTTCAGGTTCTGCCATCCATTCCCGGCCCTTGAGCATGGCTTCCCAGTAGATCGGTGGTAGCAATCGTTCTTTCAAATACCAAGCCAACGCAGAAGGCTTGGTGCCATCTATGAACCAGCTAGGGAAGCTGGGGGCCAGCTTGCCGCCGTAGGTGAACTCGGCCAACACAATCTTGCCGCGCTCCACTGTGAGCGGGCAGGAGTCATAGCCGTCGTACTTGGCTTGGCCTTGCAGTTGGCCCATCGCAACCAAGAGATTGTTGGCAACTACAGGGGCTTGTTTGCGCGCCGCGGCAGCCGTTTTTGCGTTGATGGTGTTGGCCACATTGCCTAAAGCGAAAACGTTGGCGTAGGTTTTGTGACGCAAAGAAGCGGGGTCGACATCCACCCAGCCTGCGGCGTCTGCCAGGGGGCTGACGCGCACAAAGTCGGGGGCTTTTTGCGGCGGCACCACGTGGATCATGTCGAAATCGCGCACCACTTTTTCTTTGCTGCCGTTAGCCAGGTTTTTCATGAACGTGGCTTTATGCGCTGGACCATCTACGGCTACCAGGGTTTCGCCAAAGTTCAGACCGATGCGGTATTTCTTCACGTATTCCATAAGCGCTGGCACATAGTCGGCCACACCAAATAACACAGGACCTGCATTGCAGAATTGAATATCAATTTGGTTCAATACGCCTTGACGTGTCCAGTGATCGGCTGACAGGTACATGGCTTTTTGCGGTGCACCTGCACACTTAATGGGCATGGGTGGTTGAGTAAACAAGGCTTTGCCACTTTTGAGCTTTTGCACCAATTCCCAAGTGTAGGGGGCCAGGTCGAAGCGGTAGTTGGAGGTGACGCCGTTGCGGCCCAAGGTGTCGTTCAAACCTTCAATGCCTTGCCAGTCCAGCTTCAAGCCGGGGCACACCACCAACTGCTTGTACTTCACCACGCAGCAACCTTCCAAAATGATTTGGTTGTTCTCCGGTTCGAACGCAGCCACTGCAGCCTTGATCCAACTCACGTCTGTGGGAATGACCGAGGCCATGGTGCGGGCGGTTGATGCGGCTTCAAAGATGCCGCCACCGACCATGGTCCAACCGGGTTGGTAGAAGTGCGCATCTGCGGGATCGATGATGGCGATGTCCAGCAGTGGGCTGCGCGCCAGCAAACTGGACGCCACGGAAATGCCAGCGGCACCGCCGCCAACGATGACCACATCGTGGCTGGCATCGACTTGGTCGGCGGGGGTTTTGCCGCCATTGGCGATGCGTTGCACCAAGGCCTTCATGTCGAAGCCGACTTTTTGCGAGGCTTCCAAAATCTGCGGCAAGGGCGTGACACCGGCTTGCGACAAAGCCCACATGGTGGTCGAGCGCATGCCGGTGCGGCAATAGGCCAGCACAGGGCCGGGGAGGGTGTGGAGCAACTGGCCAAATACTTTGCCGTCTTCGTCCCGCACCTTGCCGGATTTAGCAGGCAGGTACTGGGCTTGCAGGCCGTATTGACGCGCTGCTGTTTCGATTTCACTGAAGCTGGGTTGGTCTGATCCTTCGCCATCGGGTCGGTTGCAAATGATGGCTTTGAAGCCAGCGTCGGCCACCGCTTGCATCTCGGAAACCAAAATTTGCGGGCTGATGGAAAGATTCAGGGTGAGTGCTTTGATGTCCATGGGGTCTCCAATATTGAGGTTCAGACTGCGTTGAATTTGGCTTTGCGCGGAGCGTGGACAAATCTGTCCATCAACTCGAAGCCCAACATACCGACCAACATGGCCAACACGAACACCAGCGCTTTGGGTTGGCCATCGGCCATGGAAACCATGGCAGGACCGGGGCAAAAGCCAGCTAGTCCCCAGCCAGCGCCGAATAACAAACTGCCAATAACCAATGGCTTATCCATGCGATTGGTAGCGGGTAATCGCAATACGCCGCCAAAGAATGTGGTGGTGCGTTTCTTGGCCACGGTGAAAGCGAAAAAGCCCACCATGATGGCGCCGCCCATGACCAGTGCCAGGGAAGGATCCCAAGTGCCGAACAGGTCGAGAAAGCCAATGACTTTGCCGGGGTCGGTCATGCCCGAGAGCATGAGCCCCATGCCAAACAACAGGCCAACAGCGAACTCAACAACGCGGTAGAGATGGTTTTTGTGAAGCATGTGGGTTCCTTAAATAACAGACAGGTGACGCATGACGTAGACCATGGCAAAACCTGCGCTCATGAACGAAGCGGTGGCCAACAAAGAGCGGGGTGACAAGCGTGACAAGCCGCAAACCCCGTGGCCGCTGGTGCAACCTGAGGCATAGCGGGTACCGATGCCGACCAACAAACCAGCAGCAACCACGGTCAAGTCAGAGGCATCGATGCGGGGTACGGTGATGTACTCGACGGGCACCACGGTGTGGAACACCGTTGGTGCTGCAAACAAGCCCAGCATGAAAGCGATGCGCCAGGTGGTGTCGCCCACTTTGGGCGGAAGCAAACCACCTAAGATGCCGCTGATACCCAAAATGCGGCCATTGACCAAGATAAAGATGGCCGAGGCTACGCCCAAAATGATGCCGCCGGAGAGGGACGCCCAAGGTGTGAAATGTGCCCAATCCAAATTCATGCTGATGCTCCTGCTTGTGGTCCACAAAATTGATCGAACAAGACGTTCATGACCGCCAACGCTTGTGGGCTGGCGATTTGGTAATAGATGTTTTTGCCTTCGCGGCGGGTGGTGACCAGCTCTTCGTCACGCAACACGGTGAGTTGCTGGGACAAGGTGGGCTGCACGATCCCTAATATTTCTTCCAATTCACCTACGCGCTTTTCGCCTTGCGAAAGCTGGCAAAGCAGCATCAGGCGGTCGGGGTTGGAGAGTACTTTCATCAGACGACAGGCATTGCCGGCCGAAGCTTTCATTTTTTCAAGATCCAAGGTGGTGGTGTCCATGGGCGGTTTTCCTAGCGGTTTTGAAGAAGATGTGAAAAGTATATTGACAAACAAAATATTTGTCAATATATTATCTGAAATCTAATTCAAAAAGGAATCTTCGATGAGCACCGCCCAAAGCCAGCCCCAAGTTCATGGCATTTTTGACCCCGCCACCTGGACCGTGACCTATGTGGTTTTTGAAAAACCAGGCTCGGCCTGCGCCATCATCGACTCTGTTTTGGACTATGACCCTAAGTCTGGCCGAACCAGTCACAAATCAGCAGATCTGGTCATCGAATTTGTGAAAACTAACAATCTCAAGGTGGAATGGATTTTGGAAACCCACGCCCATGCCGACCACCTGACTGCTGCGCCTTACTTGAAACAACACCTAGGCGGCAAAACCGCTATCGGTGACCAAATCAGCGGCGTTCAAAAAGTGTTCAAAGGTGTCTTCAACATGGAAGCCAGCTTCAAGCTCGACGGTTCTCAATTCGATCATTTGTTCAAGGACGACGAATCCATTCAAGTGGGTGGCCTGATCGGTCACACCATGTACGTACCTGGTCACACGCCCGCATGTGTGGCTTACCAGTTTGGCGACGCGGTTTTCGTGGGTGACACCATGTTCATGCCCGATGTCGGCACTGCGCGATGCGACTTTCCCGGTGGTGATGCCAAAACCTTGTATGCCTCTACACGCAAGATTTTGAGCCTGCCGCCAGCGACCCGTTTGTTCATGTGCCACGACTACCCACCCAATGGCCGCCCTGTGAACTTTGAGACAACCGTCGCCGAGCAAAAAGCGAAAAACGTCCATGTGCATGATGGCATCAGCGAAGCCCAGTTTGTCGAGATGCGCAACAAGCGTGACGCCACGTTGGAAATGCCGGTGCTGATCCTGCCTGCAGTGCAAATCAATATCCGTGCAGGTGAGTTGCCACCCAAGGAAGACAACGGCATTGCGTACGCCAAAATTCCTTTGAATGCGCTCTGAATCCGGTGCGTTTTTCCCATTGAAAGATTGAAACATGAGCGACAAAATCCATTTGGTATGCCCGCAATGCAACGCCACCAACCGAGTGCCTGCTGACAAACTGCAAGCTGAATTGCACTGCGGCAGTTGCCATGCGTCCTTATTAAATGCACGCCCGGATAACTTAGGTGAAAACGCATTCAATGCCCAATTGGCAAAAAGTGATTTGCCTGTTGTGGTGGACTTTTGGGCACCTTGGTGCGGCCCGTGTCGAATGATGGCGCCTGCATATGAAAAAGTCAGCCATGACATGCAAGGCCAAGCACGCTTTGTCAAGGTCAATACCGAAGATGAAAAGAATCTGGCGGCCAAGTACAACATCAGAAGTATTCCTACCCTGGCGGTTTTTGCGGGTGGCCGCGAGATTGCCAGACAGCCTGGGGCGATGTCGGCCCCCGATGTGGCGCGTTGGGTCAGCGCCGCCTTGCTCAAGGCCTGAGACGACCCACAACCCACACTTAAGGAACTACCATGACTCACAACGTTGGCGGCATAGACCGCATGCTTCGCATCGTCGCTGGTTTGGCGCTGATCATCTTGGCCGCGACCGGCACCATCGGCCCGTGGGGCTGGCTGGGCGTGATCGTACTGGGCACAGGAGTGTTTGGCTTTTGCATGCCCTACACCTTGTTTGGCTTCAGTACATGTGCCATCAAAACCGACCCTGAAACCCCTGCTGAATGAGATAAACCATGGACGCTCTTGATTCCGTCGTGCTGGCGCGGCTGCAGTTTGCAGCGAATGTCACTTTTCACTTCTGGGTCAAATCCACCCAACTTCGTTATTGATTGAAAGACACACATGGCATATTCAGAGAAATTTCAACAATTAGCTGATGCCGCTATAGCTCAAATTAAAAGTGCGCCTCCTGATCAAGTGGATGCACTTCTGGCACAAGGCGCTGTAGCGCTGGACATCCGGGACAAAGAAGAACATGACGCCGACCATTTGGCTGGTTCATTGCATGTGAGTCGGGGCAAGCTGGAGATGAACATCGAGGGTGTGTTGCCCGACTTGAATATCACTGTGCTTTGCTATTGCAATGCCAACAACCGTGGCGCTTTATCTGCCAACACCTTACGCCAAATGGGCTATGTCAATGCCCGCTACATCGCGGGTGGTTTGAAGGCTTACCGGGCTTTGGGCTAAACCCTATGTGGTTCAAGCGGCAAAGCAGGCTGCTTGGGGTTTAGGGAGCGGCTTTGTGCGCTGCTACTTTGTTAGCTCAGATCAAACCAGAGGTATGGACAGATATCTTGCAACCAGCCTTATCGGACCGCTTGGGCTGGGCATTGTTCATTGGCACACCTTCAGGCATCAACTTGTTCTCTGAGTTGTATTTCAAAGCCAAAGAGTACGACGACTGGTGGAGCAGCAGATACACGGTTTATGACACCAACTCCATTGATGAGGGTGAGGTTGTTCGCTTAAAGCGCGACATGAGCGAATCCTCTTTTGCCCGTGAATACATGTGTGACTTCAGCGCAGCCGGTGACGATCAACTGATTTCCCTGTCGGATGTCGAGACAGCAGCCCAAAGGGTATTGCGGGAGGATCAGTTCAACTTTGCTGCGCGTGTCATTGGTATTGACCCGGCACGGTTTGGCGACGACCGCTCTGTCATCTTCAAGCGCCAAGGGCTACAAGCCTTTGATCCAATGGTCTATAGAGGCATAGACAACATGGAGTTAGCTTCCCGAGTCGCATCGGTCATCAATGAATGGAAGCCTGATGCTGTATTTTGTGATGCCGGTAATGGCTCAGGTGTCATTGATAGGCTAAGACAACTTGGATTTGATGTCATTGAGGTTCACTTTGGTGGCCGATCGGGCAACGCCAAGTACTTGAACAAGCGGTCCGAGATATGGTTTGAGATGAGGGAGTGGCTCAAGTTGGGTGCATCTATTCCCAACAGTACTGATTTGAAGCAGGACTTAGCTGCTCCAATCTATTGGTACGACAGTACAGGTCGGGTTCAGCTTGAACCCAAAGATGACATCAAGAAGAGGGGGCTACCCAGCCCTGACTTGGGTGACGCACTGGCTGTGACGTTTGCCCACCCTGTTGCCAAGCTCACTGAGTTGGACTTGATACGACGTAATTCAAGAGAGTACAGGGAGCGGGAGTACGACCCGTTTGAGAAGATTCGTTAATCTAACGTCTGTCGTAAGTACGGTAAGAAAAGAAT
>SHXD01000078.1 GCA_009693505.1 Limnohabitans sp.
ATCATGCGCAAGGTGGTGGTTTTGCCACAGCCTGAGGGCCCTAGCAGTGTGGTAAGAGTGCCCTTTGGCACCACAAAATCAATGCCTTTGACCACCAGCGGAGCGTTGCCCTCACCATAGCGCTTGGAGACTTTTCGAAACTCAATGCCCGTGGCAATTGATTTAAAAACAGCGTTCATGTTCATACTCTCATTTCTCTGCGGCCTAGCTCGCGAGTCCCGACCCAGCGTTGAATCACCACAGTGATGAATCCCATGAGGGCCATCAAAACTGTGCAGTAAGCCAAGGCCACGCCGTAATCACCATTGCCAACACGGCCAATGATGTAAGTGGTGGCTAATTCGTATTTAGCGGTGACCAAGAAAATGACGGCAGAAACCGTGGTCATTGAACGGACAAAACTGTAAATCAAAGCCGCTACCAAGGCAGGCTTTAATAAGGGCAACATAATTTCACGAATGGTGGTGAGCGTGCTGGCTCGCAGCATGACAGAGGCTTCATCGAGTGAACGATCGATCTGTTTGAAAGCCGCCGTGCCAGCGCGAACACCGACTGGCAAGTTGCGAAAAATAAAACACAACACAATGACCAAGCCAGTGCCGGTCAGTTCGACGGGCGGCACATTGAAAGCCAAAATGTAGCTCACGCCCAACACAGTTCCCGGAATAGCAAATGTGAGCAGGGCAGCAAATTCAAATGCATTTTTGCCTTTGAAATCGGTGCGTGCCAATAGCCACGCCATGAGCAAACCAAGACCTGCACAAACTGGCGCTGCCATGGCCGACAAACTCAAGGTGTTGAACAGCGAGTTCCAAGCTGTACCCGCCCACACCCAGCCAAACTCGCCCCATTGCACATCAAAGGCTGTCTTGAAATGATTCAAGGTGAAGGTGTAATCGCGCCCCCACGTTTGAACAAAACCACCCGCAAAGGCAAACACATAAACCACCAAGGTAAAGGCCAACCATGGGCCTGCCACACCTCTGCAAACATTCAACACAACTGGCGGCAAGTGCAATGGAACCCCTGCATCGCCTTTGCCAGACACCGTGGTGAACTGAGCACCACTGAGGACTTGACGTTGCAACACAAAAACAGCCAAGGCAAAAACGGTGAGTACCAAGGACAATGCAGCAGCCATGCCCGGGTCAATGGCTGCGCCAACGATGGCGAAGAAAATTTCGATAGATAAGACTGAAAACTGACCACCCAAAATAATGGGGTTGCCAAAGTCTGCCATGCTTTCAATGAAGCCCACTAAGAAAGCGTTGGCCAAGCCTGGTTTGAGCAAGGGCAACGTGATGCGCCAAAAAGTTTGCATGCGTGTGGCACGCAATGTTTGAGAGGCCTCTTCCAAGGAAGGACTGACACCCTGCACCACACCGCGCATGATCATGAAGGCAATAGGCGTGAAGGCAAACATTTGAGCCAACCAAATGCCAAATGCTCCGTAAAACCAGCGTGTTGGCGGAATGCCAAATGCCCATTCCAAAGCTTGATTGATTAACCCAGCGCGGCCAAACAAGAGGATCAAACCCAAGCCCACAACAAAAGGCGGTGTGATGATGGGCATCAGTGCCAAGGCATTGAGTGGCTTGCCCAATTGCGTTCCACTGCGTTCAGCCCAAAGCGCGATCAATGTGCCCAATATTGTTGTACCGGTGGCTGTGGCCAAAGCCAAACCCAATGTATTCCAAGCAACACCACAGTGCCTTTCGCCACTGAAACACCCTAGGCTCCAAATGCGGGGCGTGCCTATTCGGTCCCACACTGCCGCCACACTCAGTTCTCCTGCTTCGGTATAAAAACCTGAGATCAAGGATCGGCAAACGGGGTAGACCACAAACAAGGCCAGCAACAAAACACACAGCACAACAGCACTGGCAATGAATACATCGCCGCGGCAGTACCCCAAGCGGGCTAGGCCAGCGCCCAACAAAATGGTGAGACACAAAAAGACGCCAGCGGCGCCCCAACCCATGCCGTACTGTCCTTGTGGCAAAGCACCAAGCCAAATTTCCAAGGTTTCAAAAGACCACCCTGTGGCACCTATGGCAAAACCACTCAGGGCAAGTCCTAGGATTCCCAGCAATGCCCCTGTCACTAAAAAGATGCCTTGGCGTTTGGGTTGAGCTGCAATAGGGCCCACGAGGCCTAACAAGCAAATTAGAAGACCTGCAAAACCAAACCACAACCAAGGTCGACCGTGCTGCAAAATTTGAACAAGTGCGCTGGCAGTTTCAGGACCCGCCCAAACTTTGGACAAAGCTTGCAAGAGAGAACCTTGCTGAAGAAAGTACCAAGGCAGAAAGCCAAAACTCAGAAGGCCCAAAAGGGTCCACAAGCTCAAGGCTCGCTGCGTACGCAGCGCTGAACTCATTATTGAGGCAGGCTGTTAACTTCGCGCTCCCAACGCTGAATCAAACGCCTGCGTTCCGCTGTTTGACCGTATTTGGCATAGTCGTAGTTGATCAGTTTGATTTTTTTGAAATCAGGAACTCGAGGATCAACTTTGGTTTCTTTGTGCGATGGCAATTGGAACTGCAATGTGGCCGCCCCTAAAGCTTGCGCAGAGGGCGTGAGAGCCCATTCGTAAAACTGTTTGGCAGCGGTTAAATTGCGCGCACCTTTGACAATGGACATAGAACCAATTTCAGCGCCTGTGCCATCGGCGGGCGTGATGGTGTCAATCGGAAAACCTTGTGCTTTTTCGCCAGGGCCATCGTGAACAAAGCTGATGGACACTGTGGTTTCACCTCGAGCCACGGCTTTAATAGGGCCCGTGCCAGAGCGGGTGTAAGTGCTGATATTTTTGTGCAGTTTTTTCAAATAGTCGAAGGCTTGGTCCTCGCCCATTAACTGCACCAGTGTTGCAATCATGGTGTAGGCTGTACCACTGGACGCTGGGTTGGCCGATTGAATTTCGCCTTTGTATTCGGGCTTGAGCAAATCGTTCCAAGTTTTAGGAATGGCCAGTTTTTTCTTGGCCAACAACTCGGTGTTGTAGCCAAAGCCTAAGGGGCCAGAATAAATACCAACCGTTTTGTAGCCCGATTGTTTGGCTTGCTGTTGCGCCCAATCGTGGAGTTTGGGCAGTGTGGGAGATTTGTATTCAAGGCTGAGATTTTGCTCAGCGGCTTGCAAATGAGGGTCGCCGGTGCCGCCAAACCATAGATCGGTTTTGGGATTGGCTTTTTCCGCCAAGATTTGTGCAATGGCTTCACCCGAGCCTTTCAAAGTCATGTTGACTTTGACACCTTGGCTCTTTTCAAAAGTAACCGCAATCATGCTGCACCATGCGGCTTGTGCAGAACAAATGACGTTAACTTCGTTGGATTGCGCCTTCACAGCAGGGCCGGCCAAAAAACTGCCGGCTGCCAACAAAATAGCCAACGGGGTGGGGCAAGAAAATGGTGTTGTTTTCATTGGAGGTACTCTCAGATTCGTGTACCAATATATTGCTTAAAGTGCCTGCAAATGGCAAGAGGGAAAGCACTCATGATGAAAGAATTAAAGAATCATTGACACAGATCAAAGACGGGCTTTGGCGCGCAAACGACCGACGATCCCCGTGGGGAAGTAATAAATCGAAAGCACAAACAGCAAGCCCAACCATAAGCAAGGACAATAGGCGCCAAAATACACCATCCAACTTCTTAACTGATTATGGCGTCGCTCTTTGCATAGGCGCTTTTAACGCAGCATTGAGCGTGTCAAGCGCATCGGCGTAATGTGCACGCGTGGTTTTAGACATGCCAGGTTTCGCATTGGCTTTTTCCAATACGCTTGCCAACTGACGAGCATTTTCTCGCATGATGCTGCGCGCATCGGCTGGCCAAAGTCCTGCTGGCTTGACCAATACATCGGCCATTCGCCTGAGTTGTTCACGCTGTAAGTTGCGCCTGATCAGGCTGGTTTCTTGGCCCGTTTTGGCTTCAGCCCAAATGGCATCTAGCAGCGTGTCATAGACATCGGCCAAACCTAGAGTTTCTTTCGGGTCATTCACCTTCATGCCCACTTCTGCCAGTCGAGTCGCCACTGCAGGGGAGTAGACATGGTCGAGAATGCCCCTTTGCACACTTGCTACCAAGGATGCAACAGAGGTTTGCAAACTGCTTTGGCTTTCCAGGCGCTCCAATCTATCGGTGGCCAAGCGCGCAATGAACTCTGGCTTGAACTTAAAACTTTCAGTTCCTAAAAAATCTTTGGTAATTAAATCCAAGGCGTCACGTTGTTTTGCAGCATCCACCGGTTCGAACAAGGGCCTAGAACTTCCTGCACGCTCACGTCGGGTATAGACGCCCCCAATGTATTTGGCAGCCAAGGGCGCCGCATTTGCCACTTGGACAAACCCACTTCGGAAACTGCGAGTCAGACGTTCATAGCTTTCCCCAGTAGCTAGGTTCATGTTTTGCAACCGGTCCCATAACTCACGTGAAAGTTTCATGCGAAGTTTGTAATACGCCAAGGGATCGGAGCCCATGTCAAAGCGGTTGACGTTGGGATCAATGCCAATGACAGAGCCATAACCTGCGTCTTCATCTGTGTCAAATTGCAATTCACGCTGACTAGACTTGGCCAAGACTTGATTTAGGCCAATCTCTTCTTGACCTGGTGGAAATTGTTTGTAGCCAAACTCAACGGCCCAATAGTCATAGGCCCCAATAGTCGACATGACATATTCCCCTTGCTTTTCACCTTTTGGGGCAATGTTGAACGGCGAATAGTCCATGACAGAAGACGCAATGCCATTGACCTTGGTAAATTCTGCATCATGTATCTTTTTTAAATCATTCACGGTGGAAGCTCTAAAGTTGTGGCGCAGACCTATGGTGTGGCCAACCTCATGCATGATGGTCCTTTTTAAATAAGCCTTGGCCAAAGCGTCTGCTTCCGGGCCGTCTAACTCTAGCCCCCTTGCCTCCAACAAGTCGAGAGCATAGTGAAGCTCTTGTGCGGCTGTTTCAGCTTCTTCACACATCTCTACGTCAGGCCCACGAGGCCTGGCTAAATCGTCGACCAAGATGCGGCGTGCGCTTCGCGTAAAACCATCTGACATGCCTATGTCAGCGTCCAATATTTCACCCGTACGAGGATCCGCCTGTGAAGGGCCTATGGCAAATCCAACATCGGCACCAGTAAACCAACGAATAGACGCGTGACGCGCATCCATGTTGTTGAAATCGTCAGTAGCTTGCTGCTGACTTACCACCAATGCGTTTTTGAAACCTGCTTTTTCAAATGCCTTGTTCCATTCCAACACACCCGCCGTGACCGTGGCGCGGTACTGCTCTGGAATGTTTTTGTCCAACCAATACACAATAGGCTCTTTGGGCTCTGAAACTGCAGCAGCAGGATCCTTCTTCTCTAAACGCCACCTCTTAAGGTAATGTGTTTTGGATTTAAATTTCGTGTCTGTCGTTAGGTCGGTCCTTGCCACAGTAAAGTAGCCAACACGCTCATCAGCTAAACGGGTTTGCATGGGTTCGGGTAAAGGCATTAAGCTGTAGTAAAACGACACAAACAAGCTGCGCGGATCGGGCGTGGCGCTAGGCGGCGCGGTTGTAGGCACAGGCGAAGACATCAAGGGCGGGGCAGACAATTTTGGCACTGCAAAATGGGCCTTCACCTCCAAGCCCGTCAAAGCACTGGTGTTTTTGGTTGAAGAAAAAGAAGTATTGCGCGTGTCCAACGCAAATGGCATGCGAAACGAAGCTTCTAGTCGAGTTTGATAGCCTGGAATATCTGTGAACAAAAGCGAATTGGCTTCTATCAATATTGATTTGGTTTCAGGATGGGGTTGCGACACCATGGTAGTGCTGCTCATGAGGCTGTCTGAAAAAGACTCCGAAACAAACTGCGCCTGTGGAGTGCCCTCTTTGGCAAAAAACTGTGTGTTCTTGGCAATCAGCTGAACTTGATTGCCCACCTTTTGAAACTCAACCAATTTGGAGCTACCCATTTGACTGCCATACAAACCGCGCTCACCTATGGAGCGAGGTACGTTGTAAGAAAAGAAAAAAGGCTTACCCATCTGAGAGGGTAATATTTCAAGCCAAATCTTTTCGTCCTTTTGGTGCAATGTGAAAAAACCAGGACTTGACTTGGCGTCTTTCAGAATGTCTTTCATGGGGCGCAGTGCGCCAGGCACTGCGGGTGGCGCGACGGAACCTGCAGGAGGAGTTGCACTGGCGGGTGCAGATGTGGGCGCTGCAGGTGTAGGGGGTGCCGTTTGTGCCTGAGAAGTACTCCAAGCCAGTAAGCTGATCCACGCCACAGACATTAAAGAGTGTTTGAAGCAAGGTGATTTCAATGCATGAAAAGCCATAGGGGGGTCCGAATTGAAGAGGGTCAAAGGTATATCTAGGATTCTAATTTCTCAGGCATTCGGGTTAACACCAAGATCTGTGATTTGTGGGGTCACCCACGGTAAAGCTTCAAAGCCAAATGGTTTTTATATTGTTCAAAGTCTTTATCAAGACTGTAAATAGGCCATTCTCTAGACATTGACACCGCACAAATTAAAAAATCAGTATTCGAGCCTTGCACGCCACATTGTCGGCATTGGTTGAAAATTTTTGCCGCCTGCTCGTAGTCCTGACTGCGGAGAGGCTCATCTGAAAATACGCTAAGAATTTGCTGCAAAGTTTCAAATTGTTTTTGTGTTTTGACACCCGACAACAACTCTTGGCGAACAGGGCCAAGCATTGCAATTCTTGAATCGTTTATGAGCTCCTTAAGTTCATTGACAACCCGCTCCTGAGCAGTGCTTGAAGTTTCAGCAGTTTGTCGACGCAATGCTTGTGACCAAACCGAAGTATCAATCAGAACCTTCATAGTACTCACTTCAATTTTGACTCTGCCTTTTTCAAACCTACTGCGCCATCGCGTTTGAATTTTCGCTGCATAGCAGAGTCATAATTTAGATCAAAGTCAATCGTGCCAAAACTGTTCAAAATTTGAAGCTGTTTCTTTTTTTGAACGTAATCTAATAATGCTTGAGTGACCACTTCACGCTTGGTGCGATGACCACCTAAAACCCTTGCTTCTTCAATCAATTGGTCATCCAGTGCTAAGTTAGTTGCCATGTGTGAACTCCTACACATTAAGATGTGTAGATTACACACACCAACAAGGCTTGTGTCAATGCCCAATTTTCAAAGAACAGGGTTTGCACGTGTCTTACATTGGCAGACAAGCTCAGAAAATACAAGAATGACACCGCTTATCCTGATCAACCCACATGCAGCAGGAGGCCGAGCTCGGAAGCTGAATCACCCTATTCAGGCATGGTGTCAAGCATTACCCGCTCAAAGACAACGGCCTCGGATAGTCGCACCTGAAAGCATTGAGAATGCACTCAATCTTCTTTCCGAGTTGCCGCCTCATACACGCGTGGTATTGGTGGGCGGTGATGGCACGCTGAATCAAATGCTGCCAGCCCTCTTAGGTGGTGGACATGAAGTGGGATTGGTGCCCTGTGGCAGTGGCAACGACTGCGCGCGCGCCTGGGGTTTGCATCGCATGTCTTGGCAACAAGCCTTAACTCATGCACTGAATTCAACATCAAGTGCCATTGACTTAGGCCGCTTAGAGTTGGACAAGAAGGACTTTCATTATTTTCATTCCAGTTTGGCTGTTGGCTTTGATGCATCGGTGGGTCATCGTGCACTGACTGGGCCCAAGTTTTTGAGTGGTCTGCCCCGCTACTTACTAGCTACTTTGAGTGAGTTAGCTTATTTACAAAACTGGTTTTTGAAAGTAGAAGTTGATGGTCTTTTGATATACGAGGGCCCCACTCTGCTGGCCTCTGCACTTAACACACCGACGTATGGTGGCGGCATGCCTGCTGTGCCTCATGCTTTGATCAACGATGGTCAACTCAATTTGCTGGTGGGTGGCAGATTCAACCGTTTGCAAACTCTTTTGATGTTGCCTCGATTGTTAATTGGCAAGCATTTAGGCCACCCGCGCATTCAATGCCACGCCTGTTCAAACGCCTCGATTAGCAATGCCACCTTGGTGCCGGTTGCTGCTGATGGCGAGACACTGGGTTTTGCCGCACATGTCCAAGTCACATGCCTTCCAAATGCTCTTCAAGTTGTGAAGATTTAATTGGGGTCAGCGCAACATTAATTTGTCTGGGTTTCTTTGGTGGAGAGCGTTGAGCAGTCAGGCTGAAGGCGGCTTCCTCATATGGAGTACCAGAAATCGTCAGCCGCCTTCAGCCTGACTGCTCAACTTCTTGTGCGTGTGAAATTTATAAACACCAACACTGCTGTTCGCAGCTGTGTGAGGATGGGGTGGGTGGGTGACGATTTCTGGTACGCCATATGAGGAACCCACCCACCCCATCCTCACACAGCGAGCTCAGATAAAATGCGTACAAGAAACGCGCAAAAGATCAAACTTAATTGATCCCCAGCTTCACATTGCCTGTGAACAAACTGAAACCCGCCCCCAACACTACTTTCTCCAAAATATTTTCAACAGGTGTTGCAAACCCACCGCAAGCTCGGGACACATGCGAAGCATCCAAATGATCTAACGCATCCAATCCCATATTGATGCCAATCATAGGTAGTAAATAAGTACCGCCAGTGAGCAACAGCAAGGTAGGCGTTGCAATGGTCCGCGTTAATCGAATTTCATCGTGCAGTGGCGCCAATTCAAAAGAACGCTGGCAAACAGCCTCTTTGAATTTTTCAGAGCTCGGTTTGATGCTATCTGCCATGCTACGCGTATGACTCGCGCAACCTGTGAGACTCACAAGCACCAAGACGCAAGCAATTCGAACACACAGCTTAATCAAGCTTGATACCTACCTTGGTAATGATGGCACCCCATTTGCGCGTTTCACTATCAATGAATGACTTGAATTGTGCAGGGCTGCCACCGCCAATGATCAAACCCTGCTTCAACATATTTTGCCGAAATGCTGGGTCTGCCATGGCCGCATTGATGTCGGTATTGAGCCGAGCAATAATGTCTGAAGGTGTCCCTGCCGGTGCAAAGATGCCGTTCCATGCCAATGCATCAAAGCCTGGAAAACCCGCCTCCGCCACGGTCTGCAAATCGGGCCTGGATGGCAAGCGCTGTGGACTGGTCACTCCCAGCAACTTCAAGCGGCCGCCCTGTACCAAAGACAAGAGTGCAGGCTCGACAGCTAATAGGGCCTGTGTTTCGTTTTGCGCAACCGACAGAGCCGCAGGCGGCGAGCCGTTGAAAGGAATGTGTGTTGCCTCAAATCCAGCCGTGGCCTTGAGCAATTCCATTGACAAGTGTGAAGAACTGCCTTGCCCCACTGAAGCGTAACTTAATTTATCACCCTGCGTTTTGGACCATGCTATGAATTCACGCATGTTGGATGCCGGGTGATTGGCTGGCACTGCAAGCACATTGGGTTGTGATGACGTCAGGACGATGGGAATCAAATCTTTTGTAGGGTCGTAAGGCATTTTCTTGAACATGAACGGACCAAAGGCAATGGGCCCGTTAAAACCAATGCCCAAGGTGTAGCCATCAGGGGCCGCCTTGGCAACCAAGTCCATGCCAATGGTGCCACCAGCACCCGGCTTGTTTTCAACCACCAGCGATTGGCCCCAGCCCGCTCTGAGCGTGTCGGCCATGGCTCGCACAATGACGTCTAAGGAACTACCCGCAGGCGCAGGAACCACCATGCGAACAGGCTTAGTAGGCCAGCTTTGGGCCAACACGGGAAGCGCCGTAAGCCCTAGCAGACACACACTCAAGGAAGCAATGGCTTTTTGAAT
>SHXD01000079.1 GCA_009693505.1 Limnohabitans sp.
AAGTTTTGCCGAGCCAGAAATTGAAGACCTCATTGAACATGTGTGTCCACATTGCGAAGGTACTCGTTTGAACCCCACTGCGCGGCATGTGAAGTTCACCACGCATCAGTTGCCCATTACCGACATTGCCAGCATGAGCGTGACCGATGTGCGCAAGTGGGTGCAAAGCTTGGCCAAAGCCAACGAACTGACACAAAGAGAAAAAGACATTGCCAGAGACCTCTTGCCCGAAATTGAAAGTCGTCTTGAATTTTTAGAAGAAGTCGGCTTGGGCTATCTCACCTTAGACCGTGGTGCGCCCACACTCAGTGGCGGAGAAGCGCAGCGTATCCGGTTGGCCGCGCAATTGGGCAGCAACCTGCAAGGTGTGTGCTATGTGCTAGACGAACCCACCATTGGGTTGCATGCGCGCGACAATCAAATCTTGTTGAATGCGCTGAAGAAGTTGGGTGACAAAGGCAACACGCTGGTGGTGGTGGAGCACGACGAAGACACCATCCGACGCGCCGATCACATCATCGACATTGGCCCCAGCGCAGGCAAACGCGGTGGCCGCTTGGTGGCGCAGGGCAGTGTGAAAGATATTACGGATGCAGCAGATTCGCAGACTGGTAAATATTTGTTGCATGCCATGAAGCACCCGTTGCAGGCACGAAGATTGATGCCTGCTTTTGATGCCGTTGCCAATGCTGCAAAGCCAGAAAAGAAAGTAGAAGCGCCCGTTGCCAAAAAAGTTTCTAAAAAGTCACAAGCTGCGCAAATGCCAGCGCAAGCACCCGTGCAAGAAGTGAGTACAGATCTGAAATGGCTTGAACTCAAAGGCGCCAATCTGCACAACCTGCAAAACGTCAACGTTCAATTTCCATTGCAACGCTTAGTAGCCGTCACAGGCGTTAGTGGTTCAGGCAAATCAACCTTGGCCAGAGATGTGTTGTTAGCCAACGTGCACAGCCACGTTAGCCAACGCAGCACCAAAGCAGGCAGAGACGAACAAGCCGCAGGCAAGTTCCCTGCACTCACAGGCTGCTCAGAACTGAAAGGCTTCGAGGCAGTAGACCGCGTATTAGAAGTAGACCAAACCCCCATCGGCAAAACACCCCGCAGTTGCCCCGCAACCTACATCGGCTTTTGGGACACTATCCGAAAACTTTTCGCCGAAACATTAGAAGCCAAAGCGCGTGGTTACTTAGCGGGCAGGTTCAGCTTCAATACCGGCGAAGGCAGATGCCACACCTGCGAAGGCCAAGGCTTGCGCACTATCGAGATGAGTTTCTTGCCCGATGTGAAAGTACCGTGCGAGGCCTGCCACGGCGCGCGCTTCAACCCCGAAACATTGGCTGTTACATGGCGCGGCAAAAGCATTGGCGATGTGTTGAAGATGGAAGTGGACGAAGCAGTTACGTTCTTCGAAACCATGCAGTCCATTGCGCACCCACTTCAGCTTTTAAAAGACGTGGGCCTAGGCTACCTCACCTTGGGCCAACCGAGTCCCACCTTAAGCGGCGGAGAAGCACAACGCATCAAGTTGGTCACAGAGCTCACCAAAGTCAGAGACGAAGTAGGCAAACGCGGCAACAAAGCACCGCACACTTTGTATGTACTTGACGAGCCCACAGTAGGCCTTCACATGGCCGACGTGGACAAACTCATTCACGTGTTGCACCGTTTAGTCAACGCCGGTCACAGCGTTTTGGTCATCGAACACGACCTAGACGTGATAGCCGAAGCCGACTGGGTCATTGACTTAGGACCTGATGGCGGCAAAGCAGGTGGCAAAGTAGTAGCCAGCGCAAGTCCAGAAGAAGTAGTGCGCCTAGGAACCCACACAGGCAAAGCTTTGAAGGCAGTTCTAGCTAGATAACTGCCGCTCAGCCTCTTCACTGGCAGCCATCACAAGTGCCAACGAAATGCTCAGCGACAACATAGCCCCATAGTAGTTATGAACCATGTTGGTATTCGACAAGCCCGCAGTCAGGTGCATGAACAAAATGCCCAAAATACCTTGCGCAGCTTGCGGATGCGGCACCCACAACTTGCGCACCACCAAGCCCATGCCAGTGGCCAATACCAACAAACTCAAAATGCCCATCAGCCCATGGCTCACCCACGCATCTAAAAACTCATGGTGCAAGTGCCCCAGTTTTTGCACTTGCGCAGAATTGATTTCCAAACCCCACTGCTTGATCATGGCTATGCTGTTTTCTTTGCCATAGCCAAACCAAGGCTGAACTTCAATCGCGTCCAAAGCCTTGCTCCACAAAAACAAGCGTGAACCTACCGATGTGTTGGCCGCCTCTACGGGGTTGCTTTGGGCCAGCGAAGCTTCGACCCACACTTCGTACAAGCGTTGAAAGACCGTGGTAAGCCACTGAGGCTGCGTCGAAAGTGCCCACATAAAAACACCAAAACTTAAGCTTAAAACCAGCCAAGCACGCATACTCAAGGTGGAAAGTTGTAGCAAAGTGCGGTTTGATGCCGCCACATAGCCCGTCAGTGCCAACCAAATCAGCAGGCCGTATACACCCCGAGACTGGCTTAAAACCACGCCTATGCAGCCCATGACCACACACAGTGCCCACAATTTTCGGTGCCCAGAGTGGACGGAGGCATCAAGCACCTTGGGAGCCAACAAGCAAACCAAAAAGCTCAAACTCACGGCCCAAGCGATGGCGTGAATGGGGGTTTCTCTGCCGTGAATGGCGGTGACTCCCATGCCAATGGCACAAGCCATAGCGATGGCGTAGCTCAATAATAATTTTTGGGCACCCAACAAACGGTAAAAGGGCGGCCATGTAACCAGCGCCACAGTGGCCATGGCGCCTAAAACGAGGCGGGCCTCAGCATGGCGACGGTCCCAGTTATCCTGCCAAAAACCGTGGGGTATGATTCTGATTGCTGTGGCCGCAAGGCAAGCAAAAAGCCAAATTCTGGCAGCTTCTTCTACGGGGGATGGACCAGTTTGAGCCCATTTGCTTTGAACAGACAAACCATTTTCAGCACCTTGGATTCGCTCAGATCGCAAAAATGCCCAAAATCCCATTAAGCAAAGTAGTACCCACGCCAAGCCACCTACTTTGGTGTTTGTCAGCGCGCAAGCTAAAGTTAACGCAAAGAATGCAAATGCGATGGCAGGAAAAGGGCGATGAGACAATGCGTTGTTTCTTTATTTTGCAATCTGAAATTATAAGTTGCACAGCTTGAGCATCCATTGTGTCTGAGGTCACACTTCAGGGTGAAAATCCCAGCCCTAAGCAGTTGACAACGCCGAGCGGTGTTGGCCAGCAAAAAGTCGCTCAATTTTGGGTTGTGGTGCCCACTCTCAATCCGGGTCTAAAAGCTTGGGCAGACTGGATTGCGGCCCTCAAAGCTCAAAACAGCCAGCCTCAAAAAGTAGTGATTGTCGATTCTGGCTCAGACGACGGTAGCCTGGCCCTCACCCAATCAGAGGGCTTTAGCTTGTTTCATGTGAAGGCACTGAACTTCGATCATGGCGGCACCCGCCAGTGGGCCTTGGCGCAGGCATTGCAAGCGGCACAGACCGAAGGCGTCAGCCCGCCAGAGGTGGTGGTTTTTATCACCCAAGACGCCCTATTGGCCCACCCCAGTGCCTTGCAAAACCTGTTGCAGGCCTTTGCCAACCCGCAAATTGGTGCGGCTTACGGGCGGCAGTTGGCCAAGCCCCAAGCTGCTTGGTTGGAGTGCCACGCACGTGCATTTAACTACCCAGAAGTGGCGCAAACACTGAGTTTGTCAGACCGGTTGCACTTGGGCTTTAAAACTTGTTTTTTTTCGAATGCCTTTGGGGCATACCGCCTGCCTTTGCTCTTGTCTCAGGGCGGTCTGCCTGCTGGCTTGCCGTTGGGGGAGGACACATTCATGGCTGCCAAGCTTTTGCTATCGGGTCAATCCCTGCAATACCAAGCCAGTGCGGGCGTTTATCATTCACACAACTACAACCGGCTAGAGGATTTTCAGCGCATGTTTGACACTGGCGTCTTTCACGCTCAAAACAACTGGCTGCTCCAAAGCTTTGGCAAGCCTGAAGGCGAGGGCATTCGATTGCTCAAGTCGCAATGGGCATTTTTAAAGGCCAGGCCACAGTCGCCCAACAAGCTATTCGGTTTGCTGCAAATAGTCCTGACCAATGGGGTCAAACTTTGTGGCTACAAAATGGGCACCTGGCACCGTTTCTTGCCTCAAGGCTTGAAACAAGGTCTGGCCATGAACAAGTCTTTTTGGCATCAGCGCAAATGATTCACACCCTGTCACTTTTCCAGGTTCGTGTTTCAAAATTTGCCATCTTGCTGGGCGACGTCATTGCCTTTGCTGTTGCTTTCACCCTTGCCACACTCATCAATGTGGCCCTCAATCCTGAGCAAAATATCAGTGCTTGGTTTTCCACGCAAGACATGCAGCGCTACGTGGCTTGGAGTGGCTTGGTGTTTTTGGGCCTCATGCTTTTTCTCATGCGCTTTCAGCATTACAGCGATCGCCGGCCCTTTTGGGATGAGCTGGGCGATATTCTGCGCTTGGTCGGTAGTTTGGCTTTGTTGGACATGACGCTGGTGGCCTCAACCCGATGGAATTCTTCTCGCTTGTGGTGGTTGTTGGTTTGGGTGTTGGCGGTTGCCATGATTGTTTGGGGCCGTATGGCAACACGTTGGATGCTCAAGCAAATGGGCCTTTGGATTCGGCCGACCATCATCATCGGCCATGGCGAAAACGCCTCAGAGGCCGCCATTGCCCTAGAGAGTGAGCCCCGTATGGGCTTTGAGGTGGGGGGTTATGTGAACGTGGATGAATCAAGTCCAAGGCTGCGATTGAACGGCGATACCCTTCTAAATTTGCATCAACTTGAAACCTTGGCCGACCAGCCCGGTATTCAATGGGTGATTGCGCTGGAACATGCACAGTCCGAGCAGCGCGAGCATTGGCTGCGCACCCTCACTCAGTGGGGCGCTACCGACATCAGCGTCATTCCGGCCATGCGCGGCGTGCCTTTGTATGGCACCGACATTGCACATTTCTTTTCGCATGAAGTGGCCTTGCTCAGAGTTCGAAACAACCTGCGCCGTTGGCCCGCCCGCTTAACCAAGCGCTTGTTTGACACGTCATTGGCTGCATTCTTGTTGATCCTCATTTCGCCCCTCATGCTGCTCATTGCACTGGCCTTGAAAATGGAAGGCGGAAGCGTGCTGTTTGCCCATCAGCGCGTTGGCAAAAACGGACGAAAATTTTATTGCTACAAGTTTCGCTCGATGGTGCCCAATGCCGATCAGCAGTTGCAATTGATCTTGCAACAAAACCCAGACTTAAGTGCAGAGTGGCACAAAGAACACAAACTCAAAGACGACCCTCGCGTTAGCAAAGTGGGTGATTTTTTAAGGCGCACCAGCCTCGATGAATTGCCACAACTTTTCAACGTGCTCAAAAGCGAAATGAGTTTGGTCGGACCAAGGCCTATCGTGCAAGACGAGCTGCAAAAGTATGGTCTGGAAAAAAGCTACTACCTCATGGTGCGCCCAGGCATGACAGGTCTGTGGCAGGTGAGTGGCCGCAACAATGTCGACTACGAAACCCGCGTCTACTTAGATGCCTGGTATGTGAAAAACTGGTCACTGTGGTACGACCTGGCCATCTTGTTCAAAACCATCAAAGTGGTGTTCTGGCGCAATGGCGCTTACTAATCAGCTTGCAATGAACGAGGTTACAAATGCCGCTGACCATCGCAATAATTTAACGGCGTTGCGTTGGTTTGCTGCTTGCTTGGTGCTTTATGGTCACGCCTTCGTTTTTTTAGGTTTACCCGAGCCCTTGTTTTTGCAATGGGTGCCAATGGGCCAATTGGGCGTCTACATCTTCTTTGCCATCAGTGGTTATTTGGTGGCACAAAGCTGGCAACGCGACCCTAGTGTGCCGCGTTTTTTGGCCAAGCGCGCCCTCAGAATTTTTCCGGGTCTTTTGGTTTGCACCTTGCTGAGTGTGCTTGTGCTGGGCCCGTTGCTTACCACGCTTGACATGGCAACGTACTGGCGCAACGAACACACCCTCGGCTACTTCACCAACTTGGCGCTGTACATCACTTACCACTTACCCGGTGTGTTTGCGCAAAACAAGCTGCCCCATGCCGTCAATGGTTCTCTGTGGAGTTTGCCGGTTGAATTTTTCATGTATTTGCTGCTGGCGCTTTTGGGCCTCTGTGCCGCCTGGTTTCAAAAAACCAACTCGGATGACCAAACCATTCAAGAGCCTTCCAAATTCAGTCAAGGGCTCACAGCAATGGCCACTGTTTGTTTGATGGGCTTGACTGCTTTGTGGGCTTGGCCCAGCACCGATGCCTGGGTGTTTTACCGCACCGACTTGAGGCAAATTCCATTGTGCGGCGTCTATTTCATGGTGGGTGCCAGCCTTTTTCAATTTAAGCTCAACAAGTACTTCAGCCTGTCCAACGTGGTTCTGGCCGTGGTGCTTTGGTTGTGCCTTAGCCGAGAGCCACAGGTCTTTGCCATGGCCTCTTGGGTCGTTTTGCCCTTTGTGGTCTTGGCCTTTGGTCTGGGCTGTCACACATGGCTAAGCCGATGGCACGCACGCGATTACTCTTATGGCATCTACATTTACGCCTTTCCGGTTCAGCAAACATGGGTGTCTTTTTGGCCGCAAATGCCCCTTTGGGCCTACCTTTTATGCACCTTTGTGACGACAGTCGCCTTGGCGGCGCTGTCTTGGCATTTTGTTGAGAGGCCTTCGCTCAAGTTCAAGCCCTTTCGCTGATAATTCAAGAAATTGAAATAAACGCGGCCAATGCAAGAGACAAATACCCGACTCGCTCCAGCAGTCACCCTGTCAATCGTCACCTACAACTCCGAAAAATGGCTGGATGCATTTTTCAAGAGCCTGTTTCAGCAGCACCTGCCCTGTGACCAAATCGCACTTTGTGTGCTAGATAACGGTTCTACAGACGCTACCTTCGCGTGGCTTACAAAGCAGCGAAGCGCGCTGGCCGACAAATTTGCCTCGGTGCAATTGCACCAGGGCCCTAACATCGGTTTTGGCGCTGGCCACAATCACAATCTGGCATTGGCGCATACAACTTTTTTCTGGGTCACCAATGTTGACCTAGAGTTCGAGCCCGACACCCTCACCACCCTGCTTCAAGTGGCGGCGCAAGATGTTGACCAAGCGGCCAAAGGGCAAGCTCAGGTGGCGGCGTGGGAGTGCCGCCAAAAGCCCTACGAGCACCCCAAGGATTATCACCCCGCCACCGGTCAAACCGACTGGTGCTCTAGTGCCTGTGTACTGTTTAAAACCGAGGCACTGAAAGCTGTCCAAGGCTACGAGCCACTGCTATTTTTATACGGCGAAGACGTAGAACTTTCATACCGTCTGCGAGACCGTGGCTACAAACTGAAGTACGTGCCCAAGGCCAGCGTGTGGCACTACACCTACGAAGAAGCCGCACAAACTAAGCCGCAACAGTTTTTGGGCAGCACCTTGGCCAACGTGCTGCTGCGCTGCCGTTATGGCCGCAGGCATGAAGTGATTCAAGGCTTTGTGATGTTCATGGCACTGTTTGCCATGAAGCCCCTGTTTGAGGGCATGCGCACCAAATTGTTAGTACAACTCTTCAAGCTCATGAAGCTGGCGCCCCATTTTTTAAGAACTCGCAGGCAAAGCCAAGAAAGATTTTCGTTTTTAATGTGGGACTACACCATGGCGCGAGAAGGTGCGTTTTACGAATATCCCAACGCAAATCAATCACCCATAGAAAAAGCCAAGAACACGGCCCAAGGCGCCCCCATGGTAAGCGTGCTCATGCGCACCATGCCAGGCAGGGCTGGCAAATTGCGCGAGGCAATTGCCAGCGTGGTGAACCAAACTTTTGCACACATGCAGGGCCCGATTGAGTTGGTTTTGGTAGAAGATGGTGGCTTGGGCATTGAAAGCGCCAAACCACAAATCGATGCCTTGCGGGCCAGTGGTGTTTTAGCCAAAGTGATCTACGTACCATTGCCAAAGTCTGGCCGCTGTGTGGCTGGCAACAAAGCCCTAGAAGTTGCTACGGGGCAGCTCTGCTGTTTTCTGGACGATGACGATTTGTTTTATGCAGACCACCTAGAAGTGCTGGTGGGCGAATGGCTAAAGCAACCCAGCTTGGGCGCGGTTTACGCACTGGGCTACGAAGTGCGCACTCATGTGCGCAGTGAAGAGCCTTGGGTTTATGAGGATGTGATGCACAGCCTCATTCACAGGCAAGAATTTAGCCGACCCACGCTTTGGCATCACAATTATTTTCCCATTCAATCCGTGCTCTTTCAAAGGCGCTTGTATTTAGAGAATGGTGGCTTTGATCTAGATTTAGAAAACTTAGAAGATTGGAATCTTTGGGTTCGATATTCATTAAAGAGTGATTTCAAACTGATTTCCAAAGTCACTTCTCTTTACCGGGTGCCAGACCAGTTAGAAAAAGCGCTGAAAAGGCAAGCTGTATTGGATGACTACTACGCCAAGGCAAAAACAAAGCACGATCTTTTAAAGGTAGAGCTGACATTGCCAGAAATTCAACAAATTGTTGAAGAAATTTCACGCCAAAACCAAGTGGTGGGTGTGCCAACTTCTTGGTTGAAGAAAGTGGTCTTGTCTACGCCATTGCTTCGAAACTTGTACCATCCGCTCAAAAAGTGGCTGTCTATTTGGCGTCGAATTCGGCGCTAATTAACCAGAAATTTTGCGCAGCAAGGCCCGCAATGGTTCTGTCATGCGCCAAGATGTTGATGCTTTAAGAGCTTGAATTTCTGCCAACAGTTCTTGCATTGAATGTTTGTGGTTGTCCAACTGATCTGCAGTCCAGGCCAGTGTATTTTGGGTATTTTTCTGAACCTCTAAAAATGAGTTCATTTGCGAATTAAATTCAAGCTCTTTTTGCTGCGCTTGTAACTTAGTACGTTCGGCAACAGTCGCTTGCTCAGAAAGCCATGCCTGTGTCTCTGTTTCAAATTTCTCATTCATGCGTGAAACTTCGGCGCGGTGAGATTGTTCTAGTTCCATCAGGTCCTTTTGTAATTTATTCAGATGCCCAGTAGCGCTGGTGGGAAAAGCCCTGACCACGTGTTGGTAAACCATGCCATCTGCGCAGCGGGCTTTTAAGAATTCGCGGTCAGACTCTTCTAGGTCGTTCCAGTATTGTTTCAGCTCGGCTTGTGCAGGGTCAACTTGCACGGTGTGCCAGTTTTGCCACAAAAACCCGCATTCCCGCAGCAAGGCATCCAGGTCTTCGCGGCCATAAAACCTCAGATGCGTGTTGTCGAGCAGGCCATTTTTTTGATACGGAAACCTGCCGCCCAACAAACTGGCCACAATGGTCAGGTGTGATGCGTTGGGCAGCGACATCAGCACACAGCCGCCGTCCATTAAAAAAACAGGCAGCTTTTCAAGCAAGGGTCTGGGATCGCGCAGGTGCTCCAGCACATCTGCACAAATGATGACTTCAAACTTCTCGCCTTTTAGTGGTTGCCACCAAAGTGGATCCTCCAAATTGGCCAGCAAAGTGCGCTCACAAAAGGGTGCGCAAGTGGCCAATGTGTCGGGGTCCATTTCTACGCCAGTGACCTTGCACCCCTTGTCGTGCAAAATACGTGTGACTGTGCCAGGTCCGGTGCCCAACTCGAGCACCCTTTGGCCC
>SHXD01000080.1 GCA_009693505.1 Limnohabitans sp.
AAGCGGAGAAATCGTTCAAGAAATTGCGCGGCTATGCCGACCTGAAAATCCTGATAAAAAGCCTTCATCCCGCAACCCAACAACTCAAAAAAGCCGCATAATCATCATGTCCACTGCCTCAAACTTGCAACTGAGTTCGGGACATTGCCCAGCGTTGGCATGAACAATGTCAATACTTGATTGACCTCCACGGATTCCATTAAGCCTCCCCGTTCGACATCTCTTGAGACAAGGTCGGTTTTACGCATTCAGACCTACCTTGTTGGCGCCGATCTGAAATCGATCATTTCTAATAAGTATTGCCGATTAGCGATTGACCACCAGTCCTCACTCTACAACCACTGGTCAATGCGTAATCGGCACGGGTGGTCAATTTGGCGTCGGCATCAACAGCCCGGTTGCAAGTGCTTGTGAGTAATGAGAATGGGCCTGTGAAGGCCTGATGCGTCTTTGCTCAATTGCCATGCGCACAAGTCCTTTGAACGGCGAAGCTTGATGTTCATGCTGGGCATGCGCTCTTTGATTAGTTTCGACTCCAGAATCAAAGGGCTCAATTCGCCGCCGGCTTCGATCCAATCGATGTGGTGAACCTGTTGGGACAGTTTCATTTCTTTGCGAACGGTGAGCGCACTTTGAAAATGGCTCATCACGCGGCTGCGCATCGTGATGCTTTTGCCAATGTACAAAGGGGCCTTGTGCTCGCCGTAAAAAATATAGCAACCCGGCGTGTCAGGAATCTCATCGATGACGGTTTGGCTGATGTTGGGTGGGCAGGCTCACACTGCCCACCAACTGACTGACAGCTTCAAGCAAGCGCGCTTGGCCGAAATTTTTTCACACACACGCCAAAATTGAACCAGCAAATCGGCGTCACCCAGAGCTCGGTGCCGTGCACTGATCTTCAAACCGTGTGCGGCGACGATAGTGTCCAAGTTGTGCCTGGCCTGATGCGGGAAAAGCAGTCGCGAGAGCTTGACGGTGCACAGGACCTTCGGCCGAAAATCTATGTTGAATCGCTTAAACGATGCTTTGATGAAGCCGTAGTCAAACCGTGCGTTGTGCGCGACAAAGATCTTTCCTTCAAGCTTCTTCTTGATTTGCACTGCAAGTTCGTCAAATCTGGGTTGGCCCGCCACCATGTCCGGCGTGATGCCAGTCAGTCTCTGGATGCTTGAGGAATGAAGGTTTGGGGGTCCACCAAGCACTCCCAAGCACATTCTTGTCCATTGGCAAGCGTCTTGATGCCAATTTCGGTGATACGGTCACGGTCAAAATTGGAGCCGGTTGTTTCGATATCGACAAAGGCAAGAACAGGGAATTCGGTATCTGGGGTTTTCATTGACAAAGCTAAAGGTAGAAAGGCAACTCCTTAATCCTACATAAACAAGCAAAGTATGCTTATTGGCAGGTTCATGTGACAAAGCAGGTCGTCGCAAACCATAATGATGTTTGCAGCGATCATGCTTCTCAACCACCGTACCTCTCACGCCCATACGCTTTTAATCATGTCTGTTTTAAGTTTACTTTCGGTTGGACACGCTCACGAGCCAGGCGAATGGCTTTTTGAAAGCCTCGGTTTTGATCTTGCGCTGGGTGAGCATGTGGCCATTCAAGGAGCGTCTGGCTGCGGTAAGTCCACACTGCTCAACATCATGGCGGGGCTAGAGGTTCCTACTCACGGCGATGTTCATTGGTCTGGCGAGCTCACTTCAGCTTGGTCGGCTGAGCAGCGGCGCGCTTGTCGTCAATCGAACATGGGTTTT
Source organism: Limnohabitans sp. (assembly GCA_009693505.1). GTDB lineage: Bacteria > Pseudomonadota > Gammaproteobacteria > Burkholderiales > Burkholderiaceae_C > Limnohabitans_A. The sequence continues at coordinate 1,764 of SHXD01000080.1, forward strand.
GTGTTTCAGGCGTTTCACCTGCTGCCGCATTTATCAGCGCTTCAAAATGTCATGGTGCCTTGTCTGTTGGGCGCAGAGTCTGGTCAGAATGCTGCCCAGTCAGCACGGGAGCTATTGGGTGATCTGGGCTTGGCCACACGGCTAGACGCCAAGCCTACGAGTTTGTCTGGCGGTGAACAGCAACGTGTGGCACTGGCGCGTGCGCTGGTACATGGTCCTAAGGTGGTGTTTGCCGACGAGCCCACGGGCAATCTGGATACCGACACCGCAGCCAAGACCCTGGCATTGCTGATCGGCTTGTGCCGAGAGCGCCAGACCAGTCTGGTCATGGTCACCCACTCTGATGAGGCTGCGCAGTCCATGGGCAGAACGCTGCGCCTCACCAAAAAGGGCTTGGTTTGATGACGTTAACAGGCCGGCAGGTCCTCTTTCTGTGGCTGCTGAAAGGCGCTTGCATTCAAGCCTGGACGCGTTGGTTGGTTGCGCTTGTGATGGTGGCAATCGGTGTGATGCTGGCGGTCGCTATCCACATCGTCAACCATTCCGCACTAGCCTCCTTTGGTCAAGCTTTGGACACGGTTAATGGCCAAGCCTCAGCCCAGTTGGTCGCACCTTTGGGTGACATGGATGACCGGCTAATCGAGCTTTGGGATCGTCGTAGGGCGGCTTTGGGCATTCACACAGTGAGTCCTGTGCTTGTCGTGCGCACCGATCAATTGACGGTGCTAGGACTTGATTTTTTCAAGTCCGCCATCGTTTCTTCGTCCTTGCTCCCCTCCGTGGCGGGCAATGCCATTGATTTGTTCAATGCCAAGGCACTGTTTTTATCGCGTGCGGCCCTAGATGCGTTGAACGTCAACGTGGGTGACAGCGTCCGCTTGCAGCATGGCCTAGATTCTGTTTACTTGCAGGTGTCGGGTGAGGTGCCTGGCGCTGCATCGCAAGTGATTGGCGTGATGGACATAGGCAGCGCGCAATGGGCTTTCAATCGGCTGGGCGTGGTGTCACGTCTGGACTTGCGCCTCGAAGACTGGCAAAGCACGCAAGGCCTGAAGGATGCGCTAAAAGCACAGTCAGAACCGATGCAACTGGTGGCCACGCAAGACCGTAACCGGCGCATGTCATTGCTTTCGCGGGCCTACCGCGTGAATCTGACGGTGCTGGCCATGGTGGCATTGCTTACGGGGGGCTTCTTGGTGTCCACAGCGGTTCATTTGTCCATTGTTCGCCAACGGTCCGAGCTGGCTTTGTTGGGCGTGCTGGGCGCCAGTGAGCCATGGCTTCGGCGCTTTGTATGGACTCAGGGTGGGCTGATTGGCGCTCTCGGTGGTTTATTAGGTGTGGGCATGGGGCTTTTGTTGGCAGCCATATTGATGAGCATAGTGGGTGGTGATTTGGGCGGTAGTTATTTTTCGGGTGCGCCTGCTGCCATGGTCATCGACTGGATGGCCCTGTGCGTGTTTGCCATGGCCGCAGTGCTGATGGGCTTGGCCTGTGCATGGCTGCCTTTGTCGCAAATCAACTGGCGTCGGCCCATGGCTTTGTTGCGCGCGGGACAAGCCGAAACCATAGTGCTCTCACCACCCACACTTAAATGGAGTTTGCTGAGTGTGGTTTTGTCAATCGGCTTGCTGATGTTGCCCACCTTGGATGAATTGCCCTGGGCCGCTTATGGCGCCATTGCCGCCTTACTGTCTGCCGGGCTCTTGGCCGTGCCGTGGCTCTTGTCCCAGCTTTGGGGCGGGCTGTCCCGGGCCATGGCCCATGTGCACGTTGCGGCAGTGGTGCGCTTGGCCGTTTGGCGGTTAGCGCAAGCGCCCTCGGCAGCCACGCCCTTAATCGCGGGCACGGTGGCTGCGTTTTCGTTGACCGTGGCCATGATGGTCATGGTCAGTAGTTTCAGAACCTCAGTTTCTGATTGGTTGGGTTTGGTGTTGCCCGCTGACCTTTACACCAGCAGCCAGTCCATGGCCGATCAGCCGGGGTTTGATCCAGCCGTGCAAGCCATGGTGGCCAAAGTGCCCCAAGTCCAAAGGGTTGAAACCAGCCGTCAAAGAAATCTTCGTCTCTCTAATGAGCGTCCTGAAGTGGTCTTGATCGCGAAACCTTTGAATCTGCAAAACCCCATGCAATCGGTGGCCTTGGTGGGTTTGTCCAAGTTGCCGCCGATGGATGACCAACAACACCGGGTAGTTTTTGGCTCAGAGGCCATGGCCGATGTCTACGGTTGGCGCGTGGGCGAAGAAACCAGATTGCCGCTCAACTCACAAGGCCTTACCAAGGTTTGGGTGGGTGGACTGTACAGAGACTACGGACGCCAACACGGATCTGTGGTGATGTCGACCGTAGACTACGAAGCCATCACGGGCGATCGTTCGCGCTCAAGTGTTTCGGTTTGGTTGGAAAACGGCGCAGATACAGCGCAAGTCATCTTGAACATCCAAGCCCAAGTGCCAGAGTTGACGCAGCTCAAATGGATCAGTGCCAGCGATGCGCGTCAGCTGTCGCTCAAAATTTTTGACCGAAGTTTTGCCATGACCTACGCGCTGGAGGCGGCTTCTTTGTTTGTGGCCCTGTTTTCGGTTGCGGCGGGGGTCACCGGTCAGTTGCTTTTAAGGCGGCGTGAGTTCGGCTTGCTGACATACCTGGGCATGTCCGAGAAAGACAGTTTGCGCATGGTCTCTTTAGAGGTCGGTTTGCTATTGGCTGTTGCCGTAGTTTGGGCCAGTATCTTGGGTGGTTTGATGAGTCAGATCTTGATCCATAAAGTGAACCCTGGGTCATTTCACTGGACGATGAACACCCATTTCGACACAGGGCAATGGTTAGCAATCAGTGCGTTGCTGCTGATGTTGGGCGTTCTGGCTGCACGTTGGGCTGCACGTCAAGGGCTTGATTCAAAACGATTGGCAGAGAGCCTGCGAGCTGATTGGTAACTGAGATGACACAACGTTCACAAAATCGCCGTTCCGCCCTCAAAACAGCTGCCCTGATGGCTGCAGGTCTTTCACCTTGGCCCGCCAATATGGCCGTTGCCGCCGCACCGTTTTATCCACCGGTGAAACCGCGTCGCTTGAACTTTCCAAGAGATTACGGTTCACATCCTGAGTACCGCACCGAGTGGTGGTACCTGACGGGATGGCTGGGACAGGGGCCGTCGGCCATGGGTTTTCAGTTGACCTTTTTTCGAAGTCGAACTCAGCATGCACCTGATAACCCTAGTCGACTTGCTCCTATCCAATTGCTTTTCGCGCATGCGGCAGTGGCTGTGGCCAAACAGAATGTTTTTTTGCATGCCAACCGAGCGGGGCGCTTGGGCGGAACCATGCTGCGCGCTGAAATTTCGGACACCGATGTACAGTTTGAAGATTGGCATTTACGCCGAGTGCAAGGTGCAACGGGCGAGGTGTACGTAGGCCGCTTCACGGGGGAAGGTTTTTCATTGTCATTTGACGCCAGCGCCTCACAGCCCGTCCTTTTGCGAGGTAAAAACGGCTTATCTTCCAAAGGCCCCGAAGCCCTGCAGGCAAGCCACTATTACAGCCGCGCGCCCTTGAGCGTGAAAGCCCGTGTCAATTTGGGAAAGCAAACTCAAGGGCTAGAAGGCAAAGCTTGGCTTGATCATGAGTGGTCAAGCCAATTTTTGATGCCTGGGGCCGTTGGATGGGACTGGTTAGGGATCAACTTGCTAGATGGCGGCACGCTAATGGCTTTTCAAATTCGCAACGACAAAGCGGCTTCTATTTACGCGCATGTGGACGCCCGTGATCGGGAGGGCCGCGCTGCCAAAGGGTGGCTAGGCCTTCGCTGGCAGCCCGCTGGCAGTTGGCGAGCCAAGTCATTGATCGACTATCCAATACCCATGGACTTGTTCGTGGGCGATGAACGCTACCGTCTGGTGCCGCTCATCATGGGCCAAGAGGTCGATGCCCGCGCCAGCACTGGAGGTTTTTATTGGGAAGGCGCGGTCAGTCTGATGCAAGGAGAGTATTTGCTAGGTCATGGCTATTTGGAGTTGACCGGTTACGGAGCGCATTTGCGAATTTGATCCTCAATGGCTTTGGGTATTTATTCAATGGGCTTTTTTGCCTCAGGCCTGAGCATTTTGGATGATGAATTTCACGAGGCCCTCGCTTGCTTCTTCGATCAAATCCAATACATTTTCAAATCCCTGGTCTCCACCGTAGAAGGGATCAGGTATGACTGAAGCCTGAGTTGTTTGTAAAAATTCAGCCAAACCCCGGATCTTGTGAAGATGTAGTGCAGGGCATCTTTCTTCCAGCAGAGCCCGATTGTCCCAATCCATCGTCAAAAGTAAATCGAATTCCTCAAAGTCACTTTCAACAACAGGTCTGGCCCTCAAATTGGAGAGGTCATATCCTCTTTTAAGCGCATGCAACTGACTGCGTTTATCGGGTGGCGAGTTGGGATGGAAGTTGTGTGTGCCTGCTGAGTCAATTTTGACCTTGTACAAAAGATTGCGTTCAGCCAGCCTTGTGAAAAAAACAGCTTCCGCAGTAGGACTTCGGCAGATATTTCCCATGCAGACAAACAGAATTTTGTAACCAACTTCGCTCATTTCGTTCTTCCTAGAGTAGTTGCTGTCTGTATTCAAAAAAATTAAAAGACAGATTATTCTTTGGCCGGTTTTTGGATAAAGACTAGACAAGAATCCTCACGTTCAACTTCAGGCACGACATGCAAGTGGTCAACCCAATTCGCATCACTTCTTACTGCGCTTTCGACATACCCATGCACTTGGGCTAGTCTCTGCTTGTTTGGCGATAGCCATTGGAAGACGCCAGCGTCTTGTCTGACATGGCCGTTGTCAGCGATTAGCACGCTGTCTTATTCGAGACACCATTAACAAAGCTTGCCATCCAAACATCTCGGGCAATCTGGCCCTGATCCATGTGAACAAGCGCTTTGGCTGACAACATGTTGCAGTGTCCTTCTTTAATTGCTTTATTTTGAGCGCTGAGCAGTTGAAGGGAAATCTGCTTGAGCTTGTACGTTTCTATCATTACGGCCGAAAAGCCATCGGTCATGACGTTGCGTACATCGATATAGGATAATTTAGCCGCTACCTGTGCAACTTTTTTATTCAACACCAACTGTACAAATGGTTTGTAAAAGCGCCACTCCCAACCAGGCGTAGCCGCTTTGGAAACAACACAATCTACATCTTGAAATCGAGGCAGTGCAAGATCCAAGAATGTTTGGTTTTCACGATCAAACTGTTTCATCACCACAACTGGTTGTTGCCTTTGTTCGATTATTTGCACAACACGCTCAAGTCTCAGTTTATGACCATGTGAATTCTCATTGATCGCTCCTAAAAGGAAGATTTTTGTATTGTCTTTCCGGGGCTGGGTATCAAGGCTTTGCGCTGTTCGGGCAAAGGGCAAAAAGATGACAACAAAAAATGAAGAGCTTGGAATAGGACGAATCAGAGCTACTTTTGTCCATATATCGCCACAACAGCTGTTTCCCTTTTTAAAAAACAGATGCGGCGGGCTATAAGCACAACAGCAGCTGCCCCCTAACTATAAAACTGCCATTAACCTTGACAAGATTTTGCTTTGTACTCCCTGGGTGCGTGCAGCTCTGGACGATAGTATTGCTATAGATGGGAGGGAGCAGGTCAGTTGTAAATGTGTATAGCGCCGGTGAGAGTTCAGCAAAGAGCCAGAAATTGGGTTTGTGTGTTGACGCCGACGTCAAATTGACCCAGTCTGCCGATTTCCTGTGACCCAGCGCGATGACCTTGAACCCGTTGCTGGGCGCGGGATAGCAGCCACCAATGGTGGGGCCATTCAAAAGGCGGTGCCTGGGTAAAATCTGCGTCGGCGCCAACAAGGCGGGCTCTTTACGCTGGTAGCCCGGCGGTACTGCGTGATTGACCATCTTGGAGACGGTCTTGCGGCTGATGCCGAAATTCCTTGCTACGGCGCGCCCGCTCATGGCATCCACCATGACTGCGCGCCTGACTTTGACGTATAGGTCCATGTCTGTGTACATCCTGTGTGCCTTCCCAGATCCAATCTTGGATCGAAGGATAGGCTTGGGACCGGTACCCGGTTACGCCGCCGTCAACTGGCTCCCTTTTACTCCGCCGTTCACAGGTAAACGCGAACAAACTGCGCCATAAGTCTTTCAATCCCTGTATTTTGATAAGTGTATAGAGTGGCACAGGAGCCCGAGCCCACCTGCTTTCTCTCTATGCCCTGACTCGTTAAAATAGGAATAGACTGACATAATTTAATAACTAAAAGAACGCCATGTCCGATGAAGAAATGAAGGCAGAACTCGAGCGCTTACGCAGTGAAAATTCCGCTCTAAAGAAAGGTGCTGCCACTGGGATCACCATGAAAGTCAGCGAAAAAGGTGGGCTTTCAGTCTATGGCATGGGCCGATTTCCGATCACACTGTACAAAGAGCAGTGGCTCAAACTCATGGACATGTCGGATGCAATGCGTGCGTTTATCGCAGCAAATGACTCTTTGCTTAAGAAAAAGGAATAAGACTTTATGGTCTTAGAGCCATTTCAGTTGATGAACTATTGACCTGAGTCAAATGTTGATCCAATCTTAGTGTGTGCTTTATCGCGGGCTTCTTTCAAGGTGAAGACAAGGTCAAATTACCGCCCGAAATTGGCGAAAGTCTGGACGTCCTCGAAGACTTGGTTGGTATGTTCGCAGGTGTGGTTGCTATTCCCAAGAAGTCACACGAGAGTGAAGTTGAAATAGCAGGTTTAATGCAAGAACTGCAAAAAGTTGCTGACATAGCCCAAAAAGAAATCAATCTCATAATTGTGAGTAGTGCTGAGGCTAGACGCCAAGGCGGTACACCATCTCGCAAGCTGCACTGAGAACCCACCATGCACATCAACATTGACAACATGACCGAAGACGAGTTGCTGGCGCTGAATCGCCGGGTGATCGTACGACTCAAATTGATTCAGCAGCACAACACCTTGAACTCCATGATCAAGTTCGAGGTGGGCCAACGCGTGAGCTTTGACCCAGATGGCCGTATGCGCACAGGTATTCTGGTCAAGTTCAACCCAAAAACAGTTGTGGTCATGACCGATGATGGGCAGCGCTGGAAGGTCTCCCCTCAATTACTGCGCCACCTGATTGAAAACATTCCATCTGGCAAAGTCACCACCCTGCGCCGAGTGGAGAAAGACTGACCACATGTCTGACCTCTTAACCCAGTACTTCGAACGCTACGCAGAAGAAGCCATCACCAAGATCAAGGCTGCTTCGATTGCGGTCGATTACTACGAGCGAATCAGAGTTCGACTTGTGAGGAAAGAGGACTTGAGCGGAGAGCTAGCCTGTCCGTCTTCAAATGGTTTGAGACAGATGGGCTGATTTCTTAAAGGAGAGATTGGCTCATTGATTTTGAAGTTTATACGTTTTCAAGTTGATGTTGTAGTCATCTGCTTTGGATGGTCTTTTCTTTAATCCGCCTCCTTTCTTCCAGTATCGATTCACCCCTGCCAAAGTACACATCGGCCGGGGTTACGTTGCCCAGGCTCTCGTGATAGCGCTGGTGGTTGTAGTACTCCACAAACTCCCCACCGATTGCTCTAAGGCGCCAGGCAGGTAGTAGTGCTCGAGCAAGACGCGGTTTTTCAACGTCTGATGCCAGCGCTCAATCTTGCCCTGGGTCTGCGGGTGGTTAGGCGCTCCCCTGACATGGCCCATCTCCTGGCCCTTGAGCC
>SHXD01000081.1 GCA_009693505.1 Limnohabitans sp.
GTTGAGCATCAAAAGCAAACTCAAAGCAGGCGAGGTACCTGGGTTATGATCGGTGGAAACGGCCATGGGCACGCCCGCTGCGCGAAGGGCGGCAATGGGCGGCATGTGAGTGTCCCGCAGGGTGAAATAAGCGCCAGGTAAAAGCACAGCCACTGTGCCCGCCTTCAGCATGGCGGCGATACCTTCTGCGCTCAGGTGTTCGATGTGGTCGCACGACAGCGCGCCGTAACGCGCTGCCAGAGCCGAGCCGCCCATATCAGACAGCTGCTCTGCATGCAGTTTGACCGGCAGACCCAGCGCTTGCGCTGCTTGGAACACCTGCTCGGTCTGCGCCAACGTAAAGCCAATCGTTTCGCAAAACACATCCACCGCGTCCACCAAGCCTTCGGCGGCCAAGGCGGGCAGCATCTCTTCACACACCAAACGAATGTAGTCGTCGCTGCGCCCAGCATACTCAGGCGGCAAGGCGTGCGCCCCCAAAAACGTGGTGCAAACAGTGACGCCAAAAGCCTGTCCTAAACGCCGGGCTACGCGCAGTTGCTTGCACTCGTGTTCCAAGCTAAGGCCATAACCCGATTTGATTTCGATGGCGCAAACGCCTTCGGCAAGCAAAGCTTGCAATCGGGGAACAGCCGCGTCGAACAAGGCGTCTTCGTTCGCCAGTCGCGTGGCCTTGACGCTGGACACAATGCCGCCCCCAGCCCGCGCCACCTCTTCGTAGCTGGCCCCGGCCAGGCGCATGGCAAATTCGTTGGCACGTTGGCCGCCGTACACCAGGTGCGTGTGGCAGTCGATGAGGCCTGGCGTGACCAAGGCGCCTTGGCCGTCGTGTGTGGGCAGTTGCCGGTAAGCGCCTGGCAAATCGGCGTAGGCGCCCACCCAGGCAATGGTCCCGTGCTCGACCACGATGGCCGCATCAGGCATGGCGGGAGAGCCTGCGCCCAAAGCCTCAGGAGCCAAGTGCAGGTCATGCCAAATGCCGTCGGCGCTGGGCCACGAGGGAGTCATTAATGAAACGTTCATGATCAATGAAAGTGTAGTGTCAAGGCCAGCAGCGCCGCATCGCAACTTTGCGGATGCAGTCGCCACGCCAGAGAAGTATCGGCCCACCAAAGACCTTGCTGCGACATGAGCGTCTCCTCAACATTGGATTGCAGCTGCCAACTTCCCTCAACAGCCATCAACAAGCCATGCGATGCGACTGGCAAATCGCAAGCACTTCGTATCACCTTCAGTGAAGCGCTGCACACTGCACGGCGGGTCATGACGTTGAAATCGTGGCAATTACCAGCCAACAAACGAGCATGCACGGAAGACTCGCCCACAAAAGCAAAAGGAATCAGCGGCGTATCCAACCGGTGATCTACCTGAGCGTCCTTGCTCTGCAAATGCACGCCACCACCATTGAGCAGTGTGATGACACGGTCAACCCTAGGAAATATCGAAAACGGCCCGTCACTGGCGATCTGGGCAATGCTCACCCGCCAGTCAAAATCGCCCATGCCTGCGCCAAGAGGTTGGCAGACGATCTCATGCGTCACGCCGCCACCGTTCTTCCAAGGCATGGCGGGTAAATCATGAACATCGAATCTGTTCAGAGTCATGGGTTTAACCCAGTAACTTGCTTGGCGATTTCGGGCTTGCAGATGCCATCTTCACTTGATCATGGGCAGCTTCAGTCCCTGCTTTTTGGCAGTGGCAACGGCCAGCTCGTAGCCGGCATCGGCGTGACGCATCACACCCGAGCCGCAATCGTTGACCAGCACACGCGCCAGTCGCTCGGCAGCAGCGTCGGTGCCATCGGCCACGATGACCATGCCCGAGTGTTGCGAATAGCCCATGCCCACGCCGCCGCCATGGTGCAGGCTAACCCAACTTGCACCCCCTGCGGTATTGAGCAACGCGTTCAGCAGTGGCCAGTCGCTCACGGCGTCTGTTCCATCTTTCATAGCTTCGGTCTCGCGGTTGGGGCTGGCCACCGAACCGGTGTCCAAGTGGTCGCGTCCAATCACGATCGGAGCTTTCAGTTCGCCCGTGCGCACCATCTCGTTGAAAGCCAAACCAGCCAAGTGCCGCTCGCCCAGGCCCAACCAGCAAATGCGCGCAGGCAGACCCTGAAAGCTGATGCGCTCACGCGCCATATCAAGCCAGCGGTGCGTGTGCTTGTTGTTGGGGAAAAGTTCCTTGATCTTGGCATCAGTTTTGTAAATGTCTTCGGGATCTCCCGATAGGGCTACCCAGCGGAATGGACCTTTACCTTCGCAGAACATGGGTCGAATGTAGGCAGGCACAAAACCAGGGAAATCAAATGCGTTTTTTACACCATGGTCAAAAGCCACCTGACGGATGTTATTGCCGTAATCCACTGTGGGAATGCCCATTGATTGGAAGTCCAGCATGGCTTGTACTTGGGTTGCGCAGCCTTGCGCTGCGTCAGCCGTGAGGCGGGCGTGCTGAGAGGGGTCGTGCTGGGCAGCTTTCCATTGTTCTACTGTCCAACCTGGAGGCAAATAGCCGTTGATCAGATCGTGTGCAGAAGTTTGATCAGTTACTAGATCAGGCCGTAGACCTCCAGCTTGGGCTCGACGCACCAGTTCAGGTAACACCTCAGCCGCGTTGCCTAACAAGGCAATAGATACGGCCTCCTTGGCGGACGTGTGGTGCGCGATCATTGCAAAAGCCTCATCGATATCTTTGGCCTGCTTGTCCACATAACGGGTGCGCAAACGAAAGTCGATGCTGCTTTGTTGGCATTCGATATTGAGCGAGCAAGCTCCAGCCAATGTGGCCGCCAATGGCTGCGCTCCACCCATACCACCAAGGCCCGCAGTCAAAATCCATCGACCTGACCAGTCGTTGTTGTAATGCTGACGTCCTGCTTCAACAAAGGTCTCAAAGGTGCCTTGGACAATGCCTTGGCTACCAATATAAATCCACGAGCCCGCTGTCATCTGGCCATACATAAACAGGCCTTTGCGATCGAGCTCATTGAAGTGCTCCCAATTTGCCCACTTTGGCACTAGGTTTGAATTGGCGATCAGAACGCGCGGAGCGTTGGCATGCGTCTTAAATACGCCCACTGGCTTGCCAGACTGAATGAGCAAGGTTTCATCTTCATTCAGGTCTTTGAGCGAGGCCAAAATCTGGTCATAACAAGCCCAGTCGCGGGCAGCACGACCAATGCCGCCGTACACCACCAAACTTTGCGGATTCTCTGCCACTTCTGCGTCAAGGTTGTTTTGCAACATGCGGTAGGCCGCTTCTGTGACCCAATTTTTGCAAGACAAGGTGCTGCCACGTGGGGCTCGAACCACACGAGTAGGGTCCATTCTGGAATCGATGTTTGTAGTCATTTTTTTAAATCAGAAAAGTGAAAATAGCGATTTAATGCATGCCAAGATAGGCTTCGGTGAGCTTGGGGTCGTTGCGGGCCGCTTCGGCTGTGCCTTGCCAGACAGTGCTGCCAGATTCCAAGACACAGATGTGGTCTGCAATTTTCAAAACGCGCTCGGTGTTTTGCTCCACCAGCAGCACGGTCATGCCATCGCGCCTGAGTTGAATGAGCGCTTGGTAGCAGAGATCAATGATCTTGGGCATCAGTCCCAAAGACAACTCATCGATCATGATCAGACGGGGACGCGTCATCAGAGCGCGGCCAATAGCCAACATTTGTTGCTCGCCGCCGGACAAGTTGCCCGCCAAGGAGTTCAGGCGTTCACCTAAGCGCGGAAATAACGCAAGGACACGATCTCGATCATGGTTAAAAACCTGTGCGGATTGCACCATGCCCCCCACCCGAAGGTTGTCCTGGACAGTCAGGTCTTTGAATAAGCGACGGCCTTCGGGCGAAATGGCAATGCCATTGCGCACGCGTTCGGTCGGGCCCAAGTTTGAAATGTCTTGCCCGTCCAAATGGATTGCACCGCCTTGTTGTTTCACATGGCCCGCTATGCACATGAGTGTTGAAGACTTGCCAGCGCCATTGGCGCCAAGAAGCCCCGTGATGGTTCCAGATTGCAAGGAAAGAGTGAGGCCATGCACAGCCTGAAATGCGCCATAGCCGCAAGAAATTGAATTAAGCTCAAGCACGTTGCGTCTCCAAAGTTGCATGTCCCTGCGCTGCGGACGCGCCCAACGCATCACCACCAAGATAGGCAGCTCGTACGGCCGGATCAGCCATGACCTCTCGCGGATCGCCATCGCCAATTTTCTTGCCGTTGTCGAGCACGACCAGGCGTTGGCAAATTCTCATGACCTCGCCCAGATTGTGTTCAATGAGCACAATGGTCAAACCCTGCTGGTTGATTTCGGCGATGGTCGTTGCCAGCGCGCGCGCTTCCTGAGAGTTCAAACCAGCCAAGGGTTCATCCAACAGCAGCAGACGGGGTTTGAGTGCAAGCGCGCGCGCCAACTCCAAACGTTTGAGAACACCGAGGGGCTGAATACCAGGACTTTGCGAAGCCATGCTTGCGATACCCACACGCGCCAATTCAGTTTGGGCAATGGCAAGCTCTCGCTCGGTTGAGACATTGAGCAAGGCCCGCAGAGGACTGATGGTCTTGTCGCTGGCCGCGGCGAGTGCAACGTTTTCTTGAATGCTGATGTCGCGCAATGGTTTCACCAATTGCTGTGACAAGGACATACCGCGTTGGATACGTTTGTGAATAGGCAAGCCGTTGAGTGATTCACCGCCCAGCAACACACTGCCCACTGTTGGTTGAACCACGCCAATGATGGCGCGCATCATGGTGGTCTTGCCGGCTCCGTTGGGGCCAATCAATCCCAACAAATCACCTTGGTGAACATCAAACGACACACCGTCTACGGCAATCAAGCCACCAAAACGTACGGTAACACCGGTCACTTGCAACAGAGGCGCACTGGATGTGGAAATATTCACGGTTTCCCCCCATTAGGCAAGGACGATGTGGGGAAAAGGCGTGCCGCCAAACCGGCCATCCCTCCAGGCGAAAATCGCATCATGACAAACAACAATCCGCCATACACCAACAATTTGTAATCGCCGATGACCTGGAACCAGGCCGGTAGCACGGAGAGCAATGCCGCTGCAATGATCACGCCTGGCACCGAGCCAATCCCACCAAAAACCACCATGGACAAAACGGTGATGGACTCAACGAAGCCAAAGCTTTCAGCACCGATAAACGTCAGGTGATAGGTATAAAAAGCTCCAGACATGCCAGCAAGAGCGGTGCCCATGGCAAAAGCTGCGAGTTTGTAGCGCGGCACGTCAATGCCAAGCACCCGCATCGTATCTTCGTCTTCAGCGATACCGTTGAAAACGCGTCCCATCCAGCTGCGCTTGATGTAAAGACTGAGCGCAGCAACGACTGCACACATGAGCAAAGCAAGGGCCATAAAGCCCACACGTCCTAGTCCATGGTCTGGAATGGACGAAATGCCCAACTCGCCGCCCAAGAACTCCTGCTGACGAACGATGCCCACAAAAAGAAAGCCTACGCCCATGGTCGTGATGGCCAGAAAATCAGCGCGCACCCGCAATGACGCCAGCCCCACCATCACGCCCAATAGACCCGCAAGGACCATGGACACGGGCAAAGTAGCGAGAAATGGCCATCCTGCTTTTCCGAGCATGGCGGCAGCGTAAGCGCCGATGCCCTGAAAGGTGGCATGACCCAAACTAATCTGGCCGCAAAACCCAGTGATCAAATTCAGCGAGAGTGCAAACATCACGGCGATGGCCATGGTCGTGATCAGTGAAATTTCATAATTCATAGTGTGTCCTTCTGGGTCAGCTACGGGCAAACAAGCCCTGAGGACGTACCATCAGTACCGCAATCAAAAAGGCAAACGCAATCGCATTGCGGTCAAGAATGTCACCAAGATAGATGGTTCCAAAAGCCTCAATAACCCCTAGCAACAGTGCAGCAGCAAGCGTGCCTGGCACCGAGCCAAGTCCGCCAAGTACGATGATCGCCAGTGCTTTGTAAGATGGCACGCTACCCATGGTGGGCTCGACCAAATTATTCAAAAGAGCAACCCAAACACCCGCAAATCCCGCCAAAGCCGAGCCCACGAAAAAGTTGATGTCGCGCACTTTGAGCAAGGAAATCCCAAACGATTGCGCCATCTGCGGGTCAGAGACAGTGGCTTGACAGGCGATACCAATTCGGGTGCGCGCCTGAAGCCAAGCAAGCACACCAATGATGGATGCTGTGCTGACCATCACCAGTATCTCGGCCAGCTTAAATTGAAGCCCCCAACCGAGCACAAGTTGTTGTTGCAAGGCTGGATTGGTGAAGGACATGCCCTGTGCACCAAAGATGATGCGAAAAGCCTCCTCGGACGCAATGAACAACCCGATCGATGCAATGAGCGCCACGTATGGAGGTTGAGAAAGCAGCGGTTGGTAAGCCAGTCGGAACATGGCCACGCCACCGAAGCCTGCCACCAAGGCTGCTATTAAAAAGCCCAACGCCAAGCTACCACTGGAATTACACACCAACACACCGACATAACCACCGAGCGTGAACAGCGCCGCGTGCGCCACATGAAGAATACGCAAAAGACCGTAAACCAAGGTCAGCCCCAACGCCACGAGGGCGTAGATGCTGCCTTGTATCAAGCCCTGCGCGACGAGTTCAATCGCGAGCATGGGTGAGTTCCTTGCTTATTTGGCTTTGGTAGGAGGCGCAAGCAGCACAGCGTCTGAAATAATGGAATGGCGGCGGAAGGCTTTATCTTTGACAATTTGCACTTGGATGTCTTTTTTCACTTCGTGCAGGTCATTGAAGGCCAGTTTGCCAATGGGCGTGTCGTAGTTGCCTGCGGCAATTGCATCGCGCAATGCAGCTCCGCCCTTTCCGCCGGTCTTTCTCAAGCCTTCAATGGCCACCACTGTGGCGGTGTAAGACGAAGCAGCGACCATGTCGGCACCTGCGTTGGTGGCTTTTCTGTAGTCGGCCAGGAATGCCTTGGTCGTAGGTTCGGACGAGTCGCGATCCAGCGATGTGGTGATGAGCGTGCCTTCAGACGCAGGGCCGGCGATTTCGATGAACTTGTCCGAGTCGTAGCCTTCCTGGCCGATGATTGGAACGGTAATGCCGGCTGCACGCAGCTGGCTGACCAGAGGTCCGGCGTTGAAGAAGTAGCCCGAGGCATAGATCACTTCAGGGTTGTCGGATTTCACCTTGCTCACCAGTGCACCGAACTGCCGATCGGGCATGGCGTATTCGTATTCGTTGATGATATTGATGCCGAGCTTAGGGGCCGCGTCCTTAAAACCAGCAGCCAGGGCCTGACCAAAATCATTCTTCACAGTAATCAGTACCGCGCCCTTCTTGCCCAGGTTCTGAACCAGCTTGGCGCCCCCGCGACCCTGGACTTCGCCCATAGACGAAACACGGAACATGTAGTCGCCCGCCAGTGTGATATCGGGGTGGATGGCATAAGCCACGACATAAGGTATCTTGGCATTCTGGAAAATCGACGCGGCGGCTCGCGTGGAGCCCGAATACGAGCCCGAGACAGCCACAACGACTTGGTCTTTTTCAACCATCTTGGTGGCAGAGGGCACCGCCTCTTTCGCGACGGCTTGGTCGTCATAGACCACTAGCTCAATCTTCTGGCCAGCTACTCCGCCCTTGGCGTTGGCCTGTTCAATGGCCAGCTTGGCACCGTCCAGTGCCGATTTACCGTCGGCTGCAGCAAAACCCGTCAAGGGGACGTTGAAGCCCATCTTGAGTTGCGCCCAAGCGGGTGAAATAATCAACGCCACCGCAGCAGCGACGGTCATTAAGGAAAAGCGAGCAGTGCGAAATTTCATGGTTAAGTCCTTTCGGGTGATGGCGTTGCTTTGAAGTCGACTTTTCAAAACTTGTTAAGTTGCATGTTTGTATAGACAAATATATGATTTAAGAAAATATTGTCTATACAACTTTGCAAACGAGAATGTAATCAGAGCTAAGATTCGTGTCAATGCTCAACACAGCAACTACGGGAAAACACTTAAAAAAATGCCCAAAACAGCTCTTCAAACTAAACGCCAACCCGCCTATCAGACCATCAAGGACCATGTTTTGTCCAAGATTCGTGATGGTGCGTGGACCGATGGTGACGCCATACCTGCCGAAGAAAGCTTGGCACGCCAATTTGGTGTTTCGCGCATGACAGTCAACCGTGCTATCAGGGAGTTGTCAGACGAACAAATCGTTAAACGCATTCAAGGCTCAGGTACGTACGTAGCGCAACACAAATACCAATCAACGCTGGTTGAAATCCAAAACATTGCTGACGAAATCGCTGGTCGCGGGCATCAGCACCGCAGTGAGCTTCACTGCCTAGAGCGCGTCAAAGTCGGTGATGTGTTGGGCCGAAAATTTGGCTTGAAGCCCGGTCAAACGGTGTTCCACTCTGTGGTGGTTCACTTTGAAAACGAAGAGCCAATTCAAGTGGAGGATCGGCATGTCAACCCCAGTGTGGCCCCGGACTACATGGCCCAAGACTTCAGTTGCTTAACGCCAAATGCTTACCTCATGCGCGCAGCCCCTTTGCAGGGCGTGAGGTTTGACATTGAAGCCTGCTTGCCGCCCGTGCACATCACGGAAATGCTGAATATTCCTGCTACTGAGCCGTGTCTGGTGTTGCACAGACAGACCCAGTCAATGGGGCAAGTGGCGTCAGTTGCAATGTTGTGGCACCCGGCTTCACGCTATCGTTTTACCGGGCATTTTTGAGGTACGTAGTTTGTCCAGAGGACTGTTCTTCTGATTTTTACTACATGTAATTACTGCTTGCGAAACAAGATCAAGTTAATTTCAGCCTCTCGCCTTAGCACCAACCCCGGCAGCACTTTGCCGCCACCGTAAACCCAGCGACGCAACTCCTGCGCCACACCTAGCCAGTCACGCTGATTGACCCGCCGTCGAAGCGTTGACGCCTGCAACCTACCGGCTCCAAGGTTGAAAGTGAAATCAACGATAGCCGCAAGCCGGCCCTCTGGCTCATCAGACAGCACCGGACAGTAGCGCAGCGTGGCTCTCAGTGCATCGGCCATGTCGGCAGCAAGGTAAGACTCACCCTCTTCCATGGTGATCGGTAGATGCTTGGCATCGCAAAGATGACCATACCCGATCGTCCAAAACCCGGCGGGGCAAATATATGGATGTGCCCGTCCGGGATCACTTTTGGGCACATGGCAGAACCCCTCGAACCGCTTGGCCAAGTCGATCGCCGCCTGCGGCACTTCAATCACGGCCGAACCTTGTCAAACACTCGGCCCAAGAACCAGAAGTTCAGCACTCCGGCCCATAAAGCTTGATCGGCCTCAGTCCATGCGTGCAGAACTGCTGTACCGGCATCGCCAAGTTAACTAAAACCAATAATTAAAATCCCACTCCAGCAGTTACTTTCGCTCATTTTTCTTAGGAAAAGTGGCTGGTTTTGAAGTGGACCCCGGATTTGAGACAGGTGTTTAAGTGG
>SHXD01000082.1 GCA_009693505.1 Limnohabitans sp.
AAAATAGCCATAGACAATGGTCACTGCAACATCCTCCCGAGTTCTGCTTTCAAGGGCATGGTAAACGCACAAGTAGCGCGTGATGTTTGGATGGCTAAGACGATTCGCGAAAACTCTAGCAATGGCTTAATCCTATTGGCTGGAAACGGTCATATCCAAAAGGATATCGGCGTCTATCGCTGGCTGAGCGACACTGAACGCTCTCGTACAGAGGTTATCGGCTTCACTGAGGGCGATGGTGACACGGTGAAAGAGGCAGAAGCGAGGCTGTACGATCGAACTATTCGCGTCAAGCCGTTTGAGCGGGAGGATCCCTGTAAAGCGTTCACAGATAGAAACAAAATACAGACCTGAAGTAGATAGCACCTACCTGAGCATTTTCATAGCCAAGCTAGGCATAAAAAAATTTGTCGGCATCTTCGTTTTCATATTGGTTTTTGATCTCGTTCTCGGGTTGCCAACATCAGCGGAATCACTCAAAAGCTCCTGATCTTTTAAATGATGAATTTTCAGTAAATACTCAAAATAACCATTTCTATACTTGGAGATTTATCTCGTTTGTTAAGTTGGACACTTTCACACATATTAAAGTCATCTCTGGAGTTTAAATAATTAAAAAAATTACCTAGGCTTTTTAATAAAAGCACTTTTAGTCGTTTTCAACATAGCTACAAGTAAAAAAATTTATAGGTGACATTTTTCTTGTGAAACGTATATTGGTTATGGGTGCACGCCATAAACTCCCCAGCGTGTTTGATACCCTGATTCGTTGATCTCTCACTCTATTGAAAAACTACCAGACTATGCACACACCCCTTTCTACCCTCGCTAATTTGCACGATCCCGAACTGCACAGCGTGTTGCAGGATGCCATGGACAACAAAACCAAGCCGCCGGGCTCGCTCGGCCGGCTTGAAGCATTGGCGGTGCAGATAGGTGAAATACTCGGCACCGACCAACCGGTGCTGGCCCACCCGCAAATGGTGGTGTTTGCCGCCGACCACGGACTCACAGCTCAAGGCATATCGGCCTTCCCTGCGGATGTGAGCTGGCAGATGGTTGAAAACTTTTTGGCCGGCGGCGCAGCGGTCAGCGTACTGGCGCGTCAACACGGCTTAGCTTTGACGGTGGTCGACTGCGGAGTCAACCGCGATTTTTTAGCAGGCCTGCCTGCTGGCACACCACGCCCGGGTCTGCTGGTGCGCAAAGTGGCGGGCGCAGAGTACGGCACGGCAGATTCTTCGCAAGGCGTGGCGATGACGCCATCGCAATGCGAACAAGCCATGCGCAACGGCATGGAACTGGTGCGCGACATACCTGGTAATGCATTGCTGCTGGGTGAAATGGGCATTGGTAACACCTCGGCCGCGTCTTTGTTGTTGGCGCGTTTGGCCGGGCTTGATATAGCACTTTGTACCGGCGCGGGCACTGGCTTGGATGCGGCGGCCGTGGCGCGCAAATGCGAGGTCTTGCGCCAGGTGTTGGCGCTGCATGCAGATGCGACGCAGCCCTTGGACGCACTGGCCTCGTTCGGCGGGCTGGAGATAGCCACCATGACCGGCGCGGTATTGCAAGCGGCAGCGCAGCGACGGGTGATTGTGGTGGACGGTTTTATTGCCAGCGCTTCGGTGTTGGTGGCGCACGCGCTACAACCGCTGGTCTTGCAGCGCTGCGTGTTTGCGCACCGCTCGGGCGAGCGTGGCCATGAATTCATGTTGCAACACCTGGGCGTGCAAGCCTTGCTGGACTTGGGTTTGCGCTTGGGAGAAGGCTCGGGTGCGGCGCTGGCCTGGCCGCTGCTGCAGTCGGCTTGCGCAATTTTGCGCGAGATGGCAAGTTTTTCTTCGGCCGGTGTGTCTGAGAAATCAAGCTCTATTTCTGCATGACAGCCTTGCGACTTTTTTTACTTGCGTTGCAATTTTTCACGCGTATTCCGGTTACCGGGCGGCTAGCCGATTGGGTGGGCTTTAGTCCAGCCATGTTGCGCGCGAGTGCGGCGTATTTTCCGGTGGTCGGCGTGGTCATAGGCGGCTTGGTGGTTTTGTTGACGGCGGCGCTGATGCATTACTTGCCGACAGCGTATGCGCCACTGGTGGCTGCATGCTTGGGCACGGCTTGGAGTGTGTGGCTGACCGGCGCTTTTCATGAAGACGGTCTGGCCGATGTGGCCGACGGCTTGGGCGGCAGCTATGAGCGTGAGAAAGCGCTCATCATCATGAAAGACTCGCGTGTTGGAGCTTTTGGTGCGATTGCAGTGGTGTTAGCCTTGCTCAGCAAAGTGGCGCTGCTGGCCTTGTTAGGCGCGGTCGGCGCGTTGTGGATGTGTCTAGCTTTGATGGCGGCTCATGTGGTTTCGCGCACTTGGCCTTTGCTGATCATTTGCTGGTTGCCGCATGTGGGCGACGATGCGGGCTCCAAGTCCAAACCGTTGGCCGATCAAATCAGTATGGGTAGTTTGACTATTTCTTTGCTCTGGTGTGCGGTCGCACTGGCTTTGTGTTCTTGGGTCGCAGCATCTGTGTTGCCAGGAGCAGATGCACACAACTTGTCAATGGCCCAACTGCTGACTGTGTGGCAAGTGCTGGCTTGCGGCATTGTTGCCAGCGCCTTGGTGTTTGTGTATTTGTTGCGTTTGTTCACGCGACGTTTGCAAGGCTTTACCGGCGACTGCCTGGG
Source organism: Limnohabitans sp. (assembly GCA_009693505.1). Taxonomy (GTDB): domain Bacteria; phylum Pseudomonadota; class Gammaproteobacteria; order Burkholderiales; family Burkholderiaceae_C; genus Limnohabitans_A. The sequence continues at coordinate 2,677 of SHXD01000082.1, forward strand.
TACCACCCAACAGGTGTGTGAAATTGCGTTTTACTTTGGCTGCGCATTGGCCCTGGGTGGCCGTTGACCGGCCATGGTTTTAAACATATGAAGCTGTGGATAGTCAGACATGCCACGCCGTTGGTTGCCAGCGGCGTTTGCTACGGCTCACTGGATGTGGCGGCAGATGCCAAACACAGCTTACAAGCCGCACAAGCATTGGCGGAAGCGCTGCCTTTGCATTGCCATTTGCGGGTGTCGCCTTTACAGCGTTGCATGCAATTGGCCGAAGCACTGTCTGAGCTTCGGCCGGACCTGAAGCCGCAAACCGACATTCGCTTGCGCGAAATGGACTTCGGCACATGGGAAGGCGTGGCCTGGGACGCGATTCCCCTGGCAGCCATGCAAGCCTGGACCGATAATTTCGGCGCACACCGCTTTGGCGGTGTGGAAAGTGCCAAGGAAGTACTAGACCGGGTGGCAGGAGTTTTGGATGAAGCGCGAAAGCATTCTGTTGATTACCAAGTCTGGATCACCCATGCCGGAGTGGCACGCGCCTGGCTACTGCTTTCAAAAGGTATACGAAGCGTTGACAGAGCCAACCAGTGGCCGAGAGACGCGCCGGGTTACGGGCAGTGGTGGTGTGTAGATATGTAAGTGCTTAAAGTTTAAGCTTTTCCAGCGACTGTAATGATTAGAATTTTTGAGAAATAGCCTACCATGTGTGGTTGATTTCACGTTCAATCTCACAGTTTTCAATTCACAGGCTGCTGACTTTTTTAAGTTCAGTGTCCGAGCGTGGAGTCGGACTTTTAAGAAATTTAGTTCGAGCCCCGCGCCTAGCGTCTAACTTTTTCGCGTTCAATTCTGCAGGATACATTGATCGTCTTGGGCCACTTTCTTAAACAAACACAAAATCTGTTTAAGGAATATTTTCCTCATAAAGATCAACGACTTATAGAAGTCGAACCAAGAGTGTGAAAGATACAGGGAAATTTGCTTGGTTTTTAAGCAAATTTAGGCGGTTTTTAGCTGCCGAAAATAGTTCAGTTTTGTTCTGCTTTAGCTCAACAGAAAATTCGCAGTTTCAATCGAGAAAACTGCTTTTAAATGCGTGCATTTGCAGCTAGAAGACAAGAAAAAAGCGACTCGAATAAGTCGCTTTTTAAGTGGTGGGCCCACCAGGACTTGAACCTGTGACCAAAGGATTATGAGCAGCTTCAAGAAATAAAATCTAAATAAAATCAATAGGTTATAAGCGATCTAAAAAAGTGTGGAAGCAAATGTAGAAGCAATTGCTAGTAAACCTAACGGGGGGTTTGGCGATGCCGCTGGACAGGACGTCAAGCACGCCACTCATGTTTTCAGACCGTGCATTCGAAGATGATGTGTAAGTAGTGTGAAAAAACAAGTCTGCTAGTAATCCAAAATCAGTAGAATCCCCAGCATGATTCGAAGTCGCCGTGGTACTTTTTTGATTATTGCCATTTTGTGGCAGGCTTTAGTGTGGCTCACTCCTTGGGGTCAAGAGCAACGAGTTAACGATCTAGCAAATACCTTGACTCACGCGCAGGCTTTGTCACACCACCATCACGACGACCACTCCTTACACATGGACGGCCATGTTGCAGAAGCCTCTCAGCATCAGCATTCCAATGAGGCTGTTCAGCACATGGGGCTTATGCCTTCTATCAATGGCTTTTCTACGGACCAGTCTCGGTCAACCAAGTTTCCGAATATTACGGCCGTCATTGCCGCCGTCTTTCACCTAGGGCTCCTTCGCCCACCACAACATACAGCCGTCTGATCACAGGCGGCTTGTTTCAATAGCTTGACCCGCCAAAACTGGTCAATGCACGTTATCCGGCTTGGCTTGATTTTTTCCCTTAACCATTACTGAACGTGCCTCAACGTGCTTGCGCTTATCGGCAGTTTGCCTAAGCCGCGCGAGTGTTTCTTCCATTTCAATTCTTTGAACCTATGAAAAACATCTTTTCTGGGCGACTGATGGCCTTGCTTCTGTTTGCCTTGACCCCACTAGCTTGGGCGCATGGCATTTCAGAAGAAGACCGCCAGCGCATGCTTGACGGTAGTTACTTCCAATACGTGGGTCTGGGTGCAAGCCACATGCTCACGGGATATGACCATCTGTTGTTCTTGTTCGGTGTGGTCTTCTTTTTGACCACTTTCAAGGACATCGCTAAATTTGTCACGGTGTTCACACTGGGGCACTGCATCACCCTGATTTTTGCGACCTACTTTAAGATCACTTGGAACTTCTATTTGGTGGATGCCATCATTGCCATCAGTGTGATTTACAAGGGCTTTGACAACAACGGGGGATTTCAAAAGCACTTCGATATGAAGTCGCCCAACTTGTTGATGGCCGTCTTTGGCTTCGGTCTCTTGCACGGCTTTGGGCTGTCCACCCGCTTGCAACAGCTGCCTTTGGGGGATGACCCAGTGGCCATGTTGTGGCGTATTCTTAGCTTTAACGTGGGCGTGGAAGTCGGTCAAATTGCGGCCCTGACCGTGATGGTGGCTGTGTTGGCCCTGTGGCGAAAGCGCTCCTCGTTCAAGCGTTTCAGCCACATCGCCAACTTGGGCCTAATCTACGCTGGTATTTATCTCTTGTTCACGCAACTGCACGGTTACCAGCATGACAGCCACCCCAACGACTTCCGGTTTTCCGCGCAAGAGCACCAGCATGCTCATGAAGACATGGCCATTGAAAACGCTACCGACGAAAGTCGCAACACGCTGAAATAATAAAACTTTTTTTAAACCTGTTACTCAAGGAATTATCATGAAAAATTCTATCTTCGCCGCTTTGACCCTAACCACTGCTTTGTGGACACCTGCTGCTTTTGCCTCAGAAGGTGGGAGTTGCCACTTCCATGGCAATAAGCCTGCTGCTGAAGCCACTGTGAGTGGCTGTGCGGCTCAACGCAAAGCAGCCTTGGTTAAGAGCGGCAAAATTGACGCATCTTGGTCCTCTGTCAAACTAGACAAGATCGAGTCTGTCGACGGGAAAAAGGGCAAAGAGTGGAAAGTGACCTTCAAGGACACTGCCGCCAAAGACAAGACCAAGGAAACGCTGTACATGTTTTTCACGCCACCTGGCAACTTCATAGCTTCCAATTTCACCGGTCAATAAGCGATGAGCAACGAGTCAACTCACCCAGCGCTTAAAGGTGGCCTGCTGGCTTTGCTGGCAGCGGCACTCTTTGGCTTGAGTACCCCCGTGGTGCAAAGCTTAGGCAAAGGGGTTGGCTCGTTCACGACAGCTGCCCTACTTTATGCAGGCGCAGCTTCTGTGGCCTGGGTTTTAAGACGACCCGCAGCAAAAGAGGCGGGCATCCAGAAAAACGATTGGCCAAGATTGTTTGCCATGGCGGGTACGGGGGCGGTGATCGGCCCGGTCGCGTTGGCTTGGGGTTTGCAGCACACCAGTGGCTCCAGTGCATCTTTGATGCTCACACTGGAGGCTGTTTTCACCGCTGTTTTGGCATGACGATGGACACCATTGACCATGTGCACGAACTCATGCCAACAGTCCCCCACAACCATCGGCACAAGCATGAACCTGTTACACAAAGCCACGCTCACGTAACAGACGCACACCACGGGCATGGCCATTGATCAAACCAATTCGTACAGCGCTTCGCGGCTGATGTTCTTTGTCATGAGACACTTTCTTAAACAAACAAAAAATCCGTTTAAGAAATATTTCCTCCATACAGAACAACGACTTATAGTAGTCGAACCAAGAGTGTGAAAGTTGTGTAGAAGAAACAGCGAAATTTGCTTGGTTTTTAAGCAAATTTAGGCGGTTTTTTCATGCTGAAAATAGTACAGGTTTGTTCTGTTCTAATTGAACACAAAATTCGCAGTTTCAATCGAGAAAACTGCTTTTAAATGCGTGTATCTGCAGCTAAAAGGCATGAAAAAAGCTACTCGAATGAGTAACTTTTAAAGTGGTGGGCCCACCAGGACTTGAACCTGAGACCAAAGGATTATGAGCAGCCTCAAGAAATAAAACCTATTATAAATCAATAGGTTACAAGTGATCTACAGAGATGTGGAAATAACCGATATTTTATAAACTTCTAAAAAAAGATAAATTTGCTAGAAACGCAATTCCTAAATTGGAATTTATGAATCAAGTAATCTCTTGCGCTGAAGGCAAGTCTCGCATGACCAGCACCTCAGGAGTGACAAGAATTAATCCAAATGCCATCCCCAAGTGCAACCAATCGCCAGGCATCAACCAGGGTGGCACACTTACTTTGAGGACGAATAAAACAGAACCAGCCAGCATCAAGGCAGCACCAAGCGCGCGGGTATTTTCACTGCGTTTCATCATGGCGACCAGGATGACGAGCATGCTCATGAGACCCAAGGCTTGATCATAAATTCGCAGTTTGCCAAGCCCCGAAATCAACAAGCCCAGAAGCATGGCGACACCCAGAAAAATGATGGCAAATTGCTTTCGAGTCGCCACTACGGATTGAGGTGCCAGCACGCAAATGGCCAATAAGGGCAAAGCAGCGCTGGCACTTAAAAGGGTAAACAAGGGGTGCCAGGTTTCAAGCGGATAGATGCCAGAAAACCGCAAAAAACCCAACAGCGCCGGAACGGCCAACATGGTCAAGGCCATGCGGTACCCAACAGCCAATGTATTTTTAGAGGCAAGCCAAGCTGCAATCAGACACAGCAACGCATCCGTAAGGGCTAGGCTGTTAAGCATGACCATGGCCAGCGTCGGATAGCGTTGGACCTTGATCACGTGCTTGCGTCATGCGCCAACCAATACCAGCAATGACCAATATCATCACAACGCAGTAGCCAATGCGGACGGGCAGCGGCAGGCGCGACTGTAAGTAAAAATAAACCATCAACAAGACAGAACCTAGTATGGTTCCTATCAATGCAAATTTCAGCAACCCTGAAGTGGCTGGTGTATCAAATCGGCTAAAGTGCTGAGCTTTAAATGCCTCTGTCGCATCCTCTTTTTCGGGCGTCCAAGAGGGTTTTGCAAAGATGTACATCAAGCGATGACGCCAATTAACCGCTAATTTCACTTGCTGCCAAATTTGCACAAAATGGTGCAAGTTAGCCCACAAGGGGTTCCAACTTTCGATAGGCTTGCGAATGCCGTAAATAGGCTTCTCATCATCGCGCTCGTCTGCATAGGTGCCAAACATTCGGTCCCAGAATGAAAAGACACCACCGTAGTTTTTGTTGATGCAATAGTCATTTTGGCCATGATGCACGCGGTGGTTGGAGGGTGTCACCACCACATACTCCAGCCATCCTAATTTGCCAACCAGTTGGGTGTGTACCCAGAACTGATAGACAAAATCAATCAGGCCGACCACTACAAACACTTGGATGGGGTAGCCCAACAAGGCCAATGGGATGTAAAAAATCCAGCGGAACAAAAATCCCGTAGAAGACTGCCTGAGTGCCGTTGACAGATTGAACTCTTCACTGCTGTGGTGCACCACATGTGAGGCCCACATGATGTTGATTTCGTGACCTGTGCGATGCACCCAGTAATAACAAAAGTCATACAGCAGCAAGGCACTGATCCAGGTCATAGGATTGCTGACATCCCATGTGAAAGCCCCAAACCGATCTGTGATAAGGGTGTACATCACCAGACTGATCAGGCCGCCAATGGCTTTGGAGAACTCACTCATCATGCCTACGTTGATGGAGGTGAGGCTGTCTTTTAGACGGTAAACACTGACACCCCTTGAATGAGCAACCCACAGCTCCAACAAAATGAGCACGAAGAAAACGGGGACGGCAAAAGCAATGGGTTTCATAGTAGCCTTACATTCATGAAGAGCATATGAGAGTTGGATGTGCCCTGCCCCGCATCAAGCGAATACAAGGCACGAGACTTCAAACAGATTATAAAGCGTGGTTAACACCAAAGCCATAAAACTGGACTGAAGTGGCAGCAGGATTTTTGCCTAGGGCAGCTGCATACAAAGGCTCGAGCAGGTAGCCACCACTTCGGTATTTGATGAAATTGCTCACGCGATTGTCGTTGCTGGCGTAGCGATTCACACCATAGAGCGAGGCTGGGGTACGACGATGCCTCGGCATTGTCGAGGGCGCTGGGACGTGCTCACCCCGATCGCCGCCTGTGGGCCAGCAACTGGCCGCATCCGAACCGCGTGTCGCCGCCTTCCGACGGGTCGCTGCTCGAGCTGTTGTCCGACTGGGCGCCAGAAGCAGCCACGCGCAAAGCCATTCTGGTGGACAACTCGGCTCAGGCATTTGGGTTCTGAAGATTTGGCAGCGTAGGCATTAGCGCAGAAAGGCGCGGGGTCAATGCTATGTAGCGTGAAAAATTTTCTGCGGCACTCAAGAAAACACCACCTCGTGTCGATCCTATGGATATGAAAGCTGAACAATTTATAGACTTTGCCAACGATTTTGCAAAAGCCAGTGCTAAAACA
>SHXD01000083.1 GCA_009693505.1 Limnohabitans sp.
CCGCCCCATGCGCCTAAGAAAGAGCCTACTTGATGGCTCATAAAGGCAATCCCCGACAACGTTGCCATAAACCTGAGGCCGAACAATTGAATGATGAGACCGGAAACCAAGGGCACAACCCCAAGCCACAACGTTCCCAACACTGCGCCAAACACAAGCGTACTGACAGGTGAAGGTGGATAAGAAAAGAACACGTACAGGGCTAAAGATCGCAGGATGTAAATGCCGCCCAGAAGCATGCGCTTGGAATATCGATCGCCTAGCCAGCCAAACAAATAAGAACCAATGACATTGAATAAACCGATCAAGGCCAATGTGTTGCTGCCTACCGTGGGGTCCATGCCGCAAATATCAAGATAGGCCGGCAAGTGGGTGGTGATAAAAACCAATTGCAAGCCGCATACAAAGAAGGCAATGGCCAATACTCTGTAGCCCTTGTGACCTAAAGCTTCGGTGATGGCATCGGTGGCGGATTGCGGTTTACCTACAACGGCTTCAATTTCAATTTTGTCAGCCTTGCTGCCCCAAAAGGCTGCTGGCAGCATGACAAAAGCCAAGCCCAAGAACCCAACAGCCGCCATTTGCCAGTTGAAATTGGTAATGAGTGACTGCGTCATAGGCGAGGCAATGGTCAAACCAAGCGAACCAACAGCAGACACCGCTCCCATGGCGGCCCCACGCTTGGTGGCGCTCACCGTACGGGCTGTGATGTTCATGGCAATGTTGGAGGCGGTGCAAGACAAGGCAATGCCCACACAAAATCCAATACCGACTGTGACCATCCAAGTGGCATCGGCAAATGTTAAAAATACCAATCCGATGATGTAAATTAGGACGCCCAGAAGTGCCACAGGGCGTGTGCCGTATTTATCCGCCCAGATACCCACAATGGGTTGCGTTGCGCCCCAGACAATATTTTGCAAGGCTATGGCCAACGAAAAATCAGCTGCCGTGATGCCAATGTCACGAATCATATGAGGCTGCAACAAACCAAAACTTTGCCGCATGCCCATGGCCAAACTCAGCATGATGGCGCCACCCCCCAAAATACCCCACACCTGCATCGGCGTTAAATCAGTTTTTTTCATCATGCAACTTTTCAGTAAATGGGGTCAAATAATTGGGGTCAGATCAACATTAATTTGGTGAATCAAAGGGGATAAAGGCTAAGGGGGCTTCCTCATGGTGGAGTACCACAAATCGTCAGCCCCCCTTAGCCTTTATCCCCTTTGATTGGAAATTAATGTTGCTCTGACCCCAATTATTGTTCTGACACAAAATCAGACCACAATGGTTCATTTTAAATCAATGCCCACCCTGACACAGGCAGTCCAAGCATCGTCTTCTAAAATCATGCAATGACCACATTCAACGCTACAAAAGTACTCAAAACACTCATCATCCTTTTGGTGAGTGCCATTGCCTTGTTCAGTCTCTACGTTTACATCGCACTCAACTGGAGCTATTCAAGCGGTGAGCGCGCAGGCTTTCTTCAAAAGGTGTCGCACAAGGGCTGGATTTGCAAAACATGGGAAGGCGAGCTTTCCTTGGTGGCCATGCCAGGCGCAGCACCCGAAAAATTTCTGTTCACGGTTCGCGATGAAGATGTTGCTCAAAAAGTGAGTGCTGCAGCAGGCAAGCGCGTAACCTTGAACTACGAACAACACAAAGGGCTGCCCTCCTCCTGCTTCGGCGACACAGATTACTTTGTGGTCGATGTCAAAGAAATTGAGTAAGCCCTAGAAACGCAGATTCACATCTGCGGTTCAAAACCCAGCACCTCGCCATAAAACTTCAGCTCAGTTTCGAGTGAGGACACAATGGTTGAGGCCTGTCTAAACCCATGCCCTTCGCCCTCATACGCAACATAGGCATGCTTCAGCCCTTTGGCTGCACACGCATCTCTAAAGGCTTCTGATTGAGAGGGTGGTACCACTTTGTCATCTAAACCCTGAAACAAAATAAGCGGCGAACTTAATTGAGCCACGTGCGTGATGGGCGAGCGAGCAATGTACAAATCCTTTTCAGCAGGGTACGCACCAATCATGGTGTCTAAGTAACGAGATTCAAAATCGTGCGTGTCGGTGGCAAGCGTGGTGCAATCTGCCACGCCATAGTAGGAAGCACCTGCAGCAAAGCGTTTGCTATTCACCAAAACATTCAACACCGTAAACCCCCCTGCACTACCGCCCCGAATGACCACCTTATCGGCAGCACAAACACCTTGTGCAATGAGAGACTCAACCACCGCCAAAACATCCTCACAATCGACCACGCCCCACTGCCCGCGAAGCAAATTGCGATACTGCCGGCCGTAACCTGTTGAACCGCCGTAGTTCACATCGACCACAGAAATTCCGCGAGAAGTAAAGTAAGCGTACTTCATCGAAAGCGTGGCCGAAGAATTGGCGGTAGGGCCGCCATGCACCACCACCATCAAGGGTGGTTTTTCAGAAGTCGCAAAATCTGGATGGTGTGCTGCATGCAAGATGGCAAACACTTTTCGACCATCACTTCGAACAGCACTGATCTCGTGAGGACTCGGAAAATAACTTGCATGAACCGGTGCTTCAACCGAACTGACAACATTAGAAACTTGCCAAGTATCCAAATCAATTTCAATCAGTTCAGAAACAACTTTGCCACTGGCGCCCACTGCAAACGCTTTGCTGCTAGAAACACTCAGCGATGGTTTGAAATCGGTCAACTCTGAATCCAAGTCTTGCATAACCAGCGTCTGCGGATGAAAACGCACAATTTTTCTAGCGTCCACAGCACCGTGCACAGAAAGCACTTGCCCATCGGGCAGCACAGACAAAGCCCGCATGCCCAACTGCCAAAGTGGAAAGCCCCATTCATTGGCTTCTTCAACCAAGTGCGTTAGCTTGCCCTTCAAATCAACTTGCCAAAGATTCCACCAGCCACTTTTATCGCAGATGAAATAAAGCTCGTTGTTCGGCCCCCACTCGGGGGACAAACATGAAGTTTCAACATTGCCCGCCAAGACACGCACATTGCTCAATTTGCCGTTTGAAACGTCGGCCACACGAAGCTCCGTGCCATCCCATGGCATTTGAGGGTGCTCCCACGTGATCCAAGCCAACTGTCGACCATCTGCAGAAACTCTAGGGTGTGCATAAAAGTGCGATGAAGCATCCAAGATGCGCAATGTGGCAACACCATCAGACTTCAAGCTGAGCGCGACCAAACTGCGCTCAACGCGGCCCTCAATGTGCACCTCGCGAATGCACCAAATTTCATCACCTACCGCAAACATTTCAATGTATCGGTGGCTTTGTCCTGAAGGCGATTCAGGGCTTAAGGGCCTTGGCTCGCCTTTAGGCTCAGTGATGTAAATGCGCTGATCGGCTTTGTTCACAAAGGCCAGCATGGCTTTGCCATCATGCATCAACCCTAGCCAACTGATTCCCCCGTACTCATGCACTTGGCTTTTGGCACTCCAAGGGGCTTTCAAAATATCCCCATGTTGGCGACTGACCACAAGGGTTCTGCCGGCTTCACTGGGCCGCACTTCATCCCACCAAAGGTCGTCGCCCATGGGTTGCGACCACATCAGGCTGCTGCCTGCTTGGGCTAACAAGCTAGCAGATAAAGGTGAGGGCCAAGCCCCAGGTTGGTGAGTTTTTTTCATAGGTAGTTTGTGAGCGCAATTGACTCATGCGCCTTTGAATCGGAAAACCCTCATTTTGCAAGGGAACTTTCTATCTATCATGATGCCAAAAAAATGCCAGATATTTTGACTGTCCTATTGAAATACCTCTCCATGAATTTATCAAAAGTTTCAACACTTTACCGCCTTAAATCCGCTTGGTACATCGCACTGCTTTCCAGTATCAGCGTGAATTGGGCCTATGCTCAAACCAATCAGCCCACTGATGAAGTCCTAGTGCAAAGCGGCCGCCTAACTCAACGCCAATTTGACGCACCCACATCCATTTACACCATCGATGCAGAAACCATTCGCAACAGTGGCCCCCAAGTTAACCTATCAGATGTCTTGGCCAGAGCACCCGGTGTGGTTGCCTTAAATCGAAACAACTACGCACAAGATGTTCAGATATCGGTGCGAGGCTTCGGCGCCAGATCAGCATTCGGCTTGCGAGGATTCAGACTCATCACAGACGGTATTCCCGCCACAACACCCGATGGCCAAGGGCAAGCCTCTACTGTCAGCCTGACATCTGCAGAAAAAATCGAAGTATTAACTGGCCCCTTAGCTCAGCTCTACGGCAACTCGGCCGGCGGTGTCATTCAAGTGTTCACACGCGAAGCTGACCTCACCCCCACTGCGCAATCGCAAATTTTCAAGGGCAGCAATGGCCTTGAGCGCACTGACTGGCAATTGAGCCAACGTATCGGCAACGTTGGTTTTGTGGCCGACTTTAGCACCTTCAACATCCAAGGCTACCGAGCCAACAGCCAGGCTAAAAGAGAACAACTCAACAGTGTGACCACAGTCGACCTGAATGCAGACACCAGATTGAAGTTGATTGCCAATATCTTTCGCATGCCCTATGCCAAGGATCCCCTTGGCTTAACTGCTGCGCAGTTTTTGGCCAACCCCAAACAAGCTGGTAATTTTGCCTTGGTCAATGACACACGAAAAACGGTGAACCAAGAGCAAGCAGGCGCTGTGCTAGAACATAAGCTGAATAAGGACACTCGCATTCAGGCGCGCATCTACGGTGGCAATCGCGAAAATTTGCAATACCAAGCAGCCTCTGCCACTGCAGGTTCTTGGGTAGGGCTTGAAAGAGATTTTCACGGACTGGGTTTGCAAATTCAAGGCAAACAAAACTTGCAAGGTGGCAAAGCCGTTGATTGGGTAGCCGGATTTGATCAAGACTACGCGGGTGAAAACCGGCAAGGTGGCCCTGCTGCTGCTGGACAAAAAACAGGGAACATCAACCGCAAAGAAATGAATGAAAGTACCAACCGCGATTACTTTGTACAAGCCAACTGGCGCTTCATGTCCAATTGGACATTTGTAACGGGTGTTCGCCAAAGCAATGTTCAACTTAAAAGCAAAGACGATTACCTGACAGACGGTGTCAATGGTTCGGGCTCTGTCAGCTATGAAGCGGCCAATCCTGTGATTGGCGCCACTTGGCACGTGAGCGACCATTTGAATATTTACCTGAACCAAGGCAAGGGATTTGAAACGCCCACACTTTCAGAGTCGGTGTACACCAAATCAGGCAACGCTGTGATTGGTTTGTTCAATGCCAATTTAATTTCCTCACGCAGCCAGCATCTTGAGTTGGGTAGCAAATGGACACCCTCGCCAAGCACTCGCGTAGATGCTGCTGTGTTTCGCATCAAAACAGACAACGAAATTGTGACCAGTTTGTCGGTGGGTGGACGCACTGCTTTTACCAATGCATCAGAAACATTGCGTGAAGGCCTAGAGCTTTCTGCACGCCATGCATTCAACTCAAATTGGCGCACACAACTGACAGCAACCGTCATGAGCGCTGAATATGCAAGCGTCACAGCATTGGCGGGTAAATCATTGCCGGGCATTCCGAAAAAACAATTGTTCACCTCAATTTCATGGGCGGAAAAAGGTTTTCAAAACACCAGCAAAAAACCATTGCATGGCAAAACAGCTAGCTTAGATTGGATTGCACGTTCTAGTCTTTGGGCCAACGACGTGAACGATGCATCGGGTGCAGCAGCGGGTTATGGACTACTCAACGCACGGCTCAAGCAAGGTTTTGCTTGGGGGCCGGCCAACTTTGAAGCCTACTTAGGTGTCGACAACCTCACTGACAAAAAAGCCGTTAGTTCCGTCATCATCAACCAAGCAGGTCGGCAATATTTTGAGCCCCTACTGCCCCGCAATTGGGTGATTGGCATTTCAACAAAGCTGGATTTTTAATTTCGAATTTATGATTTAGTGAATACAAAATCATTTCAGATGAGTTTAGAATTTAAGGGTATACCCAAACAAAAATTTAAATCTCCCTTCTTCAAAGTCAAGTGTTCAAGCTTCTCAATCTGATATGCATTGACTAGAGTAAAGTCAAGCCTCAATCATTAAATTGGAGATTTGTGTGAAATACATTTCAATGCGCCGCTTCAAGCAAGTGAGCTTGGCTGTTTCTTTGTCCATGGGCGTTTTATCAGCCCATGCCCAAACCCCTGCCGCGGCACCTCCTCCGGCTTGGAAACAAGGCATGTCCGACGCCATGGCCACATCCACATTGGCACCATTGCCTGGAAAGCTTACGGCCACCAAAGCCGCAGATGTGCCAATTAACAGAATCAAATTACCACCCGGATTCAAAGTTGAAGTTTGGGCAGACAGCGTGCCAGGCAGCCGAGCCATTGCGCAAGGCGATGGCGGCAAGTACTATGTCGGAACTCGTCCTTTAGGCCGTGTTTATGAAATCACAGACAACGGCACCACACGCACATCGCGTGTTGTGATTGACAAACTTGACCAACCCACCGTGGCTTACAAAGACGGTACTTTGTTCGTCATTTCCGTAGACAAAGTGTTGCGCTTCGATGGCATTGACAAGAACCCTACTGTGGCGCCCATTGACCTCACAGCCAAGTTCAATTTGCCGCCCGAAAAACACCATAACTGGAAGTACATCGCTTTTGGTCCCGATGGCAAACTGTACGTGCCCTTTGGTGCGCCTTGCAACATTTGTGAGCCACCCAGTGCAGAATACGCTCAAATTCGCCGTTACAACGCCGACGGCTCAGGCATGGAAGTCTTAGCACGCGGTGTTCGCAACACCGTTGGCTTTGACTGGCACCCCGTCACCAACGAAATGTGGTTCAGCAACCACGGCCGTGACTGGTTGGGCGATGACACGCCCAACGACACCATGCACCGCATGAAGGTGGGCGGCCATTATGGTTTCCCAAGCTGCCACCAAGGCAACTTGCCCGACCCTGATGTCAAGAAGACCAAGCCTTGTGATGGCATTGAGCAACCTGTTGCTTTGATGGGCCCTCACTCTGCCACCATGGGTGTCAAGTTTTACACTGGCAACATGTTCCCCCCTGAATACCGCAACGTGCTGTTCAATGCACGCAAAGGCTCATGGAATCGCACCAAGAAAATTGGTCACGACGTGGTCATGGTTCGCGCTGATGCCGATGGCAAAAACGCCAAAGTGGAACCCTTCATGACTGGCTTCTCCAACGAATCTGATCAAACTTGGTGGGGTCGTCCTGCCTATTTGCATCAAATGAACGACGGTGCCATGCTGGTGTCTGACGAGCAAAATGGTGTGATATATCGCGTGTCTTACAGCAAGTAAAAATGTCTTTCAGTTCCAAATGGAGGGCCCTGGCCTTCCTAGGGGTGGCCATGTTGGCCCCCCTTTTTTCTGCCGCTCAAAATCCGCCTGTTAGGGCTAGCATGTGCAACGCATGTCATGGGCCCAATGGCAATGCGGCGCTCAAGGACATGCCCTCTATCGCAGGTCAACCCAAGGTTTTCATTGAAAACCAATTGGTGCTCATTCGGGAAGGCATGCGTGACATTCCTCAAATGAAGGGTGTCTTAGACAATGTGTCAGACACCGAACTCACGGAGCTGGCCAATTACTATACAAATCAGAGAATTGCCAAGCCATTCGCGCAAAAGCAAGCAACTTTGTACGACAAAGGCGAGACGCTGTCCAAAGAAATGCGCTGCGGCATCTGCCACTTGCCTACCTATGTGGGCAGAGAGCAAATGCCCAGACTGGCAGGCCAACGTGAAGACTATTTGCTCTACACCATGCGCGCCATGAAAGCCAACCAAGCCGTCGGCCGAGACTCCATCATGATCGCCTCACTTTACGGCATTTCAGACGAAGACCTCAAAGCCATCTCCCACTACCTGTCCCGCCTGAACAATTAATTAATTGGGGTCAGATCACAATTGTTTTGCTAGGCTCAATCGCCAACAATTTTGCGTTCCCGAATGATTTCACCAAATCGCTTGGCGTCTTCAGTGGCACGCGCGCCAAACTCAGCTGGCGTTAAAGGCAAAGCCTCACCGCCCAAATTCTGAATGCGATCTTTCAAAGCTTGCGTTGACAAAATGCGATTGATTTCCCGATTGACCTTAGCAATCACATCTGCAGGTGTGCCTACTGGGGCATAGAAACCAAACACGGTGTCAGCGTCAAAGCCTTTAAGACCAGACTCATCCAAAGTTGGTACATTGGGAAACAAGGGCGATCTCTTTAGGCTGCCCACAGCCAAGAGCTTGAGCTTGCCAGCACGTACCTGACCTAGGCCAATGCCAGGGTCAAAGTAAAAATCTAACTGCCCTGCCAACACATCTTGCAAAGCAGGTGCAGCACCGCGGTATGGCACGTGTACGGCAAACAATCCAGCTTGGCTCTTCATCATTTCACCAGCCAAATGGGGCGAGCTGCCATTGCCTGCTGAGCCATAAGAAAGCTTGCCCGGATTCTCTTTGGCGTACTTTAAAAAGCCTTGAATATTGTCAACAGGCAAACTGGGTTTGGCCACCAAAAAAACCAACACTCTGGCAGCTGAGGCCACCGGCACCAAATCTTTGATGGGATCAAAAGACATGCGCGCATAAATGTGCGGGTTGACAGACACCATGCCACCAGAACTCATGAGGAAGGTGTAGCCATCGGGGGCAGACTTGGCCACTAAATCGCCGCCGAGGTTGCCATTGGCACCACCTCTGTTTTCTATCACAACGGGC
>SHXD01000084.1 GCA_009693505.1 Limnohabitans sp.
GTTCGTGGCATCGTTCCTAAAAATGAGGGTATTGAACGGGATGACTGAGCAAAGACCCTGCCGTTGGCATCCATCAAAGAGCAAGCCAAATCCCAGTTTTCTCTGACGACAACAGAGAAAGAAGTGCGCACAAAGGTCTGGGCCACCTCGTCCATCATGCCGGTCAGGCGCTGCCACACAATGCCAAGTTGCAGAGTGCTGATGCTTTTGCCCATGGGTACCTCAAGTTCATTGAATGTTTTCCCATTTTGAACTGTTTAGTTCGCTTGGGCTATTGGTCAATGACAAAGTGTGGGTTAGACCGAAACTAAAGTTTGGGATTGCCCCAATGGATTAAATAATTTGCGACTCATAATGAAAAAACCCGCATAACTTTTGCAAGTTTGCGGGTTCTTTGAACACGATAAAAGTATCTAACTTGCGACTTAGATACTTAGAGTCTTTTTCGATACTAAGAAATCGCTTGGGGGCATTGATTCCATTGAGTTTTTTGGCTCCTCGACCTGGGCTCGAACCAGGGACCTACGGATTAACAGAAATCCAGGCCCTTCAAAAATCCATATAAATCAACGACTTACATACAAAAATATTAAACATGTAATATTTCGAGTAATTGGCTAAAAATTGTAAATTACAATTTTTTCAGCACTCGCTTAGATTTTGCACTTTGCCGCGTCACATTGCACGAAAAAAATTAGGCGCTTGGCTTGGCGCTTGAACTGGCTTGGGCAAAAGTTCGACTCCATAAACGGCGCTCGAACCAGTTATGAGGATTTGTTCGACTCCATGCGCCTTAGCAAAGGAGAGCAACTAAGCGTCACCGCGCCATAAGGCTACTGCCATAGTTCTTTTGTAAATATAAACAGCACCTGTCTCGCCCACACAGTCAGAGCGCAGTTCTGTGACAAGGTGAGGGGATAGGTCCTGTTTCATTAGCGGCTTTGGCTCACACGCCTAGCAGCTTCTTGGCTTCCGCCAGCGCTTTCATAGAATCGGTGTGCTTGCCTTCCTTGTGCAACTTTTCGCCCTCTTCGCGCAAGGCTTTGACTTTGGACATTTCTGCTGCAGGCAAATTTGCAGTTGGCATTTTTGCGTCGATGGTGCGCATCTCACCAGGGCAACCATGCGCTGAGGCTGTGGTTGCAAAAAACATAACAAGTGAACCAATAAGTAGTTGTTTCATGGAGGTCTCCAAAAGTTGGGATTTGATCATATTTCAACAGTCCACAACGCAGGCATTTGCTTCTGAATTTGTCCCTAGCTAGGAGTGGGGAATTGGCTTCTGGGGGACGCTGGTAAAGATTAAAGTTGTTTGTAATGACCGCAAGGTTTAAGCTAACGGTATGACTAATATCAAACACACGACGACCTACGCACTCACTGGCCTGCATTGCGGCGCCTGTGTTAACAAAGTAACCCAGGCGTTAGCGCCACTGGCTGCTGGGGTTGAGGTGAGCCTGCAGCCCATGCAGGTAACCCTGACAGAGGCAACAGCGGATTTTGAAGCTTTGAAAGCAGCGGTAGAGAACGCTGGAAAGTATGTCCTGATGCCTCATTCAGAGCCGATTCAGTTGTCGAATTTGGCGCCAGACCAATCGGTACGGGCCCAAAAAGCTCCTTTCAATTTAGCTGACGAAAACTCTGCACCGAGCTGGCTTACCACCTACAGCCCGCTTCTGTTGATCCTTGCCTACATACTCGGAGCGAGCTTGCTGGTGCAAATTGGAATGGACGGTATGGCTGGCGTTACAACTGCAGACACCATGCGCTACTTTATGGCAGGCTTTTTTTTGGTGTTCTCATTTTTCAAACTGCTAGATATCAGTGCTTTTGCTAACGCCTACTCAGCGTACGACCTGCTGGCGAGCCGTTGGCATGGTTGGGGCATGTTGTATCCGTTTGTAGAGCTGGCGTTGGGGGTCGCTTATTTGGCGCACTTTAGCCCGCTTCTGACGCATTGGGCCACCATCATCGTGATGGGGTTCTCAGCGATTGGTGTGATTCGCGCTGTGGCTAGCAAAACGCAAATTCAGTGTGCCTGCCTGGGCACCGTGTTCAAACTCCCAATGAGCACGGTGACGATTGTTGAAGATGTGGGCATGGTTGCAATGGCGGCAGTGATGCTGGTTTTTTCACTCTGACATTTTTTTCACTCTGAACTTGAACTTTTTTAGCATGCCAATATAATTAACCCATGCGCCATTTAGTTCTCGCCCTCATGATTGTTCTGCTGCCACTGCGCGGCTGGGCGGGGGACGCGATGGTTACGCAGATGGCGAGCGCAGTAATTGCTACACAAACAGGAGCTTCCCACGCCCATCAAATGCTGGATAGAACCTCTTTTGATGATCAAAATCAGACTTCGGCAGCAGCCCCAGCCAAGCTTGATTGCCATGAGCAAGTTGCCAGCCACCAAGAAGCTGACAAAACCGCAAGCAACGACCACTGCGGTACTTGTCAAGCCTGCCAGGCTTGCCACACGGTAGCGGTAATGTCTTCGCCGCTTGAAGTAATCGCGTCTTTCACATCCCCCTCGCTGCGCCCTACGCGCGCAGTAGCATTTACCAGCGCAGCCGCTGCGCTGGGTCAAAAACCACCGATCTCCTGATACTCAGGCCCAAGCTGGGCCTGTACTTTGCCGTTTGGCACGCGTCTGCTCAGGCGCTGGCTAAAACACCGTGATTTTAAAAATCACTCGCAACAATTTCAGGAAATTTTCATGGTTTTTTCTACTTTAATAAGGCGTCGTTTGCTGGTGGCATGGGCGTCAACCGCATTGCTGGCCAGCGTAGCGCATGCGCAAACCGCAGCGCCTCCTTCATCAGCCTTTGAAAGCTACAAGCCGTATACCGATGAACCGATTGGCAACTGGAAATCGGCCAACGACACCGCGGCTCGCATAGGCGGCTGGCGCGAGTACGCCAAGCAGGCACAAGGGCTGGAAAGTAAGCCTAAAGACATGCCCACCCCTGTCACCAAGGGCGGGGAAAACTTGCCTGAACCCATCAAGAAGGCCAAGCCATGAAACCCAGACTTTTTAAATTGACTGCGAGTGGGGCTACTGCTTTGGTGCTGGCAGGTTGCGCCTCAGTCAATTTTGACCAAGCTGTCAGCGAGACAAACCAAATCGCAAGCGCTTTTACCAGCGGTCAGCTGGCTTTGAGTCAAACGGCTGCACAAAACGCCGCCAGAAGTAAGCTCGCATCCGATTTGCTGTCAAAACCCTTGAGTTCTGATGACGCCATACAACTGGCTTTGGTCAACAGCCCGGCACTACAAAACCTGCTGGCACAAAGCTGGGTTGATATGTCTGTCGCCAGCCAGGCGGGGCGCATAAGCAACCCTATCTTCAAGTTTGAACGCGTCACCTTCAAAGATGAGCTGGAGCTGGGGCGTATTTTGTCGTTTGGCCTGCTGGACTTGCTGACATTACCGCGTCGCCAGGCCATGGCGCAAAGCCAAATAGAGCAGGCTAAGGTACAGCTTTCGGCAAACGTGGTGGAGCAAGTCACACAGGTTCGCCAGGCATGGGTAAGGGCAGTCGCAGCCAGCCAGGTATTGCAATACGCAGAGCAAATCAACACCGCCGCCGAGGCCGGTGCCGAGCTGGCAAAGCGCATGCAGCAGGTCGGTAACTTTAACAAACTGCAGCGGGCACGCCAGCAAGTTTTTTATGCCGACAGCACCGCTGGTCTGGCTGCGGCGCAGCACGGCGCGCTGGCTGCACGGGAGGAATTGATTCGGCTGCTAGGGTTGACAGATGCGCAGGCAACACAGCTCAAGCTGCCAGAGCGGCTACCTGATTTACCCAAAGACGCGCGTGCGATGAGTCAGGTCAAAAGCACGGCCACCGATCAGCGTCTGGATGTGCAGCTGGCACGCAGCCAGCTTGATGCAGCAGGCAAAGCGCAAAACTTGAACCTTCTGACCAGCCTGGTCGATGTTGAATTGGACATCCTTCGTAGCACCACTTTTGACAACGGTAGCGGCGTAGGCGGGGCATTTGCCAAACGTGGTTACGAGCTGGGCATAAGGCTACCTATTTTTGACTGGGGCAACGCCAAACGCGATGCGATGAATGCCCAGTCGCTCGCAGCCGCAAATCGCTATGAAAGCACGGTGCGCAGCGCGACATCGCAGCTGCGTGAGAGCTATTCCGCATACCGTACGGCCTACGACGTGGCTCGCCACTACCGCGATGAAGTCGTGCCGCTGCGCAAGATCATGGCTGAAGAAAACGTGCTGCGCTACAACGGCATGCTGATCGGCGTGTTCGAATTGCTAGCCGACACACGCGACCAAATCCGCAGCGTGGTGACCGCCATTAACGCCTACCAGCAGTTCTGGCTGGCCGACGCGGCTCTAAGTGCTTCCATGATTGGCAAACCCACTGGGCTACAAATGTCCGCACCTTCTGCAAGTGGCGGTGAAAAACCCGGCCATTAAATTACCAACAGATTCAAGAAACACCATGAACAACAGAAGAAACTTTTTAGCAGGCGCAGGCGTTATCACCGCTGCCGTTAGCGCTGCTGCCGTCAGCCGCGTGGCCATGGCCGCTCTGCCCGAACCGGTCATGCAAACCAAGCCCGACACCATGGCGCCGTTGATACCTAACACCGGCCGCCCCTACAACCCGGTGGTCACCTTGAATGGATGGACACTGCCCTGGCGCATGAACAACGGCGTCAAAGAATTCCATTTGGTGGCCGAAGCTGTGGTGCGAGAGTTTGCACCGGGTTTCAAAGGCCACTTGTGGGGTTACAACGGCCAATCACCTGGTCCGACGATTGAAGTCGTGGAGGGCGACCGGGTACGCATTTTTGTCACGAATAAGTTGCCCGAACACACCAGCATTCATTGGCACGGCCAGCGCTTGCCTAACGGCATGGACGGCGTAGCGGGTTTGAACCAGCCCGCCATTCCCGTGGGTAAAACCTTTGTTTACGAGTTTGTAGCGCGCCGCCCGGGCACCTTCATGTACCACCCGCACGCCGATGAGATGACGCAAATGGCGATGGGCATGATGGGTTTTTGGATCACCCATCCCAAGGACAAGCACCCGTTAATTGATGAAGTGGACAGGGACTTTGTGTTTTTGCTCAATGCCTATGACATAGACCCCGGCGCGTACACACCTAAAATAATGACCATGCTGGACTTCAACATCTGGAGCTGGAACAGCCGCGTCTTCCCGGGCATTGACCCATTGGTCGTTCGCAAAAACGATAAGGTGCGCATTCGCTTTGGCAACCTGACTATGACGAACCACCCAATTCACTTGCATGGTCATGAGTTTTTAGTGACGGGTACTGACGGTGGGCCAACACCTAAAACATCACGTCAGTATGAAGTGACCACTGACGTTGCCGTAGGGCAAATGCGTCAAATTGACTTTTTGGCCGACGAAGAAGGCGACTGGGCGTTTCATTGCCACAAGAGCCACCACACCATGAACGCCATGGGCCATGATGTGCCGACCTTGATAGGCGTTGACCACCGCGATATCGTGAAAAAAATCACCAACGTCATCCCCGATTACATGGTGATGGGCGAGCGCGGCATGGCTGACATGGCAGAGATGGACATGCCGCTGCCTGATAACACCGCCAAGATGATGACTGGCGAAGGCCCGTTTGGCAGTGTCGAGATGGGCGGAATGTTCAGCATGCTCAAAGTACGCAAAGACCAGAAACCGGGCGACTACAAAGACCCGGGCTGGTACAAGCATCCGGCGGGGACTGTGGCATTTGAATGGACGGGTGCACTGCCCAATCCCTCACGCTTTGCCTCAGAAGGTGGGCAAAGCATGAAAGCGCAAAACATGCCAGCTAAGGAGGTTGAGGTGCAAGTACGCAAGCCAGTTTTGAACCATAAAGCTACAAGCGGCCACGAAGGCATGAAGCATTGATTTTGAAAACCCAGGCATGTCTCCTAAAACAATTAATTTTTTAACTTTCACAGGTAACTTATGACAACACGACGCACATTACTCATTGCTTCAGCACTGAGCGCAGCAACCACCTCCACTGTCTTTGCACACAGTAATGAGCCGCACGCCAAAAAAACAGATCCTGTCAAAAAAGAACAGAAATCCTGGGGAATTGCTGGTGATGACAAAGCAGTCAAGCGCACCATCACAATGACCATGACCGACAACATGCGTTTTACCCCGGATAAGTTGGAGTTCAAGCAAGGCGAAACCGTGAAGTTTGTTATCAAAAACAAGGGCAAAGTGATGCATGAATTTGTGTTGGGCACAAAAAAAGAGCTCGACGAGCACGCCGCTTTGATGGTGAAATTCCCGACAATGGAACATGACGAGCCCTATATGGCGCATGTTGGCCCTGGTAAAACGGGTCAGATTGTTTGGAACTTCAACAAAGCTGGCTTATTTGATTTTGCTTGTCTGATCGCAGGTCACTACTCGGCCGGTATGGTTGGCAAAGTTACCGTGCTTGCGACCTGAAAGAATCATCGTGAAAATCATCAAATCAGTTGTCACTATTTCTACGCTGCTGTTGACTACAGCATCAGTATTGGCGTCATCACATGCTGGCATAACCATGGGAAAAGATGCGGTCAAGAAAGAGTCCTTAGCGCCATTGCATACGTCATCAACAACAGCCGACATGGCTGACGGAGAAGTCCGCAAGATCGACAAGGAAAACAAAAAGATGACAATCAAACACGGCGAGATTAAAAATTTGGACATGCCTGGCATGACCATGGTTTTTCAAATTCGCGATATCTCTTTACTTGAGAAATTTAAAGCAGGCGATAGGGTCAAATTTGTTGCGGAAAAATTAGACGGCGGCTTTGTCGTCACAGGTATGCACTTGGCGAAGTAGTTCTCAAGGGTGGTTGTTGGGTCTTTTTTTAAGGCAATTCAGCTACCTCACTTTGTGGAGATAAATATGCAGTATGGGTATGTACTTACCATGACCGAGATAAATGATGACCTGTTTGTAGCCGCTATAGAGGCTGACAGATGAGGCAGCAACTTGTCAAGATTGCTTTGGGTGTTCTCGGCTCATTAGCATCACTTTCGGCGCTTTGCGGGCCGATGGGTTTCAAGGACAGTTGGATGGCGATGGGCGACATCAGCCCTAACTGGCAGGAGGTCTTTGTGAACTATGCATTTACTGCGCGCGATGCCGCGGGGGCCACAGCGCTTGCCATGCGCTCATACAACGGCACCAAGAAGCGCCAAGTCACTGAAGCCACCTACACGAGACTGGCACGACGTTGGAACATGCCTGAGGCACAGGCCAACATCTGGTTTATCGGCGGCATCGGGAACATAACAGGCAACGACTTTTCCGGGTCAAAGACACTGGCCTCCCCGGGAGTACAGGTCGATTACGAGACTACCCGCGTCTATGTTTCGGCTTCAGCCAGGCTCTACCGAGCGGAGGGGCTTAACCACGATTTCGCCTCGGTGAGAACTGGATTTTCTTTCTATGAAGTTGACTACGACCAAACGCAGCCTTGGTTCATCTTAGAGGTCAGACGCATGCGAGGGCTCACGGATAAGACTGAAGTCACGCCTATGTTGCGCCTGATCCACAATCGCTATTTCGTCGAGTTAGGGTTGAATAACGCATCCCAAGCCCGGATGAATTTCATGTATATCTTTGATTAGGAGTATCCCGATGAAGAAAATTATTATCGCCCTTGTAATGGGCATCGCAGCGACTTCATCCATGGCCGTAAACACGGTCAAAGTCACCGTCAACGGTATGGTTTGCGCTTTCTGCGCGCAAGGAATTGAGAAGCGTATCTCCAAGATGGGTGCGACCAAGGATGTTTTTGTCGACCTCAAAAAGAAGACTGTCGCCGTGGAGGCAAAGGATGGCCAGATGCTCGACGCCAAGGCCATCTCCGCAGAGATCGTTGACGCGGGCTACGATGTGATCAAGATTGAGCCGGTGCTGCAATCAGTGGCCGAGATCAAGGCTGAGTTGAAGAGTCGCAAATGAGTGCAGACGGCATGACCGAATTCCGAGGCGGTCTGTTGTCCTCTTTGGCCAGCCTGTTTGCAAGTTCAAGCACGTTGGTGTGCTGCGCGATTCCCGCTCTGCTTGTGGCCCTTGGGGCGGGAGCGGCACTGTCGTCCTTTGTGTCCATGTTCCCGCAAGTGGTCTGGCTTAGCGAGCACAAGGCGGAAATGTTCGGCTTAGCGGGCTTGATGATGATTGGCAGCGGCGCATTGCAGTGGCGCAATCGTAGCGCGCCATGCCCAACCGATCTTGTACTGCGCGACGCCTGCTTGAAGACGCGCGGCACCGCCAGCAAGCTGTATGCGGCCAGCGTTTTAATCTATTCCATTGGGGGCTGGTTCGCTTTTAGCCCGGATCTCATTGCGCCCGGCTCAACTCCACCCGGCCCCTCTCACGAGCCGGTGAAAGCATTTTTATGCGATACGTTTGCCACCAAGACACTTGCTGACTGGACAGTGTTTCTCGATGGTGTCGATGTTTGTTGGTCGCCTGTGCGGAATCTTTATGAGGCAACACAAGAGCCTCACCTAGCCGCACGCGGCACCATTCATATCGATGCTGATGGCGCAAAACATTTGAACAATCCGATGAAGTTCACCAATGA
>SHXD01000021.1 GCA_009693505.1 Limnohabitans sp.
GGCTTTTTGGAGTTGTTCTGGGGTCGACATGTGAAACTTTCGGGGCTTGGGCGGCAGTTTAGCGACATCGGAGGGTCCAAGCCCATAAAATCACTGATTCCCCTACAAATAGCCTCCTCATGTCTGCCTCGTCTGTTTCGAACCCATCCGTAGCCCAGCGACAATTTTTTGTCACGACCGCATTGCCCTATGCCAATGGCAATTTCCACATCGGTCACATTATGGAATACATCCAGGCCGACATCTGGGTTCGTGCACAACGCATGCAAGGCCATGAGGTTCACTTTGTGTGTGCCGACGATGCACACGGCGCCCCCATCATGATTGCCGCCGAAAAAGCGGGCATCACACCGCAGCAGTTTGTGGCCAACATTGCGGCCGGTCGCAAGCCCTACCTCGATGGCTTTCACATTGGCTTTGACAACTGGCATTCCACAGATGGTCCTGAAAACCACGAACTGGCTCAACAAATTTACCGCGACCTCAAAGCCGCCGGCTTCATTGCCACCAAGACCATCGAGCAATTCTTTGACCCTGAGAAGTCAATGTTCCTGCCCGACCGCTTCATTAAGGGCGAGTGCCCCAAGTGTGGCGCCAAAGACCAATACGGCGACAGTTGCGAGTCGTGCGGTGCGGTGTATGCGCCCACCGAAGTTAAAAATCCTTACTCAGCTTTGTCGGGTGCCACGCCAGTCCTGAAACAATCCGAGCACTACTTCTTCAAACTGTCTGATCCGCGTTGCGTCGAGTTTTTAGAAAAGTGGACGCACGACACAGGCCGCTTGCAACCCGAAGTGCTGAACAAAATCAAAGAATGGTTTGCCAAAGACGAAGAGGGCAAAGGCGGCTTGAGCGATTGGGACATCAGCCGCGATGCGCCTTATTTCGGCATTGAAATTCCCGACGCCCCTGGCAAATATTTCTACGTTTGGTTGGATGCGCCCATTGGCTACTTGGCTTCTCTGAAAAACTATTTGGACAAGATCGGTGTGGACTACAACGCCTACATTAACAACCCCAAGGTAGAGCAGTACCATTTCATTGGCAAAGACATCACGTATTTCCACACGCTGTTTTGGCCCGCCATGCTGCACTTCAGCGGACGCAAAACGCCCAATGCAGTTTATGTGCACGGCTTCTTAACCGTGAGTGGCGAGAAGATGAGTAAGAGCCGCGGCACCGGTCTCGACCCGCTCAAGTATTTGAAGCTGGGCATGAACCCAGAGTGGTTGCGATACTACATTGCCGCCAAACTCAATGGCCGCAACGAAGACGTTGACTTCAACCCCGAAGACTTCATGGCACGAGTCAACTCCGACTTGGTCGGCAAGTACATCAACATTGCGTCGCGCGCAGCGGGCTTCATTGCCAAGCGCTTGGGTGGCAAGTTGGGCACGGTGTCTGAAGACGGTCAAGCATTGCTCAAACAATTGCACGAAGGTGTTGCACCTGTCGCCAAACTGTATGACGAGCGCGACTTTGCCAAAGCACTGCGCGAAGTGATGTTGCTGGCCGATCGCATCAACGAATACGTCGACCAAAACAAACCTTGGGAATTGGCTAAGCAAGAAGGCATGGATGCCCGCCTGCACGACGTTTGCACCACTTGCATTGAAGCCTTCCGTTTGCTCAGTCTCATGTTGAAGCCTGTGCTGCCTTCACTCGCTGTCAGCGTCGAAAAGTTCTTGAACATCGAAGCGATGAACTTTACAGAAGTGAAGGCATCGCTTGGCGCAGGCCACGCCATCAACGACTACAAACACTTGATGCAACGCGTTGATGTGGCCATGTTGGATGCTTTGTTTGAAGCGCCTGAACCCGCGGTCGAAGCGGCGCCATTGCCAGGTGGCGAAGCAATTGCACCGACCATCTCCATCGACGACTTTGCCAAGATCGATTTGCGCATTGCGCAAATTGTGCAGTGCGAAGCTGTGGAAGGCTCTAACAAGCTCTTGCGTCTCACTTTGGATGTAGGTGAAGGCCAACACCGCAACGTGTTCAGCGGCATTGCCAGCGTTTACAAGCCCGAAGATTTGGTGGGCAAACTCACCGTCATGGTGGCCAACTTGGCGCCTCGCAAAATGAAGTTTGGTGTGTCGCAAGGCATGGTGCTGGCAGCCAGCCACGCCGATGAAAAAGCCGAACCCGGCATTTATGTCTTGAATCCATGGCCCGGTGCAAAACCTGGCATGCGAATTCATTGACCTGAATCACATTCAAATCGGCCAGGAACGCTAAACTGACAAATGGCCTTTTTCTTTCGCCCCAAGCTCGTTGACTCTTTAAGGGGATACACACGCGAGCAACTGGGCGCCGATGTTGCGGCCGGCATCACAGTGGGTGTGGTGGCTTTGCCTTTGGCCATGGCCTTTGCCATTGCGTCGGGCCTCAAGCCCGAAGCGGGCTTGTTCACCGCCATCATTGCAGGCTTCATCATCTCGGCATTAGGCGGCAGCAAGGTTCAAATTGGCGGCCCAGCGGGTGCCTTCATCGTCATTGTGTATGGCATTTTGGAACGCTACGGCTTGGCCAACCTCATTCTTGCCACGGCTGCTTCAGGCGTGTTGTTGTTCATCATGGGTCTGCTCAAATTAGGCACCCTGATTAGATTTGTTCCAGTTGCTGTGGTCATTGGTTTCACCAACGGCATCGCGGTGCTCATCATGTTGTCGCAGGCCAAAGATTTTCTGGGGCTCAAGGTCAACAACATGCCTGCAGATTTTTTGGGTATTTTGCGCACCCTGAATGAAGCGCTGGCAACATTTCAAGCCCCCGCATTTGCATTGGCATGCGGCTCACTGGTTCTGATTGTGTTGTGGCAGCGTGTCTTTTCAACCGAGCAAGGCCAAGCTGCCGCCCAAGGCCTTCGACGCATTTTGCAAGTGGTGCCTGGTTCCATCGTTGCCCTTATCGCAGCCACCTTGATTGCATTGGGATTGAATCTGCCGGTTGAAACCATTGGCAGCAAATTCGGTGGCATACCTTCCGAGTTGCCAAGTTTTGTGTGGCCTGAATTCAGTCTTGCCAACTTGCAGCACTTGAGCACGCCCATCATCACCTTAACTTTGCTGGGTGCCATCGAGTCCCTGCTGTGCGCGCGCATTGCCGATGGCCTCATTGGCGATAAGCACAACCCCAATCAAGAACTCATGGCGCAAGGCGTGGCCAACTTTGTCACGCCTTTCTTTGGCGGCATGCCCGCCACAGGCACCATTGCTCGCACGGTCACCAATGTCAAAAGTGGCGGCCGCTCTCCTGTGGCAGGCATTGTGCATGCGCTCGTTTTATTGGGCGTGGTTTGGGTGGCAGCGCCCTTGGCCAATCACGTGCCACTGGCAACTTTGGCAGCCATCTTGATGTTTGTGGCATGGAACATGGGCGAATGGCATGCCTTCACAGATTTAAAACAATTTCGCGCGCCTTACCGCATAACCTTGCTCGCGGTGTTTCTGCTCACTGTCATGGTTGATCTTACGGTGGCCGTTCAATTTGGCTTGTTTGCGGCATGCATCACCTTCATCTACCGAATTTCCAGCCTCAGTCGTGTTGAAGAACTGAAAGACATCGACTCCCCTTTACTTTTAAATCAACAAGGGCAAGTGCGGGCTTACCGTTTTTATGGTGCCCTGTTCTTTGGTGCCGTGAAAATGGTGGAGACGATTGAAGACGAACTGCCCCAAAAAGCTGTTGTTTTGGACCTGAAAAATCTGATTTACATCGATTCTTCGGGGGCAGACGCCTTGGTGGCCTTGGCGCAGGTTTGTCAAAAGAAACACGTGAGGCTGATCATTTGCGGGCTGAATCACCAACCCTTGGACATTGCCAAAAGAACAGGATTGTTGACTTTAGTGGACAGCAATGTTTGGCCCGATTGGGCTTGCGCCCTAGAATCAGTCTTTTTGTCAGAAAAATCCTGACTCAGCCCCGCTAAAATACATCCTAGTTCCTTAGAAAGCGCTTTGCCATGTCGCTCCTGCATTTTTTCCGTCGTCCCGACTACCGTTCGGACACCACACAGTTCATCGAACAGCTCAAAATTGATCGGCCCCATCTTGAAGCCGCCCAAAAAGAGGCCCGTTCGCTGTTGTGGGATGCCTCTGTCGACCGCCATGTGTTGAAAGAATTCAACGAAGGCCGCGTGGACCAAAAACCTTACGTGTATCAAACCAAAGGCTGAGTCTTTTGGAAATTACCGCTGCTTCCACAGAGCTTCTGCCCGTCGTTGAAAACACGAGCGGCCTGCCCGAGGTCATTGACCATGTGGCGGTGGCGCGTCTGTATGGTGAGCCTTTGTTTTCCATGCCCAACGACCTCTACATCCCACCAGATGCTTTAGAGATTTTTCTAGAGGCCTTCGAAGGTCCTCTGGATTTGTTGCTGTACCTCATTCGCAAGCAAAACTTCAATATCCTCGACATTCCCATGGCAGCGGTCACGCGCCAGTACCTGAGTTATGTCGATGAAATTCGAGAGCACAACCTCGAGTTGGCCGCTGAGTATTTGCTCATGGCCGCCATGCTGATTGAAATCAAATCACGCATGTTGTTGCCTTCGAAAAAGGTGGCAGAGGGCCAAGAACCAGAAGATCCGCGCGCCGAATTGGTTCGTCGTTTGCTAGAGTACGAGCAAATGAAAATGGCTTCCATGCAATTGGGCAACTTGCCGCAATATGGCCGCGACTTTTTGAAGGCTCAGGTCTACATTGAGCAAAGCATGCAACCGCGCTTTCCCGATGTGCACTTGGTTGAACTGCAAGAAGCTTGGCGCGATATTTTGAAGCGCGCCAAACTGGTTCAACACCACAAAATCACGCGCGAAGAACTCAGTGTGCGTGAGCACATGAGCATTGTCTTAAAGCACCTTCAAGGCCGCAAGTTTGTAGAATTTGAAAACTTATTTGACCCCAGAAAAGGCACACCCGTCTTGGTGGTCACGTTCATTGCGCTGCTTGAGTTGGCCAAAGAAACCCTGATTGAAATTACGCAAGCTGAAGCCTTCGCACCGATCTATGTGCGACTGGCTTTCACGCCGGTTTAATTCTCGCCTTTAGCGCCTCGTCCCATCAGAGCTGCTACGGCTTCAGCGGGTTTTAACTTGCCATCCAACAAAGCCAGCACACCCTGCGAAATAGGCATGTCAACACCCAAGGCCTGCGCTCGCTTGACCACGTTACGTGCACTGTAAACACCTTCTGCCACATGGCCCAATGATTGAACCGCCTGCTGCAAGTCCATGCCCTGCGCCAGCAACAAGCCAACCTTGCGATTGCGACTGAGGTCGCCTGTGGAAGTAAGGACCAAATCGCCCAAACCAGACAAGCCCATGAAAGTTTCCGCCTTGGCACCCAAGGCCACACCCAACCGCGTCATTTCTGTCAAGCCGCGGGTGATCAAGGCTGCACGTGCATTCAAGCCTAAATTGAGACCATCGCTCAATCCGGTTGCGATGGCCAGCACATTTTTCACAGCACCGCCCACCTCGACGCCCACGATGTCCTCGTTGGCATAGACACGCAAGCTGGGGCTGTGAAAAGCATCGACCAAAATTTGCTGCACACTGGCATGCGCACTGGCTGCAACCAGGGCTGTCGGTTGAGCGCGAGCCACTTCCAATGCAAAACTGGGACCGCTCAGTGCGCCCGACTTTAAATTCGGCGCCACCTGCTGACTCACCTCATGCGGCATGGCGCCCGACTCAACACCCTCAGAGACTGCCTCGAAACCTTTGCACAGCCAAGCCACTGGAACGCGCATGCCTTTCAAGTTCATCAGCATGCCGCGCAAGGCCGACATGGGCGTCCCAATGACGATCAAATCGTGCGTGGCAGCCCATGGGGCCAATTCAGAATCTGGCGAACTGGCGCATTGCAATGCATCTGGAAAATCAACATCCGGCAGGTAGCGCTGGTTGCTGCGTTGCGTTTGCATGGCTTTGGCAGCAGCAGCGTCACGCGTCCACAGTTGAACTTGATGACCTGCCGCATGCCGACTGGCACTGATGGCCAGTGCTGTGCCCCAAGCACCTGCCCCGATGACCGCTATCTTCAGGCTCATTGAGGGGTCTCGCGGCAAATTACTGAATTTGCGGGGCTGCAGCTTTTTCAGCGGCCTCAGCTTGCTGTTGCTCGTACATGGCTTGGAAATTAATTTCGGCCAAGTGCACAGGGGGAAAGCCTGCACGGGTGACCAAGTCGGCCACGTTGCCGCGCAAGTAGGGGTAAACAATTTGGGGGCAAGCAATGCCCATGATGGGGCCCATTTGGTCTTCTGGCAAATTGCGGATTTCAAAAATACCTGCTTGTTTGCACTCGACCAAGAACACCGTTTTGTCTTCAATTTTGGTGTGAACCGTAGCAGTGACACAAATTTCGTAGACACCTTCTGCAGCTTGATTGGCCTCAACACCCAGCTGAATATCCACAGCAGGTTGTTGCTGTTCCAACAAAATGCCAGGCGAGTTGGGTTGCTCCAAAGACGCCTCTTTCATGTAAACGCGCTGGATTTGGAACACAGGGGTGCTTGCTTCTGACATAAAAACTCTTGTTTGAAAGTGATCTTCTCTAGGCCGCTTTGAAAAAGCCCCTGCCGTGAGATTAGGCAGATTATCGCCTATACAAGGAGGGGCATTAAGCCGCCCTTGGCATCAAGCGCCATGAGTTCGTCGCACCCCCCGACATGGGTTTCACCGATGAAAATTTGAGGCACCGTTCTGCGCCCTGTGATGGCCATCATGTGCTCGCGAGCCTCTGGCAGGGTGTCTATTCGAATTTCTTCAATGTCAGTCACACCCTTGGCCTTCAAAATTTGCTTAGCGCGAACGCAATAAGGGCAAACAGCTGTGGTGTACATCTTCACGTGGGGCATGACAACTCCAATCAAAACTCAAAAAAATTAAGACTCTATTTCAGCCCCAATTAGGCTTTTTCAACAGGCAAGCTGGCTTCACGCCAAGCCTTCAGACCACCGGCCAAGGCCTGTGCACGTTCATAGCCCAACTTTTGAGCTTGGGCTGCAGCGCGACTTGCGCGGCCGCCCACTTGGCAGACCAAAATCACAGGCAAGCCCTTGTTTTTGACCATCAAGGGGAGCTGGGTGGCAAGCTCACTCAATGGAATATTTTTGGAGCCTACGGCATGCCCCTGTGCAAATTCAGCGGGTTCGCAGACATCAATCAAAACTGCTTTTTCGCGGTTAATGAGCATCACTGCCTCGGAGGGTTCAACCCCACCCGCAGCACCTTTGGTGATGGCTGGCCAAAATAAAGCCAAAGCGGAGGACGCCGCCACAGCAACCAACATCCAGTTTTCAATCAAAAAATTCACAAAAAACCCTTAAAAAGTTCATTTGCAGTCTATTTCAAGACTGCTTGCCAGATTCGAATTCTAAAATGCTGACTGTAAACCTGTTTTTCTTTCTTGATTAAACCTTTCACCATGTACAAATTCGTTCTCATTCGCCACGGCGAGTCCACTTGGAATTTAGAAAATCGATTCACTGGATGGGCCGATGTCGACCTCACCCCCACCGGCATTGAGCAAGCCCAAGCGGCTGGGCGCTTGTTGAAAGCTGAAGGATACGAGTTTGACTTGGCCTATACCAGCGTCCTCAAACGCGCCATTCACACTTTGTGGCACACCCTCGATGCCATGGACAGGCAGTGGCTGCCAGTGCACAACAGTTGGCGCCTGAACGAACGCCATTACGGTGCCCTTCAAGGCCTGAACAAAGCCGAAACCGCTCAAAAGTTTGGCGATGAGCAAGTTTTGGTCTGGCGTCGCAGCTATGACACGCCCCCGCCAGCCCTCGAAGCCTCCGACCCCCGGTGTGAACGCACCGACTTGCGCTACGCCAAATTGAAGGCGCAGGACATTCCACTAACTGAATGCTTGAAAGACACGGTGGACCGCGTGATTCCTTTTTGGACAGCGTCCATGGCGCCAGCCATCAAGGCGGGCAAACACATTGTGGTGGCAGCGCACGGCAACTCTATTCGGGCTTTGATCAAGTACTTGGACAACACTTCCGATAAAGACATCATGAACTTGAACATACCCAATGGCATTCCTTTGGTCTACGAACTCGATGCCAATTTGAAACCCATCAAGCACTACTATTTAGGCGATACAGAAGCAGCCGCCAAGGCCGCTGCCGCTGTGGCCAGCCAAGGCAAGGCTTAATTTGGCAGGCGGGCATTTCCTGACTTGCACAAAGACAATATTCAAGGTGTATATTGTTTTAAAGGAGACCCTCTGGGTTAATGCATATGGGACAGAAATTGAAAATTGTCGGTTGGCTTAGCGTAGGCGCTTTAGCAGGCGCCCTCACCACCATTTCGCTTCAAACCACGGCCAGAGGTGCCTTTGCGCCCTTGCCGCTTGAAGAACTCCAACAACTGGCCGCAGTTTTTGGCATGGTCAAAAGCGACTATGTCGAAACCGTCGATGAAAAAAAACTCATCACCGAAGCCATCTCTGGCATGGTCTCTAGCCTTGACCCTCACTCTCAGTACTACGACAAAAAAAGCTTCAAAGAATTCAGCGAAGGCACCTCCGGTCGATTTGTTGGCGTCGGCATTGAGATCACCCAAGAAGAAGGCATCGTCAAAGTTGTGTCGCCCATTGAAGGCTCACCTGCCGACCGCGCTGGACTTAAAACAAATGACCTGATTACCAAAATTGACGACGCCTTTGTCAAAGGTTTGTCAATGAACGAAGCGGTTAAACGCATGCGCGGAGAACCCAATACCAAAGTGGTTCTGACTGTGTTTCGCAAGGACGAAAGCCGCACCTTCACGCTCACCATCGTCCGTGAAGAAATTAAAACCCAGACCGTAAAAGCCAAAGTGGTTGAACCAGGTTTTGGCTGGATTCGCGTGTCGCAATTTCAAGAGAGAACCGTAGAAGATTTCTCCAAGAAGCTAGAAGACATGTTCAAACAAGACCCCAAGTTGAAAGGCTTGGTACTCGATTTACGCAACGACCCAGGTGGCTTGCTCGATGCATCCATTGCCTTGTCTGCAGCCTTCTTGCCCGAAAACGTCACAGTGGTCTCCACCAATGGCCAGGTTGAAGAGAGTAAATTTGTTTACAAGGCAGCTCCCCAATTTTGGCGCCGCAGCGCTGAGAGCGACCCCATTCAGCGCCTTACGCAAAATACACAAGGGCAATTGAAAAAAATTCCCTTGGTGGTGTTGGTCAATGAAGGTTCCGCCTCAGCCAGTGAAATTGTGGCGGGTGCTTTGCAAGACCACAAGCGCGCCATCATCATGGGCAGCCAAACCTTTGGCAAAGGCTCGGTTCAAACAGTTCGCCAATTGGGTCCTGACACGGCTTTGAAGCTCACCACAGCGCGCTACTACACGCCCAACGGCAAGTCGATTCAAGCCAAGGGTATCGTGCCCGATGTCATGCTCGATGAAACCGAAAACGGCAATGTGTTTGCAGCACTGCGCACGCGCGAAGCCGACTTGGAAAAGCATTTGCTCAACGGCCAAGAAGCTGAAAAGAAAAATGAAGAGCGTCAAAAAGCACGTGAAGAAGCCATGAAAAAATTGGAAGCCGACGCCAAGAAGCCAGAGTCCGAAAGACGTCCACCCGAGTTCGGATCTGCCAAAGACTTCCAACTGAACCAAGCCCTCAACCAACTGAAAGGCTTGCCCGTCAAAGTCAGTGCCACATTGGCTGAGCGAAAAGTAGAGAAAAAAGACAAGTAAGCCCCCATGAGGGACGACCAGCTTCTGCGTTATTCACGTCACATTCTTTTAGATGAATGGGGCGTCGAAGGTCAGGAGCGAGTCTCTCAATCTCATGCGCTCATTGTTGGCGCGGGCGGCTTGGCTTCACCTGCTGCCCTTTACTTGGCCAGCGCAGGTGTTGGGCATATCAGCCTGATCGATCCTGACCATGTGGATGTCACCAACCTCCAACGGCAAATTGCCCATTCCCAAGCGCGTGTGGGCCAGCTCAAAGTAGCCTCGCTGCAGGCTGCCATGCAAGCCATCAATCCCGAGGTGCAAGTGACTTGCTATTCGCAAAAAGCAGATGCTGCTTTGCTGGCTCTTTGCATGCCCAGCGTCGATGTGGTGTTGGACTGCACCGATAACTTTGAAACACGTCAGCTCATCAACCGGGTCTGTGCGCAGTTCGCCAAGCCTTTGGTATCGGGCTCCGCTTTGCGCTTTGATGGTCAGGTGGCGGTGTACGACACTCGCCAAGCCGACGCGCCCTGCTATGCCTGCGTGTTTCCTCCCAACCAACGCTTTGAAGAAGAACGCTGCGCCACCATGGGCGTGTTGGCACCCTTGGTGGGTGTGATCGGCAGCATACAAGCCACAGAATCACTTAAATTGTTGAGCGGCATGGGCAGCAGCCTTCAAGGCAAGCTCATGATGTTCAACGCGCAGCACATGGAATGGCAAACCATGAGCACCGCCAGAAACTTGAAGTGCTCAGTGTGCAGTCCGTTTCGCGCTAAGTCATAGACCTGAGCGCCACTCTTGGCCCATTGAAACTATCATCACCGCATGAAATCTCTCCACGCTTGGTTCCCATTCTTAAGATGGCCGCGCTTAACGCCTGCACTCTTTCGCCAAGAATGGACCGCTGGCTTTTCAGTGGCATTGCTCATGGTGCCGCAGTCGGTGGCTTACGCCGCATTGGCTGGCATGCCGCTGGTCACAGGTCTTTATGCAGCGCTTCTACCTGCCTTGGTAGGCGTGATGTGGGGCGGTTCTACGCGTCTGTCAATTGGCCCCTCTGCACTCACTTGCGTCCTGATTAGCGCATCCCTCACTGGATTGGCTCAGCCCAGCAGTGCGCAATGGGTCAACTTGGCCATTTGGTTGGCATTGTTGGCAGGTACTTTGCAATTGTTGATGGGCGTGCTTCGCTATGGTTGGCTCCTCAACCTCATTAGCTCACCCGTCATGATGGGTTTTACACAAGCGGCAGGCCTCTTGATCATGGCGTCACAGTTGCCTGCACTCACTGGCTGGCAAGCAGACGGCTCATTTCAATGGACCGATGTCGGGTTTGGGGCGGCCAGCTTGGCTGCTTTGTTTTTGGCCAAAAAATGGGCACCCCAATCTCCCAGCATCATGTTGGTGGTAGCAGCCAGTGCTGCCGTCAGTTATGCGATGGGTTATGCAGGCAATGGTGGCGCAGTGATAGGTGCTTTGCCAGCATCACTGCCAAGTCTGGGCTTGCCGCACCTGCTATCTTTCGAGGAATTGGCATTTCTGGCTGGCCCTGCCATATTGATTGCGTTGGTCAGTTTTTTAGAGGCTGCTTCTTGTGCCAAAACTGAAAACCAAAGAGAAGGCACCGTTTGGCAAGAGAACCAAGACTTGATGGGACAAGGCTTGGCCAAAATTGTGTCGGGTTTATGCGGTAGCTTTGCTACCGGCACATCGTTCTCACGGTCGGCCATCAATTTGGCTTCGGGCGCCAAAACAGGTTGGGCTGTTGTGGGCACCACGTCCTTCGTGCTATTGGCTGTCTTTGCATCACCGGCGCTTTTTCATGTGCCGCGTGCCGTGTTGGCCGCCGTTGTGATCTTGGCGGTTTCCAGCCTCATTCAACCCTTGGCCTTTGTCAAATTGTGGCGCATTGCACGCATTGAGGCCATGACAGCAGGCATGACTTTTGGCATCACACTGCTAAGCACGCCGCGCATTTATTGGGGTGTTCTGGCGGGTGTTCTCTTGGGCTTGAGCCACTTTTTGTACACCCGCTTGCACCCTCGCATCATTGAAGTCGGTTTGCACGATGATGGCAGTTTGCGCGATCGTCATTTGTGGCACTTGCCACCCCTTGCCCCCAATGTGTTTGCCATTCGAATGGATGCAGAGTTGGACTTTGCTGCTGCCAGCAGCTTTGAAAAATACATCACAGAAAAACTAAGCGATCAAGCTCAGATTCAGCATGTGTGCTTGTTTGCACAACCCATCAACCGCATTGATGCGACAGGGGTTGAAACACTTCAGCAACTCCTCCATTATTTGCAGCGAAGGGGCACTCAACTCCACATCAGCGGCATCAAGCTGCCGGTTGAAAATGCCCTCAAATTGGCAGGTGAGTTGGGCCTTGAAAGTCACGTGATTTTGTACCGAACTGACATTGAGGCCCTTCATGCTTTGAGGGCACTCACAATCCAACCCTCTAAGGGGTCAAACTCAGGCAAGCCATAAGGGCCACTCGCCGTACCCAGTTCCTGTTGTTGATGGGCCCATGCTGCTTGAACCATGCACAGCACCGCATCCAAAGAATCGCCGGAACCATCAAGCAACAGGCTGTCGTGTTGCGCTGCGCTGAGTTTCAAACGCAAGCCCAATCGGGTTTGGCCTAAATCGAGGGCATGGAGAATGTCTTTGCGGGCCAACCATCTGTCTGGCGTTTGTTTGGATTTGTCATCGCTCTTGTAGCTGCGATGCTTCACAATTTCTCTGGCCAGTAGACCCGGATAGGCCTCCAGTGCCACGCGGTCAGGACGACCTTCGCACATGCCAGGCAAAGTCCATTGGGCTGCACGCAATAAGGGGACGCCCGCATGCATCATCCATGCAACCGGTGGATTCACCCATTTCATTGAGGGGCTAGAGCCAGCAGGCAAGTCAGTTGCTCGGTGCGCAAACTTGGCGCCTGCGGGCCTGCTGTCACAAAATTGTTTGAAAAATTGGCGCAATTCTTCGCGTGAATAAGTCGCATAGAGGGTCATGCACTCTGACCATGTCAATGGCCATTGCATGTATTCAACCCATTCGCGGGGCAAGCCAAACGGCAAGTCGAATCCGCCCACACACTTTACTTCAGTCGAATATGGCCGTTTTAAAAAAACTTGAAAAGCGTCGAGGGATTCAAATTTTTCCAAACGCTCGAATTTCACAACACCACTTTGCATGGCGCCAAGCGCCACCACAATGGGCTTGCGCTTGTGCGGGCTGCTGGAAAAGTCGCAGCCGATTAAACAAACATCAAGCACGCCCAATGATAGAAGCTGTGGCCATGAGTTCTTCGAGCAAAGCCAAAGACACCACGCCCGATACGCCGTAAGGATCAAGCTCAGCGCGCTCGGAATATTTCAGCAAGATGCTGGCGTTGACACGAGACACATCGACTTGACCCATGGTCCATCCACTGAAGCGGCGCTGTAAAATTTCTTCATAATGCAACAGCACGACTTGCTTGTGACGTGCGTCTTTTTGAATGTGGCCATACAGTTCACTGACAGCTTCACGGCCGCCTTCGATGGCCTGTAAAAAAATATCGCCGCTGTAAACCAAAATACCGGTAATGCCTGTGCTGGGGTTGAATTGTCTGGATTGCGCCAAAATAGATTCAGTGACATTGGGCTGCGGATCTACCGCACGGCTGGCATAAAGTAAACGAACCAACATGATCAGGCCTTTCTAGGAATTAGCGCCAAGAACTCACGGCGCAAGTTGGCATCTTTTAAGAACACACCGCGCATCACGGAGTTGATCATTTTGCTGTCCATGTCTTTGACGCCACGCCAGCCCATGCAAAAATGACTGGCTTCCATCACGATCGCCAAACCATCAGGTTGTGTTTTGCGCTGAATCAAATCAGCCAACTGCACAACCGCTTCTTCTTGAATTTGGGGCCGTCCCATGATCCATTCTGCCAGCCGAGCATATTTGGAAAGACCAATGACGTTGGTGTGCTCGTTGGGCAAGACACCAATCCAGATTTGACCAATGACAGGGCAAAGGTGGTGGCTGCAAGCACTGCGCACCGTAATAGGACCCACAATCATGAGTTCATTGAGGTGCTCGGCATTGGGAAATTCTGTAACTTCGGGACTTTCGATATAGCGGCCTTTGAAGACTTCTTTCAAATACATTTTGGCCACACGCCGTGCCGTGTCTTGGGTGTTGTGATCGTTTTCAGTATCGATCACCATGCTGTCCAAAACGGTTTGCATTTTCTCAGTCACTTCGTCAAGTAAGTGTTCGAGTTCTCCGGGCTGAATAAATTCAGCAATGTTGTCGTTCGCATGGAAGCGTTTGCGGGCTGCCAAGACACGCTCGCGAATCTTCACGGAGACGGGCGTTCCGATATCCTCAGAGGGCAAGTTAAAGGGAGCATTCATAAACATCTGATGAAAAAAGGTCAAAGCCTTATCCTAACAGTGATTGAAGCCACTTTACAGCATACGGGCATGTGCCAAAACAGCACACCTCTTGATCAATATCGATGGCCGGTCAGCCAAATTGCAAACCGCATTAAACCAAATGCAACCCAGTCCATGCCTCTTTGAAATTGAGAGCGTTGAAGCAGCGTTTGGGGCATGATTCGCTGGCTTTTGAAGGTCATGGCCTGATCCAGGCCCTCCTGCAAGCGTTTTGCAAAGTAAGCATCGGCTACCACCACATTGGCCTCCCTGGCCAAAAGCAAACTGAAGGGGTCCAAGTTGGATGACCCTACGGTGGCCCATGGTTTTTCATGACTGGCATCGATGACTGCCACCTTGGCGTGCAGAAAGCTTTCTGAGTATTCGTAAATTTCAACACCCGCTTCCAAGAGTTGCCGGTACACAGGTCGCGCCGCATGGTATTGCATGAAGTATTCATAACGTCCTTGCAAGAGCAAGCGCACGCGAACACCTCTTTGAGCAGCATGAATCAGTGCTTGCCGCAATTTGCGCCCCGGCAAAAAATAAGCGTTTGCAATCACGATCTCATGGCGCGCCAAGCCAATGGCACGTCGATAAGCTTTTTCAATTTGTCCCCGATTGAGCAAATTATCACGCAAAAGCAAGCCCGCACGCGCCATCCAAGTGTCGCCATGTGCGTGCTGTGCATCTTGAATCCAAGGCAAGTGCATGCCTGCAGCCATGAATGCGCTGTAAGCCTCTGGGAAATTTTGCTGCCTCACGTTTCGCACTGCTTGCATGCGCCACCACAATTGCGTCGCAGTCTCTTGAACCTGTTGCACCAACGCACCTTTTGCGCAGACTGCGTAATCCAATCGGGGTGATTTTAAGGCGCCGTATTTTGGATCGTGCAAGTCATCCAAGATGTTGATGCCGCCACAAAAAGCCAAATGACCATCAATCACACACAGCTTACGGTGCAACCTGCGCCACCGACTTGGAATGAGAAGGCCCATTGCACCCAAGGGCGAATAAATTCGCCACTCTACGCCGGCCTGATCAAACCGCACCCGCCAGTCTTCGCTGAGTTTGGGTGTACCCACACCATCTACCACCACCCACACACGAACACCTCGGCGACCCGCCCGTTCTAACGCTGCGGCAACTTGGGCGCCGTCGCCATGAAAATCAAAGATGTACGTTTCAAGTTGGACGTGCGATCGCGCCGCTTCCAATGCACGAATCAATTCTGGAAAAAACTCTGCACCGCCCTTCAGCAGTTTAATCTGGTGACCATCGCGCAGAATGTGATGACTTTTCATAAATCAAACTGCGCGACCAAAGGCAGATGGTCAGACATGCGGCGCCAAATTTTGCCGTGCGGCACCATTTGGCTCACTGGCATTAAGCCTTTGGCATAGACATGGTCCAGTTGAACGATCGGCAATCTTGAGGGGTATGTGGCATTTTTAGCGCCTTCAAACTCTTTCAAGTGATGGTCGCGCATCATGTTGGTAATGCGCGTTCCCCAGTCATTGAAATCACCTGCCACCAGCAAGGGGGCGTCAATGGGAACCTCTCGCTCGATGTAGTGTTGCAATTGCTCAATTTGGCGCACTCTGCTGGCCGGAATCAGGCCTAAATGCACCACAATCACATGCACATTCAGCGGCAAGCGGTCTTCCAATTGAGGCGTTAGTTCAGACGTAAGCCGCACCTCGCCCACTTGAATTTCTACATGCAACAGTCCGCGCTGCTCAAACCGGTGGTCTGAGATATCGACATGGCGATGCGACATGACTGGCCAGCGAGACAGTAACGCATTGCCGTGTTCACCGTGCCGCGTGTATGCATTGGTTTTGTAAATAGACTCATAGCCAGGCGGTGCTAAAAACTCTGCTTGCGGCAGCTGGGGCCAATGCCTGAAGTATTTTTCTTCGCGTCGATGCACTTTTCGAACCTCTTGCAAACACACAATGTCTGCGTCCAATTGCTCGATGGCCAAACCTAAGTTGTAAATTTCCAAGCGGCGAGCGGGCCCGAAACCTTGCACACCTTTGTGGATGTTGTAAGTAGCTACTTTTAAAAAAGCAGACTTTTCTGTTTTCATCTCAGGCCTTCAAGCCAACTGGGCAACATCAAGATGGCCTCGGCATTGGAGGGCGAAAAACAATCATCGGCAGCCTCTTTCCAAGGCAGCCATTTGTATTCTGTGTGTTCTGAGGGACTGAGTTGAACGGGCATTTGACTGGGTAATTTCAAGCCAAAAACACGTTCTTTGTTGTGACTCACATGAGGTGCATAACGATGACGCCAGGCAGGGTAGATTTCGTAAATATTCTCAAGCGCCCAATCTGTCAATTCATGTTCAGAATGCGTGGCAAGCAAGCCCGTTTCTTCCATGACCTCGCGGCAGGCGGTCTGATGCCAGGTCTCTTCTTCAAAATCTTTGCTGCCCGTGACGGACTGCCACGTGCCCGCATCGGCTCTGCGAATGAGCAGAACCTCGGCTTCGATTGTGTAAATCACAACCAAAACCGATTCTGGAATTTTGTAAGCAGGACTGTCCATTGCCTGTTCATTCTGCATGAACTTT
This sequence comes from Limnohabitans sp., assembly GCA_009693505.1. Taxonomy (GTDB): domain Bacteria; phylum Pseudomonadota; class Gammaproteobacteria; order Burkholderiales; family Burkholderiaceae_C; genus Limnohabitans_A. The sequence continues at coordinate 16,708 of SHXD01000021.1, forward strand.
GCCTCTCTCTTGGAATTGTTCGGCAATTGTCCCAGAAGCACCTATGATCAAGCCATGCAAAGTATTGACTCTCTAAATCTTCATGACGCTTCGTTGAAAACCGTTGCGACTTCCATCGCATGGCAAGAAAATGGCCACCCCTGTGAGGACGAGTGGCGCAGCGAGCGCGGCGCGGTAGCCCCCAAGCGGGTTGTTTTAGCAGACGACACCCTCAGCGCTGACAGCGCCTACCGATTGGCGTGTGCGGGCACCGGCATGCTGTGGCGGGGTGATTTCCAAAATGCGAGGCTGCTGTTGCAAGCCTTGGCCAGACGCTGCGATGCTCCCAAAAAAATCCGCCGAACCTCCAAAACACATCCTGAGGTCAGTCACACCCCAGAAGAAAATTTCCACCTGCACCGTCAGGCGCAATCGCAGCGTGCACGCACATTGAGCATGATCTTGATTCAAGTCAATCCAGACAGGCAGATCAGCCTTCGGCGAGCGCCCGATTGGCGCGGCGCCATGAACGAAGCTTGGGGACCCGCAGGCACAACAGGCTGTGTGGCCTCTCTTCGAGAATTGCTAGGCTTGGTGGGTGCGCATGAGTGGCATCAAAAGGGCATGGAAATTTCGGCGCTAGGAAGCGCTCCCAACAACCGCATCCACCCTAGTTATGGCGTGTTCTCACCGGTGCGGGGCGAATACATTCAACTGGTAGCCGATGCGCCATTGCCCAGTTCAGAACTGGCTTTTGACATCGGCGTGGGAACGGGCGTGTTGTCTGCCGTGTTGGCCAAGCGCGGTGTCAAACGTGTTGTTGGCACCGAACTTGACCCACGTGCCATGGCTTGTGCCAAAGAAAATATTCAGCGTCTGGGCCTCAACAGCAAAGTCGAGTTAACTCAGACAGATCTCTTTCCTGAAGGCAAAGCACCCCTGATAGTGTGCAACCCACCCTGGCTGCCCGCACGCGCCAGTGCGCCCATCGAGCGGGCTATCTACGATGAGAACAGTGGCATGCTCAAAGGCTTCCTGGCAGGCTTGGCCGCACACCTAGCGCCCAGAGGTGAAGGCTGGTTGATCTTGTCAGACTTGGCAGAACACTTGGGCCTGCGCACTCGCGCAGAACTGGAAGAATGGATTGCAGCCGGTGGCTTGAAAGTCATCAGCAAAACAGACATCAAAGCCGTGCACAAAAAAGTTCAAGACGAAACAGACCCCTTGCATGCGGCACGGGCTGCAGAGTTAACTTCTTTGTGGCGCTTAAGCGCAGCTTGATATGAAAAAAGCCGCTGAAGCGGCTTTTTATGGGCTTAGGCCTTCACAGCATCAGGGTTGCGCACCCGAATGTGCAATTCGCGCAATTGTTTCTCGTCGACCAAGCTTGGCGCTTGTGTGAGCAAGCACTGAGCTCGCTGTGTTTTCGGAAAAGCAATCACGTCACGAATAGAGTCTGCGCCCGTCATCAAGGTGATGATGCGATCTAAGCCGAAGGCCAAACCACCGTGGGGTGGCGCGCCATATTGCAGTGCATCGAGCAAGAATCCAAATTTGAGTTGTGCTTCTTCGGGCGTGATTTTCAAGGCATCAAATACTTTTTGCTGCACGTCTGCACGGTGAATACGCACCGAACCACCGCCAATTTCCCAGCCGTTCAAGACCATGTCATAGCCTTTGGCAATGCACTTCTCGGGGGCTGTGACCATCCAGTCTTCGTGACCGTCTTTGGGCGCGGTAAAAGGATGGTGCACAGCGGTGTAGCGCTGTGATTCTTCGTCGAACTCGAACATGGGAAAGTCGACCACCCACAATGGCGCCCAACGGTTTTCAAACAAGCCGGACTTCTTGGCAAATTCGCTGTGGCCAATTTTAAGGCGCAATGCGCCGATGCCATCGTTCACCACTTTGGCTTTGTCGGCACCGAAGAACAAAATGTCGCCGTCTTGTGCGTTGGTGCGTTTCAGAATTTCGGCAATAGCGGCATCGTGCAAATTCTTCACGATGGGGCTTTGCAAACCTTCGCGGCCTTTGGCCACTTCATTGACCTTGATCCAAGCCAAGCCTTTGGCACCATAAATCTTGACAAACTCGGTGTAGCCATCGATTTCACCGCGGCTGATTTCGGAGCCACCCGGTACGCGCAATGCCACAACGCGACCACCTGGGGTGGTAGCGGGTGTGCTGAACACTTTGAAGTCGACATCGCCCATGATGTCAGTCAGTTCAGTAAGTTCGAGTTTCACACGCAAGTCGGGCTTGTCTGAGCCGAAGCGGTATATGGCTTCTGAATAGGCCATAACGGGGAAATTTCCCAAATCAATGTTCAAGACTTTTGAAAAAATCTGCTTAATCATTTCCTGGAACATGTCTCGAATTTCTTGTTCGCCCAAGAAGGACGTTTCAATGTCAATCTGGGTAAATTCAGGCTGGCGGTCAGCGCGCAAGTCTTCGTCGCGGAAGCACTTGGTGATTTGGTAGTAGCGGTCGTAGCCGGCCACCATGAGCAATTGCTTGAACAACTGGGGCGATTGTGGCAGAGCAAAGAAATGGCCATCGTGCACACGACTGGGCACCAAGTAATCGCGCGCACCTTCTGGCGTGCTCTTGGTAAGCATGGGCGTTTCAATGTCAATGAACCCATGCTCATCCAAAAACTTACGGGTTTCCATGGCCACCTTGTAGCGCAGCATGAGGTTGTTTTGCATGTAAGGACGGCGCAGATCGAGCACGCGGTGTGTGAGGCGCGTGGTTTCTGACAGATTGTCGTCGTCAAGCAAGAAAGGTGGGGTGACTGACGGGTTCAGAACCGTGAGTGCGTGGCACAGAATTTCAATCTTGCCACTTTTAAGACCGTCGTTGGTGGTGCCTTCAGGGCGGGCACGCACCAAGCCTTTGATCTGGATGCAAAACTCATTGCGCAAGCCTTCAGCGGTTTTGAACATGTCGGCGCGGTCGGGGTCGCACACCACTTGCACATAGCCTTCGCGATCACGAATGTCAACGAAGATCACGCCACCGTGGTCACGACGGCGATTGACCCATCCGCACAAGCTAACGGTTTGGCCCATCAGGGCTTCGGTAACAAGACCGCAGTAGTGTGAACGCATTGACATTGGAAAAGTTCTTTCAATAGAAATGAGTCAGTTGGCTTTAAGCCAATTCAAACTGATGGGGAGGTTTCTGCTTTGACTGGCAAGGCATCGGGGCCGCCAGGCACCACCACGCCCATTGAGATGATGTACTTGAGCGCATCGTCCACGGTCATGTCCAACTCCACCACATTGGCTTTGGGCATGATGAGAAAGAAACCAGAGGTTGGGTTGGGCGTGGTGGGCACATACACGCTCACGCAGTCGCTGGGTAAGTGGCGGGCCACTTGGCCACCCGGCGCACCCGTTAGAAATGCAATGGTCCAAGAACCTTGATGAGGGTATTGCACCAAGAGGGCTTTAGAAAAAGCATTGCCACTGCCTGAAAACAAAGTGTCTGCCACTTGCTTCACGCTGGAGTAGATGCTGTTCACCACTGGAATTCGGGTAATGACCTTGGACCACTGACGCAGCAACCATTGACCAAAAATATTGGTCACAAACAGGCCCGTGAAATAGATCACAAGGGCCACCAAGATCACCCCCAGGCCGGGCATGTGTCGCAATGACTCCGCCACGCTGTGCATGCCGGGAATCACGGCATCGAGGGCACCTAAAACGGCCAAGAAAATGCCGTCCATGGTGCCCATCAACCAAGTTAGCAACCACACCGTAACGCCCATGGGCAACCAAACCAGAAGGCCAGTCAACAAGTAATGGCGAATTTTCAAATTCATTTTGGGAACCTCAATGGCAAGCGCATGAAGCGGCACAGGCAGCAGACGCTGATGGGGTACTTGAGTCGCCTGCTGGCTTTACGCCGCCAGCATCTGACGGCTTGGCAGCGCCAGCGTCAGCAGGACTTGCACTGACTGCGTCCGCAGCAGCTGGCGCAGAAGCACCGGAAGATCCACCTTTGAAATCAGTGGCATACCAACCCGAGCCCTTGAGCTGGAAACCAGCGGCTGTCAGTTGTTTATTGAAAGAAGGCGAACCACAGGCAGGGCATTTTGTCAGGGGGTCATCTGACATCTTTTGCAAAACATCCTTGGCATGGCCACAGGAGTCACACTTATAGGCGTAGATGGGCATGTTGAAGGTTCTCGCTTGGCAATCACAAAACCTTCAATTATAGGTGGGTCCCTTGCAAAACATGGTGGGCGCCGTGCTTGTTTTTCATGACTTGCGGGGCCAAGGAGCCTATGAGCATGCCCGCCAAGCTGGCCAAAACACCCGCCAACTGGGCTGGAAATTCTGCACCCGCGGGGGTCATGAGCAATAAAAGCCATGTCAACAATCCCAATGCGATTGAAAAAATAGCACCTTGGGTGGTGGCTTTTGACCAATAGAGCCCAAAGAGCAAGGGAATGAAGGCTCCGACCAAGGTAACTTGGTAAGCACCAGAGACCATTTCATAAATGGAACTGCCTTGCATTTGAATGGCATACAGCAAGACCAAGGCACTGAACACCAAAACCGTCACTCGCATGGCCAACAAGGACTGTTTGTCACCCTGATACGGAAAAAACTGTCGCCAAATGTTTTCAGTGAAGGTGACGCTGGGCGCCAGCAAAGTGGCAGATGCACACGACTTGATGGCCGATAACAAAGCGCCAAAAAAAAGCACCTGCATGACAAATGGCATTTGCGTCATGACCAAAGTGGGTAAAACCTTTTGAGGATCTTCTTGAATGAGTTGAGCGGCCTGTTCAGGCATGATGATCAGAGCACTGACAACCAAAAACATGGGCACAAAAGCAAACAAAATGTAGCAAATGCCGCCGATGATGGGGCCCTTGGTGGCGGCATTCAAACTGTTGGCAGACATGACACGCTGAAAAACGTCTTGTTGCGGGATGGAGCCAAACATGATGGTGATGGCAGCTGCCACAAAAAACAAAATGTCTTTCATATTGGGTTCAGGTAAAAACTTGAACAGGTCTTGGCTGACGGCCAAGGCGATGACTTTGTCTGCACCACCCGCTTGATTGCCCGCATACACCGCCAGCGTCGCCAGGCCTACAACCAAAATAATCATTTGCATGAAGTCAGTGATAGCCACGGACCACATGCCACCAAACAAGGTGTAGGCCAGCACCGAAACCACACCAATGGTCATTCCCAATGGCATGCTGATGGCGCCATCTGATAACAAATTGAAGACCAGACCCAGCGCGGTGACTTGCGCTGACACCCAGCCTAAATAACTCACCATGATGATGATGGAGCAAATGACTTCAACTGAGCGGCCGTAACGCTCGCGGTAGTAATCGCTGATGGTCAGCAAATTCATGCGGTACAACTTGCCCGCAAAAAACAAACCCACCAAAATCAAACAACTGCCCGCACCAAAGGGATCTTCTACCACGCCGTTCAAACCACTGTTCACAAATTTGGCAGGAATACCCAGGACTGTTTCAGAGCCAAACCATGTGGCAAAGGTGGTGGTCACAATCATGGCAAGTGGCAAATGCCTGCCTGCAATGGCAAAGTCTGCTGAGCTTTTAACGCGTTTCGCAGCAACCAAACCAATGGCAATGGTGACGAGTAAATAGGCGATGACCAATGTCAATAACACAATAAGACTCCTTAAATTTGATGAAATCTTTCGAATGCTTGAAGCACGATGAGGGTCGATACAAACCCGATGACCACATAGACAATGGCCTGCAACAATCTGTTGGTTCGTTGCTGCTCTGCTAACAAAGCATTGAGTTGATTCCGATCTTTCGATCCGGCTGATGAATGCTTCAAAAAGTCGTGCATCAAACGGGGTAACTGAGGCATTATTTTGGCGTATTGCGGCGCTTGTTCACGCAACTGTTGGAAAAATCTTTTAGGGCCTACTTGGTCAATCATCCACTGCTCTAGAAAGGGCTTGGCTGTATTCCACAAATCGAGTTCTGGGTCTAGCTGACGACCCAAGCCCTCAATATTGAGCAAGGTTTTTTGCAGCAAAACCAACTGAGGTTGGACTTCCACGTTGAAACGGCGTGATGTTTGGAACAAACGCAAGAGCACCATGCCCAGGGAAATTTCTTTCAGAGGCCGGTCAAAGTAAGGCTCGCACACGGAGCGAATGGCCGACTCCAATTCGTCCACTCGGGTATGGCTAGGCACCCAACCCGACTCAATGTGCAACTCAGCCACGCGCTTGTAGTCGCGTCTGAAAAAAGCACTGAAATTTTGCGCTAAATACTCTTTGTCGTATTCAGTGAGCGTGCCCACAATGCCAAAGTCAAGGGAAATGTAGCGACCCATCGTTTCCGGCTCAATACTGACTTGAATATTGCCTGGGTGCATGTCAGCATGAAAAAAGCCATCGCGAAATACTTGCGTAAAAAAGAGCGTCACGCCATCTTTGGCCAACTGCGGAATGTCGACGCCCGCGGCGCGCAATGCATCCACCTGACTGATCGGCAAACCCTTCATGCGTTCCATGACGATGACTTCAGGGTGGCAGTAATCCCAATACATCTCTGGAATTAAAACCAAATTCAAACTCTGCATGTTTCGGCGAAGCTGCGCACCGTTGGCGGCCTCTCGAACCAAATCCAACTCATCGTGCAAATGCTTGTCAAACTCACCCACCACCTCCCGGGGTTTAAGGCGCTTGCCATCTGCACTGATTTTTTCAAGCCAGCCGGCCATCATGCGCATCAGGTTCAAATCTTTTTCAATGGCCTGCAGCATGTTGGGACGCAGCACTTTGACCGCCACCTCTTGCACCAAACCCTCTTTGTTTTTCCACAAAGCAAAATGGACCTGCGCAATGGAAGCGCTGGCCACAGGCACATGGTCAAATGACTCAAAGATTTCAGACACTGGCCTACCAAAAGCTCGCTCAATGGTGGCTACAGCAATGTCTGAACTGAAGGGCGGCACTCTGTCTTGGAGCTTGGCCAATTCAACGGCAATATCGTCAGGCAATAAATCTCTGCGAGTCGACATGACTTGTCCAAACTTCACAAAAATAGGTCCGAGTTGTTCTAGCGACAAACGCAAACGCTCGCCGCGCGAGAGTTTGTAAACACGACCCAAAGTGAGGGCCTGCGACAAAATTTTCAACAGAGGCTGCTTGAAGTTAGACAGCATCAACTCATGCAGGCCAAACCGCCAAACAGTCCACACAATGAAAATGCCCCGAAACATTCGGTTCATAGAGCAGTCCTGTGGAAGTCGGTACCAGGTGCAGGTTTGCGAATAAATTGCTGCATGGCCTGAAAGGCTTGCCGGCCCATTGAGACCAAGGTGTTGGCCGCGGCATCGCCCAGCAATTTAGACAAGTCTTCCTCTACATCCCATCGGACATGGTCAATTAACCAATTGACTTCGGCAGCCAACTGAACGTCACCCTCAATGTGAACACCCGGCTTTTCGCCTTTGAGTACCGCCGAGGCCATGGCCAAAGGGGATGCATCCGTTAAGCTTAATTTGAGGTCAAATTTTTGCTGGCTCACACGCTCCAACAAACCCGCAGGCGTGGGTGAGAGCTGAATGACTTTGTCTTGCCATTGCAATTGAATGCACCGCCCCTTTTGACGCTTGAGCCTGCTTTGCGCTTCAGGTTCAGCGCCAATGACGTGATTCAAAAACAAAACCAAACGGTTGATGGACTCGTCCATTACCCAAACGGGGGGCTGAGCGTGAGTGACGAATTGCTCAATTGCTTCGCCAACGAAAGAAAAAGGGGACTGTGTTGCCATAGTCCCCAATTATTCCCGAAAGACTGGCCAGTGCCAGCCCTTCACACAGAATGTCTTTAAATTATTGCAGGGCTTGGACGCCAGCAACCAACCAGCCGCTGTTGCCATTTCGGGATTTGGTCATGTTCCAAACTTCGCGGAAAGGGCTAGGTGCAGATTCAGCTTCTTCACGAATGACGCCGTTGAATTCAACGCTGGCCATGTAAACCTCGGGCAACTCTTCAATGCCCAACAACTGAGCATCCAACTTAACCACTTCGGTTTTGTTTGGTTGGCCAGGGAAATTGGCTTCTCGCTCTGCCAGCTGGCTCTTGATTTCAGTCAACATGCCATCGGTCATCATGGCCTTGAGTGAGTCCATGTCAGCACGGTCCCAGGCGTCTTGCAAAGTAATGAAGTTGCGCTTGGCCGCCTCAACAAAGTTGTCGGTGTCGAAGCCTTCAGGCACGCCCCAAGTTTGTGAACCCTGAAACGCTGTGGGCTGTGAGCCACCAATGGCAGAACCAATCATGGAGCCACCCGCATGAGCTGGACTCTGGGTATTGGCCGCAGGCGTTGGATCAAAGCGCGTGTCTTGTGATTCCCAAGGTCGGGCCGAAGCATCGTTACCCACTTTTTCTGGGTTGTATTGAGGCAAGCTTGCAGGCGCCTCAGGGGTTTGACCTGCGCCTTGGTAGGCTAGGCCTCCCTGCTGCTGAGCAGCACCGCCTTTGCGTGAGCGTAAGAAATAACCAATCACGCCCACCGCCACCATGGCAAGCAAGGCAAACATGAGCATGTTGCCAAAAGCTTCACCCATTCCTAGGCTGCTTGCCAACCAAGCCAAACCCAAACCAGCAGCCAAGCCACCCAGCATGGCACCCCATGGGCGTTTAGCAGGCGCAGCAGGTGCCGCAGCAGGAGTTGCTGGTTTAGCCGCCGCCGCTTGATTAGGCGCTGCAGGTTTAACCGCTTCACGTTGCGTGACGTTATTGGACTGTTTGCCAGCAGATTTGCCGCCGCCCATGCGACTAGCGGCCTCTGCGTTTAAGGTGCTGAGGGCCAATAGCATGGTCAAGATTAAGCCGAAAAATTTGTTCACAAGAAGCTCCGAAAAATTCAGAAAAAACCGATCAGCATTTAATGCCAATATGCAAGGCTACCACCCCAGCACTCAAGTTGTGAAATTCGGCATGTCCAAATCCGGCATTTTTCATAAGGGCTTTCAGCTCTTCCTGGCCTGGGTGCATGCGAATTGATTCGGCCAAATACCTGTAGCTGGCATCGTCTCCGGCAACCCACTTGCCCAATTGGGGCAAGATGTTGAAGGAGTACCAGTCAAAGGCCTTTTCTAAGGGCTTGGCCACTTTAGAGAACTCCAAAACCAAAAGTTTACCCCCTGGCTTTAAAACTCGGCACATTTCCTTCAAAGCCAAATCTTTGTGCGTCATGTTGCGAAGCCCAAAAGCCACGCTGACCACATTGAAATGATCGTTGGGAAAAGGCAATTTTTCAGCATCACAAACCAGCGTGGGCAAGATCACGCCCTGGTTCACCAATCGGTCCCGACCTGTTCGCAGCATGGCTTCGTTGATGTCGGTGTGAACCACTCGACCCGTTGCACCCACCTTATTTGAGAATGCCAAAGATAAATCGCCCGTGCCGCCTGCAATGTCGAGTACCTGGTCGCCCTCCTTGAGGTTGGCCACCTGCAGCGTGTAGGCTTTCCAAACACGGTGCAAGCCCGCAGACATCAGGTCATTCATGATGTCGTATTTGGACGCCACAGAATCAAAAACACCCCTCACACGCTTGGCTTTTTCTTGCTCATCGACAGTTTTGAAACCGAAATGGGTTGAACTCATTTTCTAACACCAATCAATGAGAGTGGCCACAGGAGGCTCCTGCAGCGCCCGGCATGGGATCGTCGCGTTGCGCACCTGCAGTCTGCAATCGTTCGTTGTATTGGGACCAGAGACCGTCTTGCTCTGAACCCAAATGGTACAAATAGTCCCAAGAAAAAATACCGCTACTGTGGCCATCTGAAAAAGTAGGCTGAACCGCGTAATTGCCAACTTGCGCCAGTTCGACAATGTCAACTTCACGCTTGCCTGTTTGCAACACTTCCTGCCCAGGGCCATGGCCTTGCACTTCTGCAGAAGGCGAGTAAACGCGCATGAGTTCAAAGGGAATTCGGAAAGTTTGACCGTCCGAAAAACTGACCTCTAATGCACGACTTTGCCCATGAAGGGTCAAGGCTTGTGGTGTGGGAGCACCTGCTGTCAATCCGGCCATAAGGCGTTCTTTCGTGATACTTTCGTTAAACCAAAACGCGCTCTATACCGCCTGCGTTGGCAGCGGCCACGTACTCGGGCATCCATTGCTCGCCCAAAATGTGTTTGGCCATTTCCACCACGATGTAATCTGCCTCCAACAGGCCATTTTTCAAATCGTCACCGAAGCGTGACAAACCTTGCAAACAGCTAGGGCAGCTGGTCAAGACCTTGATGTTTTCTTTTTCGCCCACCATGCCGCTGGCACGCATCTGCGCTTCACCTTGAAGTATTTCTTCTTCCTTGCGAAAACGCACCTGCGTGGCAATGTCAGGGCGCGTGACGCCCAAAGTACCCGACTCGCCGCAGCAGCGATCAGACTTCAAAACCTGCGGACCCAACAAAGACTTGACAGTCTTCATAGGGTCTTGCAACTTCATCGGGCTGTGGCAAGGATCGTGATACAGGTAGGCGCCGTTGTTGTTAAGCGTCATGCCTTTTTCAAGCAAGTATTCATGGATGTCAATAATGCGGCAACCAGGGAAAATTTTGTCGAACTCATAGCCCTGCAACTGGTCGTAGCATGTGCCGCAACTGACCACCACTGTTTTGATGTCCAAGTAGTTCAGGGTGTTGGCCACGCGGTGGAACAAGACCCGGTTATCCGTGATGATTTTTTCGGCCTTGTCAAACTGACCGCTGCCCTTTTGGGGGTAGCCGCAGCACAAATAACCAGGGGGCAAAACAGTTTGAACACCGGTATGCCAGAGCATGGCCTGGGTGGCCAATCCCACTTGGCTGAACAAGCGTTCTGAGCCACAACCCGGGAAGTAAAACACGGCTTCTGTCTCGGACGTGGTGGTCTTTGGATTGCGAATAATGGGCACGTAATCTTGATCTTCAATGTCCAGCAAAGCGCGCGCCGTTTTCTTGGGCAAGCCACCTGGCATCTTTTTGTTGATGAAGTGAATGATTTGCTCTTTGATGGGCGCCGCACCAATGCTGGCTGGCGGCGCTTTGGTTTGCTTGCGTGCAAAGGTTTTGAGCAAGTCGTGTGCGATGCGCTGCACCTTCATGCCCACCCCCACCATGCCAGCACGCGCCAGCTTGATGGTTTCAGGGTTGGTAGCGTTCAACATGAACATGGCCGCAGCATTGCCGGGACGGAATGTTTTTTGACCCATCTTGCGCAACAAATTGCGCATGTTCATAGACACTTCGCCAAAGTCAATTTTGACAGGGCAAGGTGAGAGGCACTTGTGACACACGGTGCAGTGGTCGGCCACATCTTCAAACTCTTGCCAGTGTTTGATGGACACACCGCGGCGAGTTTGCTCTTCGTACAAGAAGGCTTCAACCAAGAGTGAAGTGGCCAAAATTTTGTCGCGGGGGCTGTAAAGCAAATTAGCGCGTGGCACATGGGTGGCGCACACGGGTTTGCATTTGCCGCAACGCAAGCAATCTTTCACACTGTCGGCAATGGCGCCAATGTCCGACTGTTGCATGATGAGCGATTCGTGGCCCATCAAACCAAAGCTAGGGGTGTAGGCATTGGTCAAATCGGCTTGGATGTCCATGCCTTCTGGGCCCTTGACACGGCGCATCAACTTGCCTTTGTTGAAGCGCCCTTCAGGGTCGATGCGCTGCTTGTAATCGGCAAATGGCTTCAGTTCGGCATCGCTTAAAAACTCTAGCTTCGTGATGCCAATGCCGTGTTCGCCTGAAATGACACCATCGAGGCTTCGCGCCAGAACCATGATGCGAGAAACCGCTTGGTGCGCCGTTTGCAGCATGTCGTAGTCGTCAGAGTTGACCGGTATGTTGGTGTGCACATTGCCGTCACCTGCGTGCATGTGCAACGCCACCCACACGCGGCCTTTAAGGACGCGTTTGTGAATGGCCACACACTCGTCCAAAATAGGCTGGAAGGCAGCGCCCGTGAAGATGGTGTGCAAGCTTGCCTTGATTTGCGTTTTCCAACTTGCACGCAAGGTGTGGTCTTGCAATTGAGGGAATAAAATTTCCACGCCTTGCAACCAGCCTTGCCACAGGTCACGCACATCGCGCACCACCGCCAAGGCTTGTGAAACGCGCTCTTCTAGCAATTCTGCAGAAGCAATTTCGCTCGTATCTTCGTCTTTGCCCAAAGGCAAATTGCCCTTGCTTAAAAAGAGTTCCAACTCGTTGCACAACTTGACCTTGTTGCGCATGGACAATTCAATGTTGATGCGCTCAATGCCATCGGTATATTCCGCCATGCGAGGCAAGGGAATCACAACGTCTTCATTGATCTTGAAGGCGTTGGTATGTTTGCTAATGGCCGCTGTTTTTTTCCGATCTAACCAAAACTTTTTGCGCGCTTCAGGGCTAACGGCAATGAAGCCCTCTCCACTGCGTGAGTTGGCAATGCGCACCACTTCAGAAGTGACTTTGGCCACGTCATCGGCGTTGTCGCCCGCAATGTCACCCACCAATACCATTTTGGGGAGACCGCCCCGTTTGGACTTGGTGGTGTAGCCCACCGCCCGCAAATAACGATCGTCCAAATGCTCTAGACCCGCCAGCAACACGCCTGAGCGTTTTTGTTCGGCAAACATGAAATCTTTGATTTCGACAATGCTGGGTACAGCGTCTTTGGCGTTACCAAAGAATTCCATGCAAACCGTGCGTGTGTGGTCGGGCATGCGATGCAAAATCCAGCGCGCGCTGGTGATCAAGCCGTCGCAACCTTCTTTTTGAATCCCTGGCAAACCTGCCAAAAATTTGTCGGTTACATCTTTGCCCAAGCCTTCTTTGCGGAAAATAGAGCCTGGAATGTCGAGTCGTTCTTCTCGAACCAGCGTGGTGCCATTGGCTTCGAAATATTTTAATTCAAAGCTGGCCATTTCAACATCGTGAATCTTGCCAAGATTGTGGTTCAAGCGCGTAACCTCGAGCCACTGCGCATCGGGCGTCACCATGCGCCAGCTGGCCAAATTGTCGAGTGCAGTACCCCACAACACAGCCTTTTTACCACCCGCATTCATGGCGATGTTGCCGCCGATGCAGCTGGCCTCAGCAGAAGTAGGATCAACGGCAAACACCCAACCGGCGCGCTCTGCGGCATCGGCCACGCGCTGCGTGACCACGCCCACTTCGGTCCACAAAGTGGGCACTTCTTTGTCAAGCCCGGGTAACTGAAGCATCTCGACGCCAGACATGGCCTCGAGTTTTTCGGTATTGATGACTGCGCTGTTCCAAGTCAGTGGCACTGCACCGCCGGTGTAGCCGGTGCCGCCGCCCCGCGGAATGATGGTCAAGCCCAAGGTGAAGCAAGCTTTGACCAAATTGGCCATTTCGGCTTCTGTGTCGGGGGTTAGAACCACGAAAGGATATTCAACACGCCAGTCAGTGGCATCTGTGACATGGCTCACGCGAGACAAGGCATCAAATTTGATGTTGTCTTTGGCTGTGTGCTTGCCGAGTCCCTTTTGTGTCTTTCGGCGCAACTGCGCCATGGCCGAAAAAGTTTCATTAAACACTTTGACGGAATGGCCAGCCAATAGCAACAACTCACCCACCAAACCGTCACGCAACGCATCTGCTTCAGGCGTACGGCGTTTTTGAACTTCACCCAAGCGGTGTTGCATAGCTTCCACCAACTGCTTTCGGCGGCCTGGGTTGTCCAGCAAGTCGTCTTGCAAATAGGGATTGCGCTGAACCACCCAAATATCACCCAATACCTCATAAAGCATGCGAGCAGACCTGCCCGTGCGGCGTTCGTCTCGAAGTTGATTGAGCAGGTCCCAGGCACGAGCTCCCAACAAACGAATCACAATTTCTCGATCGGAGAAACTTGTGTAATTGTAGGGAATTTCGCGCAAGCGAGGTGACGTATCGTCAGCCTGCAAGAGGTGTTGGAGTGTGGTTGGAGCGTTCATGAGGTTTAACTGACAATTTTACTTCAGGGGTGCAAACACGCGCACGCGGTGGGGACACCAAACCCGCCAGGTCAATCAATCCATCAATTTTTTGACGAAGGTCATTCAAAGTCATGGAAACCCCGGGTTGTCATTTTTTCTTCATCGTCCTGTAATACCATTTGCACACTGTAGCAATATGCTAACGGTTGTAACAACCCCAAGAGAGTACTTATGAACTACAAAAAAACACTCGCTGCTTTGGCAATCGCTGCATTCAGCGTTGGCGCCCAAGCCCAAACTGAAATTCAATGGTGGCACTCAATGGGTGGCGCTTTGGGTGAGTGGGTCAATGACTTGGCCAAAGACTTCAATGCAAGCCAAAAAGATTACAAAATCGTACCTACCTTCAAAGGCGGCTACGACGAGTCCATGACAGCGGCCATTGCGGCCTACCGATCTGGCAATGCCCCCCATATCCTTCAAGTTTTTGAAGTGGGCACCGCCACCATGATGGCCAGCAAGGGCGCCATCGTGCCCGTGGGCAAAGTGATGCAAGATGCTGGCTTAAAGTTTGACCAAGATGCCTATGTGCCTGCTGTGGCCGGTTATTACACAGCTCCCAACGGTCAAATGCTGAGCTTCCCCTTCAACAGCTCAACCCCTGTCTTCCACTACAACAAAGACGCCTTCAAGGCAGCGGGCATGGACCCAGAGAAGCCCCCAACAACTTGGCCAGAAGTGGCTTTGGCAGCCGCCAAATTGAAAGCCAGCGGTCACAAGTGCCCCTTCACAACCAGCTGGATCAGCTGGACTCAGCTTGAAAGCTTCTCGGCTTGGCACAACACCGAGTTCGCCACCAAAGGCAACGGCATGCGCGGCCTAGATGCTCGCTTGTCTTTCAACACCCCCTTGCACGTTCGCCACATTGAAAACTTGGCCAACATGGCCAAAAGCGGCTTGTTTATTTATAAAGGCCGTAACAACGCGGCTGACGCCACTTTTGTCTCAGGCGAATGCGCCATGGCCACGGGCTCCTCTGCGCTTTATGGCAACGTTACCCGCAACGGCAAGTTTGCTTACGGCATTGGCACCCTGCCTTACTACCCTGATGTTGCCGGAGCACCTCAAAACACAGTCATTGGCGGCGCAAGCTTGTGGGTCATGAGCGGTAAAAAAGCAGAAGAGTACAAAGGTGTGGGCCAGTTCTTTGCTTTCTTATCACGGCCCGAGGAAGCAGCCAAGAGTCACCAGCGCACTGGCTATTTGCCAGTGACCAAGGCCTCTTTTGAGATGACAGACAAATCGGGTTTCTACAAAAAGAATCCGGGCACAGATGTCTCCGTTACCCAAATGATTCGCAAAACCACCGACAAATCTCGTGGTGTCCGATTGGGTAACTTCGTGCAAATTCGCACCATCATTGACGAAGAACTCGAAGGCGTTTGGAGTGGTAAAAAGCAGCCCAAAGAAGCTTTGGATGCAGCCATCAAACGCGGCGACGAACAACTTGAGCGCTTCCAAAAAGCAAACAAGTAAAATTATTCAGTTCAAACTTCAGCATGAATCTCAATTGATGCATGCCAGCTAGCCCAAAAGCAGAGAAGAGATTCTCTGCTTTTGTCCTTTTACTTGGCATCGAATTGTTTTAAAACCTCATGGAAAAGCGCGTACGCTTCAAATCAGCCTGGTTACCTTGGGTGCTCATCGCACCGCAAATGGTGGTTGTGTTGGTTTTTTTCTTTTGGCCCGCGGGTCAAGCCCTTTATCAAAGCGTGCTCACCCAAGACGCATTTGGGGGCTCTGTGCAGTATGTCGGCATGGAAAACTTTGATCGCCTCTTCAGCGACGACAGCTACCTCAACTCGTTTAAAACCACAGCCTTCTTTTCCATTTTGGTAGCAGGCACAGGTTTGTCGGTGTCTTTGCTGTTGGCTGTGATGGCCAATCGCTTGGTGCGCGGCGCAGGCATTTACAAAACATTGCTCATTTGGCCCTACGCTGTTGCCCCTGTGGTCGCCGGCGTCTTGTGGCTCTTCATGTTTGCATCGCCCATGGGCGTGGTGGCCTTTTTTCTTCGCAGCATTGGTTTTGAATGGAACCACTTGCTCAATGGCAACCATGCCATGGCTTTGATTGTGATGGCTGCCGTTTGGAAACAAATCTCCTATAACTTTTTGTTTTTTTTGGCAGGGCTTCAGTCCATCCCTAAATCCTTGATTGAAGCGGCCGCCATCGATGGCGCATCGCCTTGGCATCGCTTTTGGACCATTGTTTTTCCTTTACTTTCTCCCACCACATTTTTTCTTTTGGTCATCAATGTGGTCTACGCCTTCTTTGACACCTTTGCCATCATCGATGCCACCACGCACGGCGGGCCTGGCAAAGACACCGCCATTTTGGTTTACAAGGTTTATTACGATGGCTTCAAAGCCCTCGACATGGGCGGCTCAGCCGCTCAGTCCGTGATTTTGATGGTCATTGTGGTGGCGCTCACCGTCATTCAATTCCGCTTCGTCGAAAAGAAAGTGCAGTACTGACATGATTGAACGACGCCCAGGTCTTGACTTGCTGTCGCATCTTATTTTGCTGCTAGGTGTGAGCATCGTGGCTTTTCCGCTGTACCTCACCTTTGTGGCCTCAACCCAAACCGCCGAGCAAATTTCCAGAAGCATTCCCATGTCCATGGTGCCTGGCAATAATTTTTTAGAGTCTTATCGCCTGGCCTTGTTTGGCGGCGAAACATCTTTAGGCAGCAAGGTGCCTGCGGTTTGGCCCATGATGCAGACCAGTTTGATCAGCGCACTGGTCATTTCCATTGGCAAAATTGCCATCTCCTTGTTGTCTGCATTTGCGTTGGTCTATTTTCGTTTTCCGTTCAGGAATTTTTTCTTCTGGATGATTTTCATCACGCTCATGCTGCCTGTTGAGGTGCGCATCAGTCCAACCTATGAAGTGGTCTCCAACCTGGGCATGCTCAATACCTACGCTGGCCTCACGGTGCCTCTCATTGCTTCGGCCACGGCCACATTTTTATTGCGCCAATTCTTCTTAACTGTGCCTGATGAACTGGTGGAAGCGGCACGCATGGATGGCGCTGGCCCGATGCGATTCTTCAAAGACATTTTGCTGCCTTTGTCAGCCACCAACATTGCGGCCCTGTTTGTGATTCAATTCATTTACGGATGGAACCAATACTTGTGGCCTCTGCTTGTCACAACCAACGAGGACATGTACCCCATCGTGATGGGGATCAAGCGCATGTTGGCTGGCGAGGCTTACACCGAATGGAATGTTGTCATGGCCACCGCCATTTTGGCAATGCTTCCGCCCGCCCTCGTGGTGATCTTGATGCAAAAATGGTTCGTCAAGGGCCTGGTTGATACTGAAAAATAATGGCTTCCATCACACTTCAAAACATTGTCAAAGAATACGGCACGGGTGCGAAGGCAGTCCCTGTCATTCACAATTTGAACGCACAAATCAACGATGGTGAATTCGTTGTGATCGTTGGCCCTTCGGGTTGCGGCAAGTCCACTTTGCTGCGCATGGTGGCAGGTCTTGAAGAAGTGACGGGCGGTCACATTTCAATTGGCAACCGCATCGTGAACGACCTCGAACCCGCCGAACGCGACATTGCAATGGTTTTTCAAAACTACGCCCTGTACCCTCACATGAGCGTGTTTGAAAACATGGCTTATGGCTTGAAAATTGCCAAGGTCTCCATGGCAGACATTCAAACTCGGGTTGACAAAGCCGCCGGTATTTTGGAGTTGCGCAACTTGCTTCAGCGCAAACCCAGAGAATTGTCAGGCGGGCAGCGCCAGCGTGTGGCGATGGGCCGTGCCATCGTGCGACAGCCGCAGGTATTTTTGTTTGACGAACCCTTGTCCAATTTGGACGCCAAACTGCGCGCCCAAACCCGTTTGGAAATTCAAAAGCTGCACCGCGAATTGGGCATCACTTCTTTGTTCGTCACACACGATCAAGTAGAGGCCATGACCTTGGCACAGCGCATGATTGTCATGAACGGCGGCGTGATGGAACAATTTGGCACGCCCGAAGAAGTTTACAACCGCCCCGCCAGCACCTTTGTTGCCGGTTTCATTGGGTCACCCCCCATGAACTTGCTTCACCAAGCACCGGGACTGCCAGACGGCCAAATTTTGGGCATTCGACCCGAGCACCTCGAGCTGGCCTCCCAAGGCTGGGAATTGAAAGTAGATACCGTTGAACTTCTCGGCGCAGAACGCTTGGTGCATGCCCACTTAGGCCATGAAACCCTAACAATCAGACTCGACGCCAGCATGGCTGCGCCCAAGGCCGGCGAGCTTTTCCATGCCCTGCCCAAGGCGGGCTGCATTCATCATTTCAATGCTGAAACAGGAAAACG
Source organism: Limnohabitans sp. (assembly GCA_009693505.1). Lineage (GTDB taxonomy): Bacteria > Pseudomonadota > Gammaproteobacteria > Burkholderiales > Burkholderiaceae_C > Limnohabitans_A. The sequence continues at coordinate 35,029 of SHXD01000021.1, forward strand.
TCTGTGACCCAGAATTCTGCTATGCCGCTTAAGCCTTGGCCCTATCCAAGATGGATCGCCCATCGAGGCGCAGGCACTTTGGCACCCGAGAACACGCTTGCCGCATTTCGCAAAGGCGCCGAGTACGGCTTCCGTATGTTTGAATGCGACGCCAAACTCAGCGCAGACGATGTGGTGTTTTTGATGCATGACGCCACACTGCATCGAACCACCAATGGCCATGGCATTGGCGGTGAGCAAAGTTGGCAACAACTGTCACAGTTAGACGCAGGCAGTTGGCATTCCAGACACTTCAGTGGTGAACCTCTGCCCACGTTGGCCAATCTGGCGCACTATTGCATTCGCAATCGCTATTTCCTCAACATTGAAATCAAACCAACACCTGGTGTTGAATTCAAAACAGGTGAGGTCGTGGCCCGACAAGCAGCACTTATTTGGCAGCATGAAGAAATACCGCCTCTGCTCACCTCTTTTCAAGTGGATGCATTAAAAGGGGCTCAGCAAGCCTCACCTCAATTACCTAGGGGTCTGTTGCTGCACAACCTGCCTGAAGGCTGGCTAGACACTGCCAACGCCTTGGATTGCAGCGCCGTTGTCTGCCAATATGCCTTATGGACACCCGAAATAGTAGACGCAGTTCACAGCGCAGGCATGCGTTGTCTCAGCTACACCGTCAATGACGAGTGGGCCACCCAACACCTGATGGCATTGGGAACAGACGGCATCATCACTGACAGGGTCGATGCTTTCAGCCCCGCAACTTGAAGCGCATTTGCAAAGCCCACTCTAAAGTGGCGCAAACCAAAACAAGTGCGCCATAGCTTGCCATTTTGCCGTCGTTCCCCGTCATCACCAGACCGACCGCCAGCACGGCCAAGCCGCAAATGGCATTGAGCAGCCAACGCCAAAGCCACTTCATTTGAGATTGGCGCCTGAACTGGAACGAACCCCACAGCGTGATACCCAAGGAAAGTACCAGCGCAGGCAAGCCGAAATTCACCAAATGCCAAAATACGTCTTCCCAAGTCATTCATTTCCTTCTCTGTTGGTACAGGTTTTATAATCTTAAACATGGCAGTTTGGGCATTGGGGTTAAACCACACAACAGCCCCGCTCGATTTGCGCGGGCGGTTTGCCTTTGCCTTGGACCAATTGCCGCCTACTTTGCAGCAACTCAGAGGCAACTTGGCCTCGCACACAGCCAGCGAACCTGAAGCCGCCATTCTCTCAACTTGCAACCGCACTGAAATTTATTGTGCCGCAGATCAGCTTGTGGTTGATGAAACTCTAAATTGGTTGGCTCAAACCGGAGGTGTCTCTGCCCACGAACTCCGTGCCCACACCTACATGCTCGAAGAAGGCCACGTGGCCAGGCATGCCTTCAGAGTGGCCAGCGGCCTCGACTCCATGGTCTTGGGGGAAGCACAAATTTTGGGTCAGTTAAAAGATGCCGTCAGAGCCGCTGAAGAGGCTGGTGCCTTGGGCAGCACCTTGAACCAATTGTTTCAACGCAGTTTTGCAGTGGCCAAAGAAGTCCGTTCTACCACTGAAATTGGTGCCCATTCCATTAGCATGTCGGCCGCTGCGGTTCGCTTGGCAAGTCAAATTTTTGAAGACCTCACCAAAATCAAAGTTTTGTTTGTGGGCGCCGGTGAAATGATTGAGTTGGTGGTCACCCACTTCGCAGCCAAAAACCCTCGCAGCATGGCCATTGCCAACCGCAGCATGGGCCGCGGTGAAAAACTTGCCCATCAATATGGCGCTGAAGTCATGCGCCTGTCTGAACTGCCCGATCGGCTGCATGAGTTTGATGCGGTCATCAGTTGCACCGCAAGCACTTTGCCCTTGATTGGCTTGGGCGCTGTAGAGCGCGCATTGAAAAAACGCCGTAACCGGCCCATGTTCATGGTGGATTTGGCTGTTCCACGCGACATCGAACCCGAAGTTAAGTCCTTAGAAGACGTCTACCTCTATACCATTGACGATTTGGCCAGCGTCATTCAAACAGGTCAAGCTCATCGACAAGCTGCCGTGGCCGAAGCCGAAGTGATCATTGACGCTGGTGTGCAAAGCTTCATACACTGGATGGTGCAGCGCGGCAGCGTGCCCCTCATTCAGCAGCTTAATGCGCAAGCCGACGAATGGCGCGAGGCGGAAATGGCCCGTGCACGCAAAATGTTGGCAAAAGGCGATGACCCCGAAAAAGTGCTGGAAGCACTTTCACGCGGTTTGACCCAAAAGATGCTGCACGGCGCTATGGCAGAACTGAGAGAGGCCGACCCCGAACACGTGGCCCAAGCTACTCACGCCGTTCAACGTCTTTTCCTGCGAAAAGAACGCTAGCGACCATCGCCCAAGCCTGCGCCTCATTGAGATTGACTCAATGCCTCTTCAAATTTCTCGCAAAGATTCATGAAACCCTTTTTACGTCATCAGCTTGAGCGTTATGCACAGCGTCTAGAAGAGCTGGACTTTTTGCTGTCGCGCGAAGACATCATGGCCGACATGGATCAGTTTTTAAAACTGTCACGCGAGCATGCTGAGGTGAGTGCTTTAACCAAACGTTATGCGCGATATTTGGAACGCAGCAGCGATTTAGAAGCAGCCCATGCCATGCTAGAAACCAGCAGCGAAGACATCGATATGCAAGCTATGGCGCATGAAGAAATTCAAAGTGCCTCACAAGAAATGAGCGAGTTGGAAGCTGAGTTGCAGCGCATGTTGCTGCCCAAAGACCCCGACGATGCACGACCTGCTTTTTTAGAAATTCGTGCAGGGACAGGCGGCGACGAGTCAGCGCTTTTTGCAGGCGACTTGCTTCGCATGTACACCAAGTTTTTCGAGCGCAAAGGTTGGCGCGCCGAAATCATGTCAGAGTCTGCCAGTGAGCTGGGGGGCTACAAAGAGGTGGTGATTCGCATCAAGGGTGACAACGTGTTTGGCACCATGCGCTTTGAATCGGGTGGCCACCGAGTCCAGCGCGTGCCGACTACCGAAACACAAGGCCGCATTCACACCAGCGCTTGCACTGTGGCGGTTTTGGCAGAGCCCGATGAAGCCCAGGCCGTCACCATCAACCCTGCCGACCTTCGCATTGACACCTACCGCGCCAGCGGCGCGGGTGGTCAGCACATCAACAAAACAGATTCTGCTGTGCGCATCACGCACATTCCCACGGGCATTGTGGCTGAGTGCCAAGACGATCGCAGCCAGCACCGCAACAAAGCCAAAGCCATGCAGGTTTTATCGGCACGCATTCAGGAAAAAGATCGCAGCGAGCGCGCTGCCAAAGATGCGGCACTGCGCAAAGGGCTCATTGGCAGTGGTGATCGATCCGACCGAATTCGCACCTACAACTTCCCGCAGGGCCGCCTTACCGATCACCGCATCAACCTCACTTTGTACAAGCTGAGTTTCATCATGGAGGGTGATTTGGAAGAAGTGACACAAGCCCTTCAGCATGCCAGGCAAGCCGAACAACTGGCTGATTTGGAGTCAAGCCTGCCATCATGAATGTGTCGCAATGTTTAACGCGCGGCCAAGTGTTGGGGCTGCCCCGACTGGAAGCACAAATTCTGTTCTTGCATGCCGCAGACAGATCGCTGCACGACCGCGCATGGCTGTTGGCGCACGATACCGATGAGGTATTGCCAGAGCATATTGCAGCCTTTGAAGCATTGGCACAGCGCCGACTGCAACATGAACCCGTGGCCTACATCGTGGGGCAGAAAGAATTTTTTGGGCTCCGCTTGGCCATCGACAAGCGAGTGCTTGACCCCAGACCTGACACCGAAGTGTTGGTGGAATGGGCCTTGGCATGCGGCGAAGGCCTAGAACGCCCCAAATACCTCGATTTAGGGACAGGCAGTGGCGCTATTGCTTTGGCGCTCAAATCTCAGCTTTCACAGGCCGAAGTTCTGGCTGTAGACAGCAGCGCCGAGGCTTTGAGCCTTGCCGCACAAAATGCCCACCATCTGTCATTGAATGTCAGCTTCCTGCAAAGTAACTGGTTCTCTCAAGTTCAAGGCAAATTCAATGTGCTGGTGTCCAATCCCCCCTACATTGAGGACCAAGACCCCCACTTGGCACAACTGACCCACGAACCCCTTCAAGCGCTGACAAGTGGCCCTGATGGCCTTCAAGACATCCGAAACATCGTTCAAAACGCGCCAAATCACTTGGAAATGGGTGGCTGGCTGCTCATAGAACACGGCTGGCGGCAGGCGGCAGCGGTCAGGGGACTGCTTGAAAAAGCCGGATTCAAGCAGGTGCAGTCTAAATTAGACTTGGCAGGCATTGGACGTTGCTCTGGCGGCCAAAAATAGACCCTTGCCTGCAAATACCCCGCTAACGTGAAATAATGACCTTAATAAAAGATAACGAGGATTTTCCATGAGCGATACCCAAGCCCGCATTGATGATTTGGTGAAACAAAACGAAGTACTGCTTTTTATGAAGGGCAGCGCCAGCTTTCCTATGTGCGGCTTCTCTGGCCGTGCCATTCAAATTTTGAAGGCTTGCGGCGTCGATCCAAAGGCTGTTAAAACAGTCAATGTGTTGGACGATGCTGAAATTCGCAATGGCATCAAGGAATACAGCAACTGGCCCACCATTCCTCAGTTGTATGTCAAGGGCGAATTTGTGGGCGGCTCTGACATCATGATGGAAATGTACGAGTCAGGTGAACTGATTCAAGTGTTGAACACCACGCCCAAAGAATAATCACTCAAGTTGTGTGAGCTTCAGCCTATGCATGGAAGCTTGAAACAAAAAATGGTTTCAGTCCACCGACTGAAGCCATTTTTTTTGGGCTGCCAAGACAGATTGGGGATAAGCAGATTGCCCACGGCTGCCGTTGTAACGGCCAAGTGCGTAAAACAGGTCGCCACTCTCTTTCTCCAGCATGTGGCGCAAGATGACACAACCAAAGCGAAGCTGAGTTTGCGTATGAAACAAAACGCTTTCGTTGCCATCGCCAATGCTGCGCGTCCAAAAGGGCATGACCTGCATGTAGCCCCTGGCACCAGCGCTTGAAATGGCGTACTTCCTGAAGGCACTTTCAACTTCAATCACGCCTAACACCAATGACAAAGACAAACCGGCGCGCCTGGCCTCATACCAAACTGTGTGCAAAAACTCAGAACGATCGTCTGGATGTTTCATCCATTGACTTAACCGATGCGAGGCTTTGCTCGTCCATTCGTTGAATTGCTTTTTCTCAAGCTCGGTATTGAGAACTGGCACAGGTGGGCCGCTCTGCGACACGGCCTGACTGAGTGCCGTTCGAACTGAATCTGAGAGTGCCTCTTCGGCTTGGTTGCCAGCCCAAGCGGATTGAATAAATGGCTGAGTCAACAGCAAAGAGGGGGCAACGAGGGTTGAAAAAAACACACGCCCACCGCCCCGTATGGCTTGGCGCAAAAATTTGCGTCGATGCAAATTCATGCGCTGGTCTTTCAGTGAGCCTGCGCCACTTTGCTTAAGACAAAGGCCGCAATGTCAGCAAGCGCCACAGCCGTGGCCACTTCGTCGCGGCGGTGTTGGTATTCCACCTTGCCTTCTTTCAGGCCACGGTCGCCCAGCGTCACGCGGTGCGGTACGCCAATGAGTTCCCAGTCGGCGAACATGGCACCAGGGCGCTCGCCGCGGTCGTCTAGCAACACATCCACACCAGCAGCCATGAGATCAGCATAGAGTTTTTCAGACGCCGCTTTGACATCGAGGCTGCGATCGGCACCGATGGGGCAAATGACCACAGTGAAAGGCGCAATGGCATCGGGCCAAATAATACCCTTGGCATCGTGATTTTGCTCAATGGCCGCAGCGGGCAAGCGCGTTACACCAATGCCGTAACAACCCATTTCCAAGAACTGGGGTTTGCCGTTTTCGTCCAAGAAAGTGGCGTTCATGGCCTGGCTGTACTTGGTGCCCAAATAAAACACGTGACCCACCTCAATGCCGCGCTCAATGACCAAAGCACCTTTGCGATCAGGCGACATATCGCCATCCACCACATTCCGCAAATCGGCCACCATCATGGGCTCTGGCAAATCACGTCCCCAATTCACGCCTGTGATGTGGTGATCGGGTTGATTGGCGCCGCAAATCCAGTCGGCCATGACAGCCACTTCGCGGTCGGCCACCACGTTCAAAGGTTTCTTCAAATTCAAGGGGCCTAAGTAGCCTGGCTTGCAACCAAAGTGCTCGTCAATCTCTGTCAATGTGGCAAAACGAAAGCCCGCGTTCAAGCCAGGCA
>SHXD01000022.1 GCA_009693505.1 Limnohabitans sp.
ATTTTTTGATTATTTTTAGAAACGAATCGTCGTTAATGAGTCTGCCTGGCTGGCTTCATAGCTACCCATATCAGCACAGCAGTTGCAGTCACAACCGAACTGACAAGTACCAAAGAAATTTCTTGCGAAAATGACAACGCACCCGCGACCCAAGCGACCAAGCCGCCAGTGGTCATGTGGATGGTTCCAATCATTGCCGAGGCAACGCCGGCTTGCAGGGCTCGCCCTTCAAGCACCAGAGAAAACCCAGCTGGAAACACGATGCCCTGACCCACCGCATAAACGGTTAGCGCCAAAGACCAAAGCCACAAAGATGGCCACCAAATTGTGCAGACGAACATCAACATGCTGGCACCAATTAGCCACAGCCCTTGATTGATCAGCAAGACGCTAGACCACGATGCATTTTTTCTGACCCAAAAATTACCGCAAGCAAAGCCAAGGTAAGTGATGCCCAAAATAGCGGCAATAACACCCTCACTGCCTCCCGTAGAGTGCTTGATTGCGGCTGGCCCTATGGCCGCCACCACAAAAAATGGGGCGCACGCGCAGGCAAACGTCAGAGAGGTTCGCAATATGAGGGCATCCGTTGCCACTTCAAACCACACCTGCCACTTAGGCGCAGAAGTCCCTGTAGCGCGTGTTTCGGGTTGCCAGCGCCAAGACACAAAAATAACGAACACCACACAAACCACCAAGGTCAGCAAAGGCACGCGCCAGTTAAACCACCAGCCAAGGGCCCAAGCTAAGGGTTGCGTGATCACGGGCGTTGCGGCAAACACATTTGAAAGAGTTGCCATGTTGCGTTGAAGAATTGCGCCTTGATGCAAGTCGCGAAGGCAAACGCGCGGCACCACCATACAAGTTGAAAGCCCAAATCCAGATATGAACCGTGCCCACAGCAGCTGGGCATCACTGGTGGACAATGAAGCCGCAATGGCCCCCAACAATCCCAATAGCAATCCGCCCATCATGGCTGGGCGTCGTCCCCAATGGTCTGCCGCACTTCCCATAAAGGGTTGACCAAGGCCCAGGCCCAATACATACAGAGCCACAGTTGCCGCTCGGGCATTGGGATCCATGTACATGTTGTCTGCAAAAACTGGCGATATGCCTACCGCAAGATTGACCCCAAATGGCGCCAAGGCAGCAAGCAAAGCAAAAAAGGCAGCACCGTAGAACCAGCCATCAACTCCACCTGAAGCAGACTTCGAGTCTGAGGTCAATGACATCCTATCTTTCAATCGGTCACGCGCTCAATGGACTGGCCGTTTTCGCTCATGAGTTTGACGGCCTCAGGAGACCACTCGACAGCGGGAGACTCACCACTGATGATGGCAAACAAAATGCCTTCATCTTTACCTTGCGGTACATCGATGCATTCGAAGCGACGTTGAACACATATGGGGACAGCGATGAAATCCATAGGGTTTAGGATCACATGTTCATTGCCCTTGTCGCCCTCCCACTCAATCATCCAGCGTCCTGCGATGGGCATAAAGCATTCGGAAGTGTCATGGGTGTGCATGAGTACGCCACAGCCGGCACGCGCCCTGACAAAAGCGGCACCATAGCCAGTCGGTTGACTTGTGATGCGCGCAGCCACGTGGTTGCCAAAAGGCGAATGTTGAATTTCACCTTTTGGCTGCTCAAAACCCAGCACGCTGAGGAATGTGCGTTGGCAATTGGCCAAGTGCATGTCTGGCAAACCGGTGGTGACTGGGTTCAACTCATCGTAACGGGCCACACAGTTGAGCACGTTGTTGCGCTCGGGCTTGATCACTGTAATGGTCATGTTGGTCTCCTAGTTAAAAAATCGGCATACGGTATGGACGTCACCCGGTTCTGTAGACATATTTCAACTTCCAGTTCGAAGTTGCTCGAATGCCATCGGGCTCAGTTAGTGGACGCTTGTTTCTGCCTTCAGAAAATCCTGTAGGCGTTGTCGTTTACTTGCACGGTGGACAAGGGGTGGATTGAAATTTTCTGCTGTGCAAATGAAACGGCACGATATGCTTACTTTCAATCGCTGCGAATCTGCATTGCCTTAATTGAACTTTTGTTGTCCGAGCGCTCTGGAGTTATTGCGCAAAATTTTGAACGATTGATGAATTTGATACCTGAAAATTGAGATTGATTAGGACGTTTTAGCCTCGAATTTTTGAATGCCAGCAAGCAGTTTTAAAATGATTGGATATACCAAAATAATGAAGGCAACCTGTGGGCACAATCAATTCAATGACAGCCGATTTACTTTGAGCACAAACAGCAAACGAGTCGGCTGAAATAGGCTTTAAAGCATCGCTTTACACTTGCACAGGCACTTGCGTAGCTGGCGGTGTATTGCGACTTCTGCTACAGCGTACCAAGCCGTCAATCATGACCATGCCCACACCGGGTATGTCACCCAATTGGACGCTCTCGAGCAAAGTTTTGCCTGCGGTGTGTTGTGCGCGGTCCATGAAGACAAAGTCAGCCGCACGACCCACTTCAATTAACCCACAATTCAAATTGCGAATGCGCGCCGTGTTGCCTGTGGCAAAACAAAAAACCAATTCGGCCGGTATGTTGCCAAGGCTTGAGAGCAGGGCCACCATGCGCAGCATGCCCAAGGGCTGAACACCTGAGCCGGCAGGCCCATCGGTGCCTAAAATCACGCGGTGTGGGCACTTGAGCTCGAGGGCAGCTTTGGCCGCGATGATGGCGATGCGTTCGTTACCGTTGTGAACGATCTCAATGGCTCGGCTTGATTTCTCGCACAACTCACACACATGCGCTTCAGGCAAAGAGGTGTGGCCGCCGTTGATGTGGCCAATCACGTCAGCGTCTGCTTCAAGCACCACATCTTTGTCGATCAAACCTGATCCTGGAATAGACGGGCCGCCTGTGTGGATAGTGCTTTGTATGCCGTTCTTGCGGGCCCAAGCCACCATTTCTTTGGCTTCATAACCAGCCTTGACGGAGCCAAGCCCAACTTCGCCCAAAAGTGTCACGCCAGCGGCGGCGAGTTCTTCAAAGTCGTGCTCGGTCATGCCTTTTTCTATGATGGGTGCACCCGCAATGACTTTTACCCCCCCTGGTCGGAAGTTGTCAAAAGCGCGCTGTGCGGTGATGGCCAAGGCTTTGAGGCCCACGATGTCTTTGGGGCGACCTGGCAAGTGCACTTCACCTGCAGAAATCATGGTGGTCACGCCGCCGTGCAGGGTAGATTCAATCCAGCCAAGTTGGTTTTGTCGCGGCGTCCAGTCACCAAAAACAGGGTGCACATGGCTGTCGATCAAGCCAGGCGCAACGCAGGTTTGTTGGACATCGATGGTGGTTTTTGCGCCTGAAATATCACAATCTTTTTCCCGTCCAACGGCGGTGATGATGCCATCTTGAATCACAATGGTATCGGCGTCCAAGATGGGGCGGTCAATGTCACCGGAGAGTAACAATCCAATGTGACGTAAGACCACTTTGCCTGATTTTTCTTCCACAATTGCGGTTGCCATGCGAGCTTCTCCAATGTCATCAATTTTGACAGTATGAACGCAATACTGAGCACAACTCACGCAATGCGATATATTGCAGTTTAAGCGAATTTTTATAAGACCAATTTGTAGCGAATGTTACACAAGATGAATCCCACAGACAACTTGCGCGCGACGCCAAAATGACCCATACCCACTCAGATGGTTTACCAGGGCCAGGCGAGTCATCGCCCGATTGGGACGTGGAGCACACCTCTTTGCGCAACGAACAAATGTCTGGCAATAAAATTGAGTGCAATGCATGCCCTGTCCTGTGCCAAATTTCCAAGGGCCGCGCAGGGGCTTGTGACCGCTATGCTAATCGCGAGGGCCTGCTGGTTCGCTTGGATCCGGTGGTCGTTTTGAAGCAAGGCTTCGTGCACCAAGACCCAAATGGTCAAGACCACAAACTCGGTGAATTGGTGTTAAGGGACGACGCGCAGATCAAAGCGGAGGACCAAGAGGCGACTCCATCCCATGGCGTATTTGTGACCGGTGTAGGCTCTTCTACCACTTACCCTGACTACAAACCTGCGCCTTTCATTGTGGCTTCGCAGTCACGCGGCGTGGACATGGTGACGGTGGTCACAGAGGGTATTTTCAGTTACTGCAGTTTGAAAGTGAAGATCGACACCGACCGCTACTTGGGGCCAGAGCAGGCTGCTGTGCGTTGCCAAGGTGAGGTGGTTGGGCATGTCACCACCGCTGAATACGGCTCGCAAATGCTCAGCTTGGGCGGCGTGCACCACTTGACGGGCGGCAGTAAAAAAGAGGGTCGAATTACCATGACTTTGATGCAAGCTTTAGGCAATCGCGAAGCTGTCGAAGTTCAGATCGAAGGGGGCTCCAGTGTGGTGCTGCAAGCAGGCCAAGCGCCCATTGTCAACGGCGTGAAGGAGCAACGCATGCGGGTCGGTTGCGGCTCTGCGGCCATCGGTATTTTTGCGCAGCAGTGGCTTGGCCTTTGCGATGAAGTGGTGGTGGTAGATGACCACATCACCGGCGTATTGAGTGAGCACCAAGCGGGGCGATGTTTGCACATTCCCCAAAGCGGCATTCGCATCAAAGGGCGCAAGTCTACACCGGGACGCTACTTTCAAGTGGCCAACCCAGGCACCGGTTGGGGCGGCACAGACATTGAAGATCCGCTGTCGATTTTGGACGCATGGGACCCCGATGTGGCCCGGCCAGGCATGCGTTTGCTGATGACTTCGACCACCGGCGAGCACGCCGCTTGGTATGTGCTGGATCAGCACCTGCAGCCAATAGTTGCGCCCATGCCAGATCAGGTGCGCCAGGTGGTTGATCGTATTGGTGAGAACTGTGAGCCTTCATTGGTTTCGGTGCTGTTCTTGGGTGGGGCGGGTGGCAGTTTGCGAGCAGGCATCACGGACAACCCTGTGCAACTGACGCGTGCCATCAAACGTGCTTTGGTCAACGTGACTTGTGGTGGCGCACCTTCTTTTGTGTGGCCCGGAGGGGGCATTACCATCATGGTGGATGTGTTGCGCATGCCCCGTGGAAGTTTCGGCACCGTGCCCACCCCAGCCATTGTGGCCCCGATCGAATTCACCATGCGCCTGTCAGATTACAAATCATTGGGGGGTCATATGGGTTTTGTACGCAGCCTGGATGACAGCTTGCGCCACGGCGCTTGGCACACCGACGGGGCGCCGACACAAGTGCGCTGGGAGGCACCGTCCATACGGGACAACCCTTGGCCTTTGGACAGTGCGCCGATGTTAGGCTAGTCTCACATGTCTGCCCAGCGCCGCCTCCTCAGCCCCAACCGTTGGTATTTTCAACACGGCCCCATTGACTTGATCATTCAAGCCGATGGTGATCAGGCCTGCGTTTCGAATGCACACGAACAGGCTTGGGGCAAATTTCAAGATGTGTTGCCAACTTTGGTGGAGGAGTTGCCTGTGCTGCGTAAAGCGGTGCAAGCGCAGGCAAACAATCCTTTAAACGGTGCTATTGCACGGATGATGTGGGAGGCTTGCGCACCCTTGGCCAAGGCATCCATCACCGGCCACGATGGTTTTATCACACCCATGGCTGCGGTGGCAGGCTCAGTGGCGCAAAGCCTGCTGGCGTGCTATCAACAAAGCGGCGTGACACGCGCTTGGGTTAACAATGGGGGTGATATTGCTTTGCATTTGACAGCGGGCACTTCGAGCCGAATTGGCTTGGTCAGCGACATTGCCCGAGCTTGGGCTAAAGCGCCTGGCGCGCAAGATCTACTCGATGGCGAGCTGCACGTGACATCGCAGATGCCGGTGCGCGGGATTGCAACCAGCGGATGGCGCGGCCGCAGTCACTCTTTGGGCATTGCCGACAGCGTGACCGTGTTGGCCATGACGGCCTCGCAAGCTGATGCGGCAGTCACATTGATTGCCAATGCGGTCAACATTTTCGATGCACGTATCTTGCGTCAACCTGCAAATCAAATGCGTGATGACAGTGATTTGGGTGAACGTTGCGTGACGGTGGCAGTGCCTGCGCTGCCCGCACATCTGGTGGCGCAAGCCTTGGCCAATGGCCATGCTTGCGCGCAAGATTTGCATGCACAGGGCTTGATTCACGCGGTCTTGTTATGCTGTCAAGGACAGTTTGAATATGCAGGGCAAGAAGCCTGCTTAGCTTGATAGATAGATAGAAAGAATCATTTATGAAAGCCAAAATTCGCAAACTTGTGGTGCAAGTTGACGAAACCCATCTTGAAGGCGGTCAAATTGTCTCGCCCCCCACGCGACGCGCATTGGCCATGGCGGTGATTGAAAATCCCTATGCGGGGCGCTACAGTGAAAACTTAGACAGCCTGATTCAGATCGGTGAAGAATTGGGCGGATTGCTGGGCATGCGCTGCATGCAAGCCTTGGGCATTCCGCCGGAGCAAGCGCAAAGTTATGGCAAAGCTGCGATCGTTGGTGAGGCGGGTGAACTTGAACATGCCGCCGCTGTGTTGCACCCCAAACTGGGAGCGCCTTTGCGCCAAGCAGTCAGCAAGGGTGCCGCTTTGGTGCCATCCGCCAAAAAACGCGGCACTTTAGGCACTACCATTGACGTGCCGCTGGGCCATAAAGATGCGGCCTTCGTGCGCAGTCACTTTGACGCCATGGAAGCGCGCGTGAGCGATGCGCCTGGTGCCAACGAAATCTTGGTGGCCGTGGTGGTGACCGACAGTGGTCGTCCCTTGCCGCGCATTGGGGGCCTGCAAGTTGCAGACATCGTCGGGCAAGACGGCCTGCGTTGATTTTTTCTCTTCATCGTGCACATTTACAAAGGAGCCTACATGAAAAACTTTTGCGTTCTCTCACGCGCTACCGCCACTGTGGTGTTGGCTTTGGGCCTGACACCGGCCATGGCGCAAGGCGTCATTAAAATTGGTGAAATCAACAGCTACAAAGCGCAGCCCGCATTTTTAGAGCCCTATAAAAAAGGCATGGAGTTGGCGGTTGACGAGATCAACGCAGCAGGCGGCGTGAATGGTAAAAAATTTCAGCTCGTCATCCGTGATGACAATGCCACCCCAGGTGATGCCGTGCGTGCAGCTGAAGAGCTGATTTCACGCGAGCAAGTTGATGTGCTCAGCGGCTCCTTCCTCTCGCACATTGGCTTAGCCTTGACAGATTTTTCAAAGCAAAAGAAAGTTTTCTTTTTGGCGGGTGAGCCTTTGACTGACAAAATTGTTTGGCAAGGCGGAAGCAAATACACTTTCCGTTTGCGTGCATCGACCTACATGCAAGCGGCCATGTTGGTGCCAGAAGCGGTCAAGCTCAAGAAAAAACGCTGGGCTGTGGTCTACCCCAACTACGAATACGGCCAGTCTGCGGCCGCCACATTCAAACAGTTGCTCAAAGCCGCACAACCGGATGTTGAATTTGTGGCCGAACAAGCACCTGCTTTGGGCAAAGTCGAGGCGGGGGCTGTTGTTCAAGCATTGGCCGATGCCAAGCCCGATGCCATCTTCAATGTTTTGTTTGGCGCTGACCTGACCAAGTTCGTGCGCGAGGGCAACACCCGAGGTCTTTTCCAGGGCCGTGAGGTGGTCAGTTTGCTCACGGGTGAGCCCGAGTATTTAGACCCTCTGAAAGAGGAAACGCCCAATGGCTGGATCGTCACGGGCTACCCTTGGAATGGCATCAACACCGCAGAGCACAAAGCCTTTCTGGGTGCATACCAAAGCAAGTTCAACGATTACCCCCGCCTGGGCTCGGTCGTGGGTTACACCATGATTCAAGCGCTGGCCGTGGGCATCAAAAAAGCCAACAGCACCGATCCAGAGAAACTGGTAGTTGCTTTTCGTGACTTGAGCATGAGCAGTCCATTTGGCAAAGTAACTTTTCGCTCACAAGACCATCAATCGACCATGGGTGCGTTCGTTGGACGTATCAAAAACGAAAATGGCAAAGGCGTGATGGTGGACTACCGTTACCTGGACGGCGCTGCCTTCCAGCCTAGCAACGATGAAGTCAAGAAAATGCGTCAAGCGGATTGAGTTAAAACCTGACCGGCCTCGCTATAGGCGCCTTGGCCCCTTGTGGGCTGTCTTTGACGGAATGTAGACAATGGATTTTTCTGGCTTTGCAGTGCAGGGGCTCAACGGTTTGGCGGGAGCCTCTTCCTTATTTTTAGTGTCCGCAGGTTTGTCGCTGATTTTTGGCGTGACACGCATCGTGAATTTTGCGCACGGCTCATTTTTCATGTTGGGCATTTATCTGGCGTATTCCTTGGTCGAGCATGTGGGCAGGGCGGTTGGCCTGTCTGTGAGCTTTTGGTGGCTGCTGCTTTTGGCCGCTTTGATCTCGGGTTTGCTGGGCGGTTTGGTTGAAATACTGCTGCTGAGGCGCATCTACAAAGCGCCAGAATTGTTCCAGCTCTTGGCAACTTTTGCTTTGGTGCTGGTGATCAAAGACGCGGTGCTTTGGATTTGGGGCCCTGAAGATTTGCTGGGCCCACGCGCACCGGGTTTTTCTGGCGCGGTGGATATTTTAGGGCGCCGTTTTCCAAGTTACGACTTGCTCCTCATTGCAATCGGCCCTGTGGTATTGGGTTTGCTTTGGTTGCTGCTGAACCGCACTCGCTTTGGCACACTGGTGCGCGCGGCCACCCAAGACCGTGAGATGGTTGGCGCTTTAGGCATACACCAACGCTGGTTGTTCACCAGCGTCTTTGCATTGGGCTGCACTTTGGCGGGGTTGGGTGGCGCTTTGCAACTGCCCCGTGAACCAGCCAATTTAGCCCTTGATTTACTCACCATTGGCGACGCTTTTGTGGTGGTGGTGGTAGGGGGCATGGGCTCAATTCCCGGCGCCTATGTGGCCGCGCTTTTGATTGCAGAAATCAAGGCCATGTGTGTGGGTCTTGGAACGGTTGAGATGTGGGGCATGTCGTTTGCATTTTCCAAACTCACACTCGTGGCCGAGTTTTTGGTCATGGCCGTGGTGCTGATGGTGCGCCCCTGGGGTTTGATGGGCAAACCGCAAACCAACCCGCGCCACAGCGGCAAAGCCGAGGCCCCTTTGCAACTGGGCGGGGTGGGCAGTCAAGTGGTTTGGATTTTGTGTGGCTTGGTGCTGGTGGCTTTGCCGCAGATAACGGCACAGTCGCCCTACACCACGGTCTTGGCCATTGATTTGTTGACGGCCGCTTTGTTTGCCAGCAGTCTGCACTTCATCATGGGGCCTGCCGGCATGCACTCATTTGGACACGCAGCTTATTTTGGATTGGGCGCCTACGTGGCAGCACTCTTGGTTTTGCGGGCGCACGTGCCGATGGAGTTGACCTTGTTTTTTGCTCCCCTGCTCACCGCTGTCGCAGCATTGGTTTTTGGTTGGTTCTGTGTGCGCTTGTCGGGTGTTTATTTGGCCATGTTGACGCTGGCATTCGGTCAAATTTTATGGTCGATTTGCTTTCAGTGGGACAGCTTGACCGGCGGGAGTAACGGTTTAACAGGCGTTTGGCCAAGCCCTTGGTTGGCAGACAAGCGAATGTACTATTACTTTTGTTTGGCGTTTACCGGCCTGAGCGTCTACGCCCTGCGCCGGATGTTGTTTGCACCCTTTGGTTATGCCTTGCGCGCCAGCCGTGACTCCGCAATGCGCGCAGAAGCATTGGGCATGAACGTCAAGCAGTTGCAGTGGGCGGGCTTCGTGGTGGCTGCCATGTTTGCTGGCTTAGCTGGGGCCTTGTTTGCATTTTCCAAGGGCAGTATCTCACCTGACTCAATGGGGGTGACCAAGTCCGTAGACGGCTTGGTGATGGTGCTTTTGGGCGGCGTGCAAACGGTGGTAGGCCCCTTGATTGGCGCGATCAGTTTCACGGGACTGCAAGACAGCATCGCACGCAGCACCGATTATTGGCGCGCTGTGCTTGGGGGCACGATTTTGCTTTTGGTGATGGTCTTTCCTCAGGGCTTGGCTGGGTTTGCAGATGAACGATTCAAAGCCTTCAGGCGCGCTCGAGAGGCCGCACCATGAGCCTGCTTCAAGTCAAAGGCTTGCACAAGTCATTTGGTGGTAACCGCGCTGTGGACGATGTCTCTTTTGACTTAGCCCCTGGCGAGTTGCTGGCCTTGATTGGCCCCAATGGCGCGGGCAAATCGACCACCTTCAATTTACTCAACGGTCAACTCCAACCCGACAGCGGCAGCATCAGTTTGGATGGTCAAAGCCTCATTGGAAAAACACCTCGCGAAGTATGGAAAATGGGCGTTGGCCGGACATTTCAAATTGCCGAGACGTTTGCATCATTGACAGTGGCCGAGAACGTTCAAATGGCTTTGCTCTCAGACGATGCCCGTTTGTTCTCCATGTGGCGCAGAGCAAGTTTGTACCGAAGGGCCGATGCGCTGGACTTATTGGCGCAAGTGGGCTTGGCAGAACAAGCAGGACGGCCCTGCAGCGAATTGGCTTATGGCGACGTCAAGCGGTTGGAATTGGCCATGGCCATGGCCAATCAACCGCGCTTGCTGCTGATGGACGAGCCCACCGCAGGGATGGCGCCAGGCGAGCGCCTTAAGCTGATGACATTGACGCGCGAGTTGGTAACAAAGAATGGCATGGCAGTGCTTTTCACAGAGCACAGCATGGATGTGGTTTTTGGTTTTGCTGATCGCATCATCGTATTGGCCCGAGGCGGCCTGATTGCGCATGGCACAGCACAAGAAATTCGTGACAACACCAAAGTGCAAGAGGTCTACTTTGGCAGTGGAAAAACATTTGCGCGAAAGGGGCAGGCATGATGTCTAACACCAGCACTGACAGCCTCTTGCTGCAGACGCAAGGTCTGAACGCTTGGTATGGTGCTGCGCAAATTTTGTTTGACATCAGCTTGCATGTCGGGCGAGGTGAGGTGGTCGCTCTGATGGGGCGCAATGGTGCTGGCAAATCCAGCACCCTCAAAGCCATCATGGGCATGATGCCCAAACGAAGCGGAAAAATTGAATTTTTAGGCCGTGATATATCGCAAGCCGAGCCCTATCAAGTTGCGCGTCAGGGTTTGGGGTTTGTACCCGAAGACCGTCGCATCTTCAGTGATTTGACGGTCTTGGAAAACTTA
The DNA here is from genome assembly GCA_009693505.1 of Limnohabitans sp. Classification (GTDB taxonomy): domain Bacteria; phylum Pseudomonadota; class Gammaproteobacteria; order Burkholderiales; family Burkholderiaceae_C; genus Limnohabitans_A. The sequence continues at coordinate 11,076 of SHXD01000022.1, forward strand.
AGTGTTGGCAAACAAGCCGCACGCCATTTTCCAGATGGTACCCCTGTGCCTTACTGGACACATAAAAAAATATTCAGCTTATTTCCCAATTTGGGTGAGATGCAAACCCGCCAAGGCTCCCGCATGAGTGGCGGTGAACAACAAATGCTGACAGTCGCCCGCACCTTGATTGGCAACCCTTTACTGGTTCTGCTGGACGAGCCTTCTGAGGGTGTAGCGCCCGTCATTGTGGAGCAAATGGCCGACATGATTTTGACGCTCAAAGCAGAGGGTGTGAGCATTTTGTTGTCAGAGCAAAACCTTCACTTTGCGCAATGGGTATCCGACCGAGCCTACGTGCTGGAAAAAGGACAGATTCGTCATGAGTCTTCAATGCTTGCATTGACTGAAAATGAAGAAATTCGCCGCAATTATTTGAGTGTTTGAACGAGCACAACCTCCTTTCATGAAACCAGTTCACCTGTCGGTCAACGGCCAATTGCACAGCTTGAACTTGACACGTCAAGCCAACTTGTTGCACGTGCTGCGCAATGACTTGGCGCTCACTGCAGCCAAGTTTGGCTGCGGCTTGGGCGAGTGCGGTGCATGCACGGTGTTGGTTGACGGTGTAGCTGCGCGCTCCTGTGTGATACCAGCTTGTGAAATTCAAGGGCGTAACATCACGACCCTGGAAGGGCTAGCACAGGGCTCAAACTTACACCCTGTTCAACAAGCCTTCTTAGACTCCCAGGCCGCCCAGTGCGGCTATTGTTTGAACGGCATGATCATCACGACGGTGGCTTTGTTGGCACACACACCTGACCCCACTGATGTGCAAATGCAGCAAGCCTTGTCAGGTAATTTATGTCGCTGCGGAGCGCATATTGAGATCATCAACGCGGTCCGCCGTGCCGTTGCGCTGATGTCAAAAACCGCATCCAATTCATGAACGACATGCGCGCCCAACAAATTCATTCACGCGCCGACATGCACCAATCGCAAGGTGTTTTGTTGGTCGTGCGTGAACCCCTGCCACCTGTGCCGCAGATGCCCGGCCAGCCCCTTTGGGTGGCCTCCAATCCGGTTGAAGGTGTCGAAATATTGTTGGCTTTTTGGGACGATGGCAGCGTAACCGCTTTGCATGGTCACGTTGATTTGGGTACCGGTCTGCGTACGGCATTGACGCAAATCGTGGCGGAAGAGCTGGATGTCTTACCTGCTTGCGTTCACATGTTGATGGGCAGTACTGCAGCAGCGCCCAATCAGGGCGCTACCATCGCCAGTGCGTCACTTCAAATTCATGCGGCACCTTTGCGGTTGGCAGCTGCCCAAGCACGCCATTGGATGTTGGGACAGGCCAGCCGGGATTGGCAAGTTCCCTTGAGTTCGCTGGAGATTCGAGACGGCGTGGTGCTGGGCCCCGCCCGTCAACAAGCACCACTGAGCCATTGGGTGGCGGCGCAGCAAATCGTACTGCCCTTGGATGTGAATACCGAAGTCAAATCGCCCGAAAACTACCGCGTGGTGGGCCACAGTTTGCCTAGGGTTGACCTGTTGGCCAAAGCCACAGGTGAATTAATCTTTGTGCATGACATGCGCATGCCCGGCATGTTGCACGGCCGTGTGCTGCGCCCCCCTTATGCGGGCGCAGACAGCGGAGACTTCATTGGAAAGACGCTGGAGCGGGTTGATCAACAATCGATTGCGCACATTCCTGGCATTCGCGCTGTGGTGGTGCAAGCTGACTTTGTGGGCATCGTTGCTGAACGCGAAGAGCACGCCGAGCAGGCCCTGCGCGAGCTTGAAGTGGTGTGGAAAGCATGGCCTTTCATGTGCGGCTTGGACAACACCGAGCAAGCCTTGCGAAACAACCCGAGCACGCGCAGAGAACTGGTCAACGAAGGTCATATCGAACAAGCTTTAGCGGATGCAGCGCAAACATTAGATCGTACTTATGTGTGGCCTTATCAGATGCACGCATCCATTGGCCCTTCATGCGCGCTGGCACAGTGGGTGCAGGGCACTGACCCACAGGCTCCTCACATTCAACTCAGGGTATGGGCTGGCAGTCAAAATCCACATGTGCTGCGCGCTGACTTGGCGCTTCTCATGGGCGTGCAAGACATAGCTGTTGATGTGATTCGCATGGAGGCTTCGGGTTGCTACGGCAGGAACGGTGCCGATGATGTGGCTGCAGATGCGGCATTGCTGTCACGCGCTGTTGGTGCGCCTGTGCGGGTGCAACTCACGCGCGAGCAAGAGCACGCTTGGGAGCCCAAAGGGGCTGCGCAGTTGATGCAAGTGCGCGGTGGTTTGCAGTCTGATGGCTCTCCCGCGGGCTATGATTTTCAAACCAGCTACCCGTCGAATGGCTCGCCCACCTTGGCTTTGCTGCTGACACGCACCATTGAGCCCTTGGCGCAGGTTTATGAAATGGGTGATCGCACAGCCCGGCCGCCGTATGCCTTTGACAATTTGCGGGTCACTGTGAACGACATGCCCCCCATCTTGCGCGCCTCGTGGTTGCGAGGCGTCTCAGCGCTGCCCAACTCGTTTGCGCACGAGAGCTTCATTGACGAATTGGCCACTGCAGCTGGCGTGGACCCAGTGCAATATCGCTTAAGCGTTTTGCAAGACCCAAGGGCTCACGAATTAGTCCAGGCCACCGCACAGCGTGCTCAGTGGAAGAAGCATCAACAAGCACAGCAACAAGAGCCGCAGGGTGATTGGTTGCAAGGCCAAGGCTTTGCCTACGCTCGTTACATCCACAGCAAGTGGCCCGGCTTTGGTGCCGCCTGGGCCGCGTGGGTGGCCGATGTGCAAGTGAATCGGCATACCGGTGAAGTGCATGTCAAACGCGTGGTGGTCGGGCACGATGCAGGCTTGATGATCAACCCGCAGGGTGTTGAGCACCAAGTTCATGGCAACGTGCTGCAAACCACCAGCAGAGCGTTGAAAGAGCAAGTTCAAATTGATCCACTCAAGGGCACTGTGGTCAGTCAAGAATGGGGCAGTTATCCGATTTTGAGTTTTCGCGATGTGCCAGTGATTGAAGTCATGCACATGCCTCGACCGGGTGAGCCTGCATTGGGTGCTGGTGAGTCTTCCTCGGTGCCTGGTACGGCCGCCATTGCCAATGCCATTTTTGATGCAACCGGCATTCGATTTCGCAACCCCCCCTTTACCCCAGAGGTGGTTCGTGCGGCTTTGAATCCTCTTGGCCATGCGGCCAGTCCACTACAGGAGGCGGGAAAGAACACGGCTGAAAATTTTTCAGCAACGCCATCTGTTAAACCCAGCCGTCAACCAGGTTTGGCTGGCAACTGGCAACGCCGATGGCGGCAAGTCACGGCGCTGAGCTTGGGGCTCTTTGCGGTGGGAGCTGCCTTGCTGGGCTGGCGCAGCAGTTTGCCTTTGGTCGCACAAGGTAGCACTGCATCTTTCAGCAGTAGCATGATCGCGCGTGGCCAGCAACTGTCTGCCTTGGCTGACTGCGGCGGTTGCCACACCGCACAAGATGGACAGGTCAATGCAGGAGGCCGTGCCATGGAGACACCTTTTGGTTTGGTCTACAGCACCAACCTCACGCCCGATGTGGCCACCGGCATAGGGGCGTGGTCGTACCGTGCGTTTGAGCGCGCCATGCGCGAGGGCGTATCGCGCGATGGTCATGCGCTGTACCCCGCATTTCCCTACACGGCCTTTGCCCAAGTGCGTGACGATGACATGATGGCCTTGTATGCCTTCTTGATGTCGCAGCCTGCATTGTCCTCAGAAGTGCCAACGACGAAGTTGTCATTTCCATTAAATTTGCGGCCCTTGATGGGCATTTGGAACGCATTGTTTCATCAGGCGCAAGTGCATACCGACAACCCCTCGAAAAGTGCGCAGTGGAACCGTGGGGCTTATTTGGTGAACGGCCTTGCAAATTGCGGTGGCTGTCATACCCCGCGTGGCCTGCTGGGTGCAGAGCAATCGCAAACAGCTTATCTGCAAGGGGCCATGGTGCATGGCTGGGAAGCGCCAGCTCTCACGCAGCTGAGCCGCGCACCCTTGCCGTGGACACAAGACGCGCTGTTCAATTATTTGCGACATGGTCACAGCGCGCAGCACGGCATGGCGGCTGGGCCCATGGGTGACGTTGTGCGCGGCCTGGCCACTGTGCCCGACATCGATGTGCGCGCCATGGCGGTTTACTTGGAAGATCTTTCCAAACCATCAACCAGCGCAGATTTGCCAGCGAAAGCTCGCAGCTTGGTGCAATCTGCTGCTGCCAATGCACCGCTGCCTGGCACTGCGCAGCGTCAATTTGAGGGCAGTTGCGGCAGTTGTCACCACGATGGCGATGGCCCCACTTTGTTAGGCTTGAATCAACCATTGGCGCTGAACACCGTGATGCACAGCGCAAGGCCTGACAATTTAATTCGCGTGATCTTGGAGGGCGTTCAGCGCCCTGCATCAGCCGAGATTGGCTTCATGCCAGGGTTTGAGCAAAGTTTGAGCAATGCCCAAATCGCGCAATTGGTTGAGTGGATGCGAGCACGCTATGCCCCAGGGCAAGCCCCTTGGCTCAATTTGCCTGAAGCCGTGGCACGCGCAAGAGCCCGATCAAACTGATTCAAACAAGGCTTTAGCGCTGGCCGTCGTGGACAGTGACATTCTCTTTGGTCAACCCGCCCAGACGAGAATGGACTCGGCCGCCAGTGCCCATGATCAGTGCAAATAAAATTTCTTTAGGCCTGGGCGCATCTTGAATGCCCACCTCAATCCCGTTGAAATGACTGCGCACATAAGAGGCATGGATATAGTGCACAGGCACCATCAAACGGTAGCCAGCGCTGGCCACTGCCTTGGAAGCTGGCACCATGGCTTTGGGCTCGCCCAGCACGCTGCGCATGGCCCAGCCACCGGCTTCATGCCACACCGCGCCGTGTTCCATTTCACCGTCGACACCCACGATAGCAGCTTTGCTGTAGACCTCAATCTTGTCTTTGCCCAAAGTGTCGACCAACTCCTGGGCTAGCAAGGTGCCCAGACTTCGAAGCTCGGCCATGAAAGGCATTAAGTCGGGTTCATACCGACCTGCGTATGGATTGCGAATCACCGCACATGCAGCTGCCAACCGCAGGGGTTTCTCAGCAACAGGGCCGCCCTCGTGGTAACTGGTTTCAATCACGAGACTTCGTTTGCGAATTTCGATCAAGGACATGACTTGACTTTCTGGATGGGTTATACGGATAGGCATCAAGCCAATGCTATTGTATTTATTTTTGCTGAACTGATTTATCTTTCAGACAGGCGGCTCGCTCTGCCTCATAGGTTGCCCACATGCGCGAATCGGTCAATCGCCAGGCGAATCTGTCCATGAATTAAGGCAATGCCACAACGAGGAGGAATCGGCGACAGAAAATGACATGGCCTGTGGCGCCCGGGTTTTAGTCGAGACCTTGTTGCAACTAGCTGCCTAACAATTTACACGTTGCGCCGCCTGTGGGCTCAGAATGCAAGAAGTAATATTGCAACTTTGAGAGTGGATGCCGCATTGTCAGGCGGGCAAGCAGCATTCATTTGCATTTGAATAATGGAGTTACCCAATGCCTTTGCATCCTTTCTTAGAAAAAATGTTGGCTCAGCCAAGCCGGCCAGAAATATCTTCGGGTAGTCCATCAGACGCACGTGCCATCGTTGCCGCCAGCCGTGCTGCATTAGGAAAAGGCCCAGAATTAGCCTCCGTTACTGAACTCCAGATTCCTACACGATCTGGCTCAGTTAGTGGACGCTTGTTTCTGCCTTCAGAAAATCCTTTAGGCGTTGTAGTTTACTTGCACGGCGGAGGATGGGTCGCTGGCGCCTTAGACGATTTTGATACCTTAGCCCGTAATATTGCACATCGAAGCGAATGTGTTGTTGTCTTGGTTGATTATCGATTAGCGCCAGAGTTTCCTTTTCCAGCAGGTCTAGAAGATGCTGAAGACAGTCTGCGATGGGCTGATGGCTTGTGGTCCCGATATTCAAAGTCACGTTTACCGTTGATCGTTGGTGGCGACAGTGCCGGCGCCAATCTGGCCATTGTTGCAGTCAATGCCTTGCGATTAGAAATCGACGTGACCATGCTTGCATTGGTCTATCCAGTCACAGATGGCCCACTGCGAACCCAGAGTTATAAAACCTACGGAAGCAATTTGCCCTTGTCCAGCAAAGATATGACTTGGTTTTTCAATCATTATGCAAAAGAGTCTTTATGGTTAGATCCGCGCATCTCACCTTTACAAGAAAAGTCATGGTCTAGATTCCCTGCTGTTTGGATAGCAACAGCTGAATACGATGTCTTGCGCGACGAAGGCGAGATGTTTGCAGACCAGCTGAAGTCAGAAGGCGTTGCAGTTAAGCTTTGCCGTTATGAAGGTGTGACACATGGCTTTATTCGAATGATGAACTTGCTTGATACAGCCGACACCGCTGTCAGCGATTTGGCATTGGCTGTTAAATCTGCATGTCAGAGCGCTCGCAATATTTAAGTATTTTCGGAGATAAAAATGTCAGGTCAAACCCATGGCTCAAGCAAAGAATTAACTGCATTGAAATCCAATGTAGACGTGGTTGTTGTGGGCGCTGGCTTTGCTGGCCTTTACATGCTGTATCGCTTGCGTGGCTTGGGTCTTCAAGTTCAAGTGATTGAGGCGGGGAGTGGTGTCGGGGGAACTTGGTTTTGGAACCGTTATCCAGGCGCTCGTTGCGATGTTGAAAGCATGGAGTATTCGTATTCTTTTTCTGAAGAGTTGCAGCAGGAGTGGGATTGGACAGAGCGCTATGCAACCCAACCAGAAATTCTTAGATACATCAACCACGTGGCCGATCGATTTGACCTAAGGCGAGATGTTCAGTTCAACACCCGAGCCAGCTCGGCTATTTTTGACGAGGCAACCGGTCGATGGACCGTCACTACGAATAATGGGCAAATAGTCAATACGCAGTTTTGTGTCATGGCCACTGGCTGTTTGTCAGCAGCAAAACCACCTGAAATTAAAGGGCGTGATCTATTCAAGGGGAACACTTATCACACAGGCTTATGGCCCCATGAGCCTGTGGACTTCACGGGGAAAATCGTGGGTGTTATCGGAACGGGCTCTTCAGGTGTTCAGACAATTCCAGAAGTCGCTAAGCAAGCGCATCAATTATTTGTTTTTCAACGAACCCCTACTTTCAGTTTGCCTGCGGGCAACAGACCTTTAAAAGAAGCTGAAATTCAAAAAATTAAGCAAAACTATATCGACCTTAGAAAACGTGCAAAAGTCAGCCCAACAGGTGTGGCAAGTTTTCCCTTGCCAACCCTGTCAGCACTAGAGGCCACACCCCAAGAACGAGATGTTGCCTATGAATTTCGTTGGCAAGCGGGTGGAACTGCTTACACGCGGACATATAAAGACATCATGCTTTTGGCTGCAGCCAATGAAACAGCAGCAGACTTTGCGCGCAGGAAAATTCAGTCGCGTGTGAAAAACCCTGAATTGGCTGAAAAACTGACACCTAGAGATATTTACATTGGTACCAAACGCTTGTGCTTAGATACCCAATACTTTGAAACCTTCAACAAAGACAATGTTTCCCTGGTAGACATTCGAAGCACGCCCATTCAAGAAATTACAGAAGCAGGTGTGAAGACCAGCGTTGCTGAATACAAATTGGATGCGCTTATTTATGCAACCGGATTTGATGCCATCACTGGGGCCATCTTGAATATTGACATTCGAACTTCTAGCGGACTGACCTTGGCAGAAAAGTGGCGTGCAGGGCCGCTCACTTATTTAGGTCTGATGACTGCTGGCTTTCCTAATCTATTCATGGTGACAGGACCCGGCAGCCCTTCTGTCTTAAGCAATGTGATTGTTTCAATTGAACAGCATGTGGAGTGGATCAGTGATTGCATTCAGCATTTGACAGCAAACTCATGCGCTCAGATTGAAGCGACACAGGCAGCTGAAAATAACTGGGTAGCGCATGTCAACCAACTTGCCAGTGCAACTTTATTTCTGAATGCCAATTCATGGTACTTGGGTGCCAATGTGCCAGGGAAACCCCGCGTGTTCATGCCCTATGTTGGGGGTGTTGGACGCTACAGGGAGGAGTGCACGGCTATTGCAAACAACGGTTACACGGGCTTTGATATCAAAAAATGATTCTGTGCAAAGACATAATCACTTTTTAGTGACAATGACTTTTACAACAACAATAAAAAAGCCACTGACCGAAATCAGTGGCTTTTTCACTATTGGTGGGCCCACCAGGACTTGAACCTGGGACCAAAGGATTATGCTTACTACTACAGCTTTCGCTGCCCGTTTCCGGTTTGTAGTCTGGACTGTCTCTTGTCTTTACGACCTACCCGTACAGTCTCTACACCTTCCCAATACTGCTACTGGGCTTGGCTCGGGATTACCACGCTGAGAACAGCACAGGCTTCCCCGAATTTGAGTAGTTCTACATGCCAGCAGAGTTAACTTACTCACATGCAACCCAACGGCAAATGACCATGACATTTTTGTGCTTTAGGTCACCTGCTCTTTAAGTCCTCTGCTCTAACCAACTGAGCTATAGGCCCTTGGGCTCTGATTGTACTTTGCCCAAGAACCTCTCTTAGAGACTATCCCAATTAAGCTGCCACCGGCTTGAACTGATGCCCATTGCCACTTGGCTCCATGGTGCCAAACGCTGGGAATGGCAAGCGGAAACCACCGACCAATCTGGCGCGCGTGCAAACAAGGAAGGCACTCAAGAGGCGCAATGGTCACAACCTCTTCACCCAACGGACGGCGCATCGCACCATCGTTTAAAGCGATGGTTTCCATGCTGCCTAACTTCATGCGCTTGTGGCCCACGCTGGGCAAGTCGGGCAGGCCAAAGTTGGGGGCGGATTGCGACCACACGGAAGAAAAAGTGAGAGCGAATGCGCCGGCAATGCCAACTCTTAAAAATAAGCGTCGGTCTAGCACGGTGAGGTCTCCTCGGTTTTGTGAACGCCAACCTACCAATGGCATGAGTGGGCATGTGCTCATTGCGAGAAATAGCCCTTGTTGTGAGTTGGACAGGGTGTGGCCGTACCGTTCAACCGAGTTGCCATTGAGGTGTGGCAACTTGCGAAGTGGGATTTTGATCACTATACTGTATTTTTGTACAGTATATTTGCAGTATGTCTACAAATTCTTTTACAACACCGCAGCCCTTAGAAGCCACCGCCCCCAAGTTGTGGCTCAACATGTGCGCCTGGAAAGTGCCGGCTGGCTTTCCTTCCCCTGCGGCCGATCACACGCAAAAGCGCATTGACCTCAATGACCACCTCATTCGCAACAAGGAGGCCACGTTCATTTTCAAAGTGAAGGGCGACTCCATGGTGGGAGTGGGCATTTACGAAGGCGACGCCTTGGTAATCGATCGCTCTATTGAAGCCAAGCACAACAACATTGTGTTGGCCGTGCTCAACAACGAATTCACGGTGAAGCGTTTGTACCGCCGCGGCGGCGTAGTGAAGTTGGTGGCCGAAAACAATTTGTACCCCCCCATTGTGGTCAAGAGTGGCGAGGAGCTCAGTATTTGGGGCGTGGTCACTTACAACTTGCACAAGTTGTATTGAGAGGTGCGCATCCATGGCTTCGCAAGTACTGCACCCGGCCCAGCAGCTGGCCCTGATCGATTGCAACAACTTCTACGTCAGTTGCGAAAGGCTGTTCCGGCCCGACCTGCGCAACGTGCCCGTGGTGGTTCTGTCCAACAACGACGGCTGCGTGGTGTCGCGCTCCAACGAAGCCAAGGCCTTGGGCGTGCGCATGGGCCAGCCCTGGTTTGAATGCAAAAACTTGGTGGCCGAGCACGGTGTGTTTGCGCTCAGCAGCAACTACGCTTTGTATGCCGACTTGTCCAATCGCGTGATGCAAATTCTGAGCGAGTATTCGCCGCGCTCAGAGGTGTATTCCATCGACGAATGTTTTGTCGATCTCACAGGTACCCCCAACTTACGCGAGGTGAGCTACGCCATACGCCAGCGCGTTGTGCAATGGACGGGTATTCCGGTGTGCGTTGGCATTGGCCCCACCAAAACATTGGCCAAGCTGGCCAACCATGTGGCCAAGAAGCATCCGCGCTCGCAAGGTGTTTTCAATTTCAACGCGCTCACTGGCTTGCAAAAACAAAAGCTGCTCACGCAGTTGCCTGCCAGCGAAGTATGGGGCGTAGGCCGTAAGCTCACCAAACGCCTAGCCGAGTACAACATTCACACTGTGCAAGATTTGAAAGTGGCGCACACACCCACACTGCGCGCCGACTTTGGTGTGGTGATTGAAAAAATACAACGCGAGTTGCAAGAAATTCCGTGCGTCGATTTGCAAGAAGTCACGCCTGACAAGCAACAAATTATTTCCAGTCGCTCGTTTGGCAACATGGTCACAGCGCTGCCAGTTTTGAAAGATGCGCTGTCTACATTCGTGGCCAACGCCTGCACCAAACTGCGTGCACAAAACAGCCAAGCCGCCGTCATTCAAGTCTTCCTGCACACCAACCGCTTTAGGCGTGACTTGCCGCAGTACTCGCCCAGTTTGGCCGTACCACTGCCCTACCCCACCAACGACAGCCTAGTGATTTTCAGATGGGTGGATGCGCTCTGTGAGCGCATGTGGAAGCCCGAGTACCAGTACAAAAAAGCTGGCATCATGCTTAGCGAAATCAGCCCGATGTCGCACCACCAAGGCGACTTGCTGGAAGAGCCTTTGCCGGCACAAGGCACACTCATGCAAACCTTGGATGCACTGAACAAGCGTTTTGGGCGCGGGGCTGTGAAGGTGTCCACGCAAGGGGCCTACAGCGAGTGGCAAATGCGGCAAGAAAGAAGGTCGCCCAACTACACTACCGATTGGGCGGAGGTACCGGTGGTTTAGCCACCTCATAAAAAGAGTGCATTCACCCAGAAGATGTGCGAAACTGCGGATCAAGGCCATCTAAAGCCATGCAACCTCAAACACTCATCGTCGGTATTCACCTCGCCCGCAGCACCCGCGGGCGCATTTGCTCGCCTCCAAACAAACGCTTCTGATTTTTTCGCTAAGCGTTTTTTTAATTTTTGGAGATAGACATGGCTGATTTGTTTGACAACCCAATGGATTTGTGTGGTTTCGAGTTTGTTGAATTTGCATCCCCCGTTGCGGGTGTTTTAGAGCCTCTGTTTGAAAAGATGGGCTTTTCTTTGGTGGCCAAACACCGCTCCAAAGACGTGGTGCTGTACCGCCAAGGCGACATTAACTTTATTGTCAATCGCGAGCCCAAAAGCTTGGCGGGCTACTTTGCGGCCGAGCATGGTCCGTGCGCATGCGCCCTGGCATTTCGAGTGAAAGATTCACACAAAGCCTATGCCCGCGCAATCGACATGGGTGCGCAACCCGTCGAAGTGCCTACAGGCCCCATGGAGTTAAGACTGCCCGCCATCAAAGGCATTGGCGGCGCGCCTCTTTATTTGATTGACCGCTACGAAGATGGCAAGAGCATTTACGACATCGACTTCGAATTCATTGAAGGCGCCGATCGCCATCCCTTTGGCCACGGCCTGAAACTCATTGATCACCTTACGCACAATGTTTACAAAGGCCGTATGTCTTTTTGGAGTGGCTTTTACGAGAAGATATTTAACTTTCGCGAAATTCGCTACTTCGACATTAACGGTGAACACACGGGCCTCACCAGTCGCGCCATGTCGGCGCCCGATGGCCTCATTCGCATTCCCTTGAACGAAGAGTCTGGCAAAAACGGCGGTCAAATTGAAGAATTCTTGATGCAGTTCAACGGCGAGGGCATTCAGCACATTGCCCTGCTCACCGACGACATCATGAAAAGTGTCGATTCGCTGCAAATGGCTGGCATTCCACTCATGACCGCCCCCAACGACATTTACTATGAAATGCTGGAAGAGCGCCTTCACGGCCATGGCGAACCCGTGGCTGATCTACAAGCACGGGGTATATTGATGGACGGCTCTACCGCCAATGGCGAGAAACGTTTACTCTTGCAAATTTTCTCGCAAACATTGTTGGGCCCTGTGTTTTTTGAGTTCATTCAGCGTAAAGCCGACGAAGGTTTTGGCGAAGGCAACTTCAAAGCATTGTTTGAGTCTTTAGAACGTGATCAAATGAGACGTGGCGCCCTTCAAATAGACGCCTAAAGGAAAGTCATGAAAATCAGCCGAATTCACCACGCCGCTTACCGCTGCAAAGACGCTAAAGAAACTGTTGAGTGGTATGCCAAAAACCTGAACATGGACTTTGTCTTGGCCATTGCCGAAGACTTGGTACCCTCCACCAAGGCACCCGATCCCTACATGCACGTTTTCTTAGATGCAGGTGGCGGCAATGTGCTGGCGTTTTTTGAACTGCCCAACTCACCAGAAATGGGCCGTGATGAAAACACCCCAGGGTGGGTGCAGCACATGGCCTTTGAAGTAGACAGCATGGAAACCTTGCTGGCAGCCAAAGCCAAACTAGAGGCCAATGGCGTAGAAGTGCTTGGCCCCACCAACCACACCATTTTTAAAAGTATTTACTTCTTTGACCCCAATGGTCACCGCTTAGAGCTGGCCACCAACACTGGCACGCCCGAGATGTACAAAACCTTGGACGAGGTGAAGTGGGACATGCTGAATGAGTGGAGCAAAACCAAGCGTGCACCCAAGCATGCGGCTTGGATGCATGAACCTGCTTAATTTTTGAAGTCGCTGCAGCCAGTCGAATTTACTTCGACTGACTCAACGCATTGCCCACCATTTTGGAGGTGATGTCCACAATTTGGATCATGCGCTCGTAAGGCATGCGGGTAGGGCCAATGACGCCCAGGGTGCCCACAATATGGCCATCCACCTCATAGGGTGCACTGACGATTGACAACTCTTGCATGGGCACAAACTGGCTTTCGCCGCCAATGAAAATTCGCACACCCTCGGCCTGACTGGACACATCGAGCAAACGCATGAGCTGCGTTTTTTGTTCAAACAAATCGAAGGCCTGACGCAAGTTGCCCATGTCGCTGGAGAAGTCGCTGACCGACAACAAATTGCGCTCTCCCGAAATCACCACATCGCCTTCGTCTTCATTCAAAACCTCAGAGCTCATTTGCACCGCAGCTTGCATGAGGCTGGCAATTTCAGATTGCAAATTGACCAGCTCTTGCTTCACGCGCAAGCGAACCTGTTCGATGGCCATGCCCGCGTAATGAGCGTTCAAATAATTAGACGCTTCGATGAGCTGGCTTTGTGAGTAATCGGCCTCGGTAAAAATCACGCGGTTTTGTACATCGCCTTCGGGCGACACGATGATGAGCAGAACGCGTTTTTCAGACAATCGCAGAAATTCAATGTGCCGAAATACCGATGCGCGCTTGGGTGCCATGACCACGCCCACATAGTGCGACAAACTAGAAAGCATGTTGGCCGCATTGGCAATGACCTTCTGCGGTTGGTCTGGCGCCAGGCGCTGCGTCAGCAATTCACCCGTTTGAACCGTGAGCATGGTGTCGACAAATAGGCGATAACCCCTATTGGTGGGGATCCTGCCAGCCGATGTATGCGGGCTGGCAATGAGGCCCAATTCTTCGAGGTCAGACATGACGTTTCGAATGGTGGCGGGGGATAATTCAAGCCCAGAAGCCTTAGAGAGCGTGCGGGAACCCACAGGCTGGCCGTCCGCAATGTAGCGTTCAACCAGCGCTTTGAGTAATAACTTGGCACGTTCATCTAGCATTGACACATTTTAATGATGTAATTTGAGAATGAAATCAAAATTTCGTCACGTTGCCTTATTTGGCAAGTACCACACCATGGTCACGGGCGCCGCTTTGGAAAGCTCGCGTCGGGTTTTGGACGATGTTGCCCAATTTGTCAGCCGCATTGGCGCAGAGGTGGTTATGGAGAAAGGCACCTCCGAACACTTGGGCCTGAACCTCTATCCCACCCTCACCATGGCCGAGATAGGCAAACAATGCGATTTGGGCTTGGTGGTAGGCGGCGACGGCACCATGCTGGGCATTGGCAGGCAAGTGGCGCCTTTCGGGCTTCCCCTCATTGGCATCAATCAAGGTCGTCTGGGCTTTATCACCGACATCCCCATTGAGGAATACGCCCAAACACTCAAGCCCATGCTCTTGGGCCATTTTGAAGAAGAGCAACGCAGCATGTTGCATGCGCAAGTTTGGCGAAGCAAACATTGCGTGTTCGATGCATTTGCCATGAACGATGTGGTGGTCAACCGTGGCGCCACTTCAGGCATGGTCGAACTGCGCATTGAGGTAGATGGTCGCTTTGTGGCCACGCAGCGCGCAGACGGTTTGATTGTGGCCACGCCCACTGGCTCGACGGCCTATTCTTTGTCGGCAGGTGGCCCCTTGATGCACCCCAACTTGGGCGGCTGGGTCATTGCGCCCATTGCACCTCACACACTTTCAAACCGGCCCATCGTTCTGCCAGACACGTCCAAAATCAGCATTGAAATCGTTTCTGGCCGTGACGCCAGTGCCAACTTTGACATGCAGTCATTGGCCAGCCTCATGATCGGCGATCAAATTACCGTAGAGCAGTCTTCCCACAAAGTGCGCTTCTTGCATCCGCAAGGCTGGAACTACTTTGACACCTTGCGCAAAAAAATGCATTGGAACGAGGGGGGTGTGTAATCCATGGCTTTGCGACACATCAGCTTGCGCGACTTTGTCATTGTTCGCGAACTCGACTTAAACCTCTCGCAAGGTTTTAGCGTGCTCACGGGCGAAACGGGCGCTGGCAAATCCATTCTGATTGACGCCTTGCAAATGGCATTAGGCGAGCGCGCCGATTCAGGTGCAGTCCGAGAAGGCGCTACGCGCTGCGAAGTGTCTGCAGAGTTTGATTGCCCTGCGCAGGCGCATGCCGTGCTGGAAGATGCCGGCTTTGAAGTTTCAGACACCTTGCTCTTAAGACGCAGTGTGGACACCCAAGGCAAAAGCCGTGCATGGGTCAATGGCAGCCAAGCCACCGCCACGCAATTGCGGGCCTTGGGCGAAATGCTTCTAGACATTCACGGCCAACACGCATGGCAAAGTCTGACACGGCCCGATGCCGTGCGCGGCTTGCTCGACGCTTATGCAGGACTTAATACCGAAGGCCTAAAGTTGGCATGGCACGCCTGGCGCCAAGCTCAACAAGCGGTTCAGACAGCACGCAATGCGCAAGATTCTTTAAGCCGAGAACAAGAACGCTTGGCTTGGCAAATTGGTGAGCTCGACAAACTCGCGCCAGCCTTGGATGAGTGGGATGGCTTGAATTCGCAACACACTCGCCTCTCTCATGCGCAAGCCTTGATTGACGCAGGCCAAAATGCCCTTGGCTCGCTTGATGGTGATGAAGCTTCGCGCCTTGGCAGCGCCACCGGCGCCTTAGGACTGCTGTCTCAAGCCATTGCCCAGTTGCAAGATCAAGCGCACGTAGAACCCGAGTTTCAAAGCATTGCTGAGGTTTTGCAATCCAGTCTTGCGCAAGCTGAAGACGCCGCTCATTCTTTGCAAACTTACCTTCGTAAAACAGATCTCGACCCCGATCGCTTGAAAGAACTCGATCAACGCATGTCGCAATGGCTGTCTTTTGCGCGCAGATACAAGCGCCCGCCAGAAGAGTTAGCTGCCTTGTTGGTCAGTTGGAAACAAGAACTCAACGCACTTGAAGCCGCCAGTGATTTAGAAGGCCTTGAAGCTCAAGAAAAGTCGGCATCATTGGCCTATCAAACTGAGGCTAAAAAGTTGTCTCAGCAGCGCAAAAAAGCAGCGCCCAAACTGGCACAAGCGGTCACAAGTGCCATGCAAAACCTGGGCATGCAAGGTGGCCGCTTTGAAGTGGCTTTGATCAGCTTAGAACAAGCAGCCCAGCATGGTCTTGAAGACATTCAATTCTTAGTGGCGGGCCACGCAGGCAGTACACCCAGGCCTGTAGGCAAAGTGGCATCGGGCGGTGAACTCTCGCGCATAGCTTTGGCCATTGCTGTGACCACCAGCGAACTAGGCGAAGCCGGCACCCTGATATTTGACGAAGTCGATTCAGGCGTAGGCGGTGCTGTGGCCGAAACGGTGGGCCGACTCATGAAACAACTGGGCATGCACCGCCAAGTATTGGCCGTCACACATTTGCCGCAAGTGGCTTCTTGCGCAGACCATCATTTGCTCGTCAGCAAAGCCAGCAGCAAAGAAGGTGTGAGCAGCAGCGTCACGCCCATTGCAGGCGAGCAACGCGTGACCGAAATTGCCCGCATGTTGGGTGGTGAAAAATTATCAGCAACCACGTTGGCACATGCCCGCGAAATGCTCACCAAATAAATTTCTGAAGCTTGTGAAATATGGAAATTGTTTTAATCACTGGCATGTCGGGTTCAGGAAAGTCTGTGGCCTTGCACGCCTTGGAAGACGCTGGCTTTTATTGTGTTGACAACTTGCCTCCTGAATTGCTTATTCCTTTTGCTGAATTAGAGCGCGATCAAAAAGAAGAACGTGTGGCCATTGCCATCGATGTCCGCAGTGCAGAGTCCCTGCCTCTCATGCCAGGTCAACTCGAGGTGCTTCGCAATCTGGGTTTCAAAGTCACTTCGATTTATCTAGACGCAGGCTCTGACACTCTGCTCAGACGCTACTCCGAAACCAGAAGGCGCCACCCCTTGTCTGGCCGAAACGCTGTCGAAGGCGAACGCGCGCTGACTGAGTCGATTGAATACGAACGCGAGCTATTGTCTCGCTTAAGAGAAAATGCGCACGTGATAGACACCAGCTTGCTTCGTGCAGCGCAGCTCCAAAGCTACGTAAAGTCTTTGGTCAGCTCACCTGCTGCCAAGCTCACCTTGGTGTTTGAATCGTTTGCTTTCAAACGCGGCATTCCGCTCGACGCAGACTATGTGTTTGACGTTCGCATGCTGCCCAACCCACACTATGAGTCGGCTCTGCGGCCCATGTCGGGCAAGGACGAGCCGGTTCAAAAATTTTTAGAAACTTACGACGAAGTCAACTTGATGCAAAGTCAAATTGAAAGCTTCTTAGCTCAGTGGCTGCCTGCACTTGAAAAAGACCATCGCAATTACATCACGGTAGCCATTGGTTGCACGGGCGGTCAACATCGTTCGGTGTATTTGGTCGAAAAGCTCAGCCAACGCTTTGGTGCAGACTGGCTCACACTCAAGCGTCACAGAGAGTTAGACAGCAAGTGACGCACAGGTGTTGGCAAACCCAACACCACCCAATCTTTTTCAGAAAACCAAGCGCCAACGTTGGGCGTACGGGGTGCTTTTTTCAATTGCACTTTCACCACATGACAATGTAAATCTTTGTGAGTGAGAACATGCTTGAAGGCTGGCAGAACCTCTGTGTCCAGTGAATTTGAAGAATTGGGTGTCGCAGATTTGTCCGACTTTTTAAGCTTGGAATTATTTTCAAAAACTGTGCGCAATGCCGCTTCAGAGTCAAACAAGGGCAAGCTGTAAAGACTGGCCCAAATACCCTTTGGCGGCCGTTTCTCTAGCCACACTTCGCCCTTCGTGTTTTGCGCTAGCAAGAGCCAAAGCACTTCACTGCTGCGTTTGATTTTGCGCGTTTTAACAGGGAATTTTTCGGGCTCACCCAATGCAAAAGCTTTGCATTCATTTTGGACCGGGCAAGCCTGACAATTGGGTTTGCGTGGCAAGCATAGCGTGGCGCCCAAATCCATGATGGCTTGTGAGTATCTCGGCATGGCCGTTTTTAAATTTCGCGTAGGCAAGGCATTTTCTGCCAATTCCCACAATACTTTCTCATTCTTGCTGACGGACAAATCGGCGTCATAAGCCCAAACCCGCGTAAGCACCCGCTTCACATTGCCATCCATGATGGCAACACGCTCAGAAAAACAAAACGAAGCCACTGCGGCGGCTGTAGAACGACCAATACCAGGCAGCGTGATTAAGTCTGCCGCGGTAGATGGAAACTTTCCGCCAAAACGCGACACCACATCTTGCGCACACTGGTGCAAATTGCGCGCACGGCTGTAATAACCCAAGCCACTCCACAGTCCCATCACCTTGTCTTGGGGTGCTGCCGCCAAGTCGACCACGGTGGGAAAGTGCTGCAAAAACTTATCGTAGTAGTCTAGTACGGTGCTCACCTGTGTTTGCTGCAACATGATCTCAGACAACCATACCCGGTAGGGATCTTGGGTGTTTTGCCATGGCAAGTGATTGCGACCGTGAACCTTTTGCCAAGCCACCAGAGTCCCGGCCAATGCAGGCGAGTCTTTCAATGCTTTTGACATGCAGGACAGAAAAAAGTTGAGCGCTGGCCTTGCACAATTTGCTTGATGGGCGTGCTACAAACTCTACAAGGCAAACCCGTTCTGCCGTACACCGAAGCCTCAAGCTGAAAGTACCCTGTATTGCCCTGCGCATTCACAAAATCTTTCAAGCTGCTGCCACCCTGCGCCACCGCTCTGGCCAACACTTGCTTAATGGCAGCATGCAATTTGGCCACCCGCGGTGCACTTACTTTGTGGGCCTTAACCGTTGGCCGAATGCCAGACATGAACAATGCTTCAGAAGCGTAAATATTGCCCACGCCCACCACCACATCGCCCGCCAGTAAAACTTGTTTGATGGGGGCTGCGCGTTTCTTCAAACCTTGTTGAAAAAGCTTGAGTTCAAAACCATCGGTGAGGGGCTCCATGCCCAATTTTCCTAAAAGCTTAGAGGCCGGCGCATGTTGTTCAGAGTCAGACCAAACGGCCGCTCCAAAGCGGCGTGGGTCATGCAAACGCAGAACGCCCTTTGTAGTGACCAAATCCATGTGGTCGTGCTTGCCCGCTTCTGCCTGAAATGGGGCGAAATTTAAACTGCCAGACATGCCCAAATGCAGCATCAAAATACCGCGGTCCATGTCCAACAAAAGGTACTTCCCGCGGCGCCTCACGCCCACCACACTTTGCCCCACCAAAAGGGAGGGGGCAACACCCAAGGGCCACCTCAAAGGCTTGCCCATGTGCATGGCCAAAACCCGAGCTCCCGCTATCCGACTGGCAAAACTCAGTCTAGTGACTTCGACTTCTGGTAATTCAGGCATGGATACGCTTTAAATACGGGGTGAAATAGGTGAACTCGCGCTACTCTGTCTCAGCCCGTGGATTATGATGGCTTCATGAAGTATTGGTTCTCATCTTTGGCATTGGTCTGGGCGACAACGGGTTTTTGTGCCGAGCCACCCGTGCAAAACTCCAAGCTCAATGCGATTTTGTTTTACCAATTGCTGTTGGGCGAACTCAATGTGCAGGCCGGCGAACCTGGCTCAGGTTTTGCCATCATTTTGGATGTTGCACGCAAAACCAAGGACGAGGCCTTGTTTCAGCGCGCCACCGAACTGGCACTTCAATCTCGGTCTGGTGAGGCTGCTTTGCAGGCTGCCAGAAGTTGGAAGTCAAGCCTGCCGGAATCGAAAGAAGCCAATCGCTATATTTTGCAAATTTTGTTGGCACTCAACCGCATCGATGAAGCTGGGCGCGCTTTAAAGGCCAGCATTGCCAGCTTGCCCATCCAAGAACAATCGGCCGCAATTGGCTCGATACCCCGTGTGTTTGGCCGTTTACAAGACAAAAATTTAGCCGCCAAAGTGGTCGAACAAGCGCTGAACACAGCCATTCAAAACTCCGAAACCGCTGCAACCGCCTGGACCACCATTGGCCGCATGAAACGCGATGCCGGTGAAATTCAACCCGCTGCTGAAGCTGCTCGCGCGGGCCATGCTGCCAACCAAAAAGCACCAGAACCCATCATGTTGGCCATGAGCCTTCTGAACGTGGTGCCCAATGAAGTGCAGCCCATGATAACTAAGTACATGGCTGGTGATGCTTTACCTGACTTGCGTCTTGGCTATGCGCGCACCCTGATTGATCTTGACCAAATGCAGCCCGCTTTGGCCCAACTCAATCAACTCACTCAGCAGCATCCCAGCTTTGCTCCCGGCTGGTTGTTTTTAGGTTTGCTGCAAAGTGATTTATCGCAAGTGTTGCTGTCCGAGCAGTCTCTCAAGCAATACATTAGGCTGGCCGATAACGCCAAGGACCCCGATCAATCTGGCGGGCTGTCAGAAGCTTATTTGGCATTGTCGCAAATGGCCCAAAAGCAAGGTCGATGGACCCAAGCGGATGAGTGGTTGGCGCGCATTCCTCCGAATGCAGATCCGCTCAAAGTTGCAAGCAGGCGTGCTGCATTGTTAGCGCAGCAAGGGCGTAAATCCGATGGCCTGAAGCTACTTGAGCAAGTCAAGGTGAACAGCCCCCAAGATGCACGGCTGAAGGCCTTGGCAATTTCCCAATGGCTCCGCGAAGAAAAGCAAATCAACGCCGCATTAACCATCATTGAACAAGCCTTAGCGAAGTTTCCTGCAGACACAGATTTGCAGTCTGAAATGGCCATGCTGTGCGAAAAGTTGGGTCGCTTTGACCAAATGGAAAGCCTCTTGCGCGGCATCATGAAAGTCAAACCCGCCGACCCCCATGCCTTCAACGCATTGGGTTATTCATTGGCCGATCGAAAGATAAGGCTCGATGAAGCGCGCGAACTCATTCTCAAAGCCGTGCAATTAGCCCCCCGAGACCCCTTTATTCAAGACAGCTTGGGTTGGCTTGAGTACCGGGTGGGCAACTCGGCGGAAGCCATCCGTATTTTGGAGGCCGCCTTCAAAGCTCGCCCCGATGCAGAGATTGCGGCACACTTGGGCGAGGTCTATTGGCAGTCAGGCCAACAAGCCAAAGCCGGCACCATTTGGCGAGAAGGCCTGATGCTCAAGTCTGACAACGAAACCCTGCTTGATACCCTCAAGCAATTCAAATTCAAACCTTGATGGGCTGAGGGCGAGATGCGCAAGAATCGTTGGGTCTGGCTGTGTTTTCCAAGCATCTTTTTAATGGGCGCTTGTTCAACTGGACCTGCCGCAACTCAAACCTTCACGCCACCGCCCGCCAATCCCGAAAATTCGCAAGTCGTCTCGGTTCAAGCCACCCCCATACCCCCTGCCTTTAAAGCGGGCAGATTTGCGCTTCAAATTGACTCTCAACCGCCTCAATCTTTCATCACCTCCTTTGACTTGACGGGAGGCTGGCCAGAAGGCGCACTCAACATCTACAACCCCTTGGGGATGCAAATGGCGCGAGTCGAGTGGACGGCGCAAAGTGCCCGCCTCTTGCAAGGCAATCAAGTGCGTGAATCAAGTAGCCTTGAGCGTTTGGTGATGGAGCTCACGGGTGCCCAACTGCCCACCGCCGCTTTGGTTGATTGGCTGTCAGGCAAACCCACACCCGCTGAGGGCTGGAACGTCGACGTCAGCGAATGGCACTTGCGTCGCTTGGTTCTGGAAAGGGTTCAGCCAGCGCCGCGAACCGTTCTGCGAATTGCGTTTGAATCATGACGTCTTTGCACCAAGTCTTAGCGCCCGCCAAGCTCAATTTGTTTTTGCACATTACAGGCCGAAAAGACAACGGCTATCACCTTTTGCAATCGGTTTTCATGCTCATTGATTGGTATGACACCCTGCACTTTGACCTTCGACAGGATGGCCAAGTCAGCCGCGAAGATCTGACCTTGAAGTTGCCAGAAGACGACCTCATTACACGCGCTGCCAGGCTTTTACAACAGGCCAGCGGCACCACCTTGGGTGCGCACATAGCCATTGAAAAGTCCATTCCAGCGCAAGCTGGTATGGGCGGTGGATCTTCCAATGCGGCCACCTGCCTGCTGGCATTGAACAAGCTTTGGAACTTGCATTTCACGGTCAATCAACTGGCCGAGCTGGGTTTGAAACTTGGGGCTGATGTACCGTTCTTTCTCAGAGGAGAAAATGCCTGGGTGGAAGGCGTGGGTGAGATCATCACACCCATTTCGTTACCACTCGCTCAGTTTGTCGTGGTCAAACCGCCAGAAGGCTTGGAAACAGCTAAAATTTTTGGCGCTGAAGCCCTCAACCGAGATTCAAAGCCTGCTACAATTTCGCTCTTTGCAGCAAACCCGTTCGGCTTCGGCCACAACGACCTGCAACCAGTGGCTCAAAGCCTCTGCCCCCAAATTAGCGAAGCAATCGCCTGGCTTGAATCAGCCAGACTTGATCCAGCTGTTGTCAAAGGCAGAATGACAGGCTCCGGGAGTGCAGTGTTTGCGCAAGTGCCACGCGGCACGAATTTAAGCCAAATGCCTCAAGTTCCAACAACTTGGCCCCTTTGGCAAATTCGAATGTGTGGCAATTTGGAAGTTCATCCTCAAAAGGGTTGGGCCTCCAGCGACGTTTGATCGGTCGGCAGCTCTAGATTTTCTATAGCTGTCAACCCGTGTAGGGGAGTCGCCAAGTTGGTTAAGGCACCGGATTTTGATTCCGGCATGCGAAGGTTCGAGTCCTTCTTCCCCTGCCAAAACTTTCACAAGCTGTCAAACGCCATGTGATTGAATGCGCGGTCATACGCGCAGTGATTGAAATTTATGCGGTAAGCCGCATCGGCCCTTCATTTGATCGCTCAGAAGCTCATGCTGCAACTCAACGCAAATTTACAATCAGACTTCATGGTCTTCACAGGCAATGCCAACCCCGTGTTGGCGGCAGAAGTTGCCTACGAGCTGGATGTATCCCTCGGCTTGGCCGATGTCGGGCGCTTTTCTGACGGTGAAGTCAGGGTTGAGTTAAAGCAAAACGTGCGCGCCCGTGATGTGTTCGTCATTCAGTCCACATGCGCCCCCACCAACGAAAACATGATGGAACTGCTGATCATGGTCGACACTTTAAAGCGCTCCTCAGCAGGTCGAATCAGCGCCATCATTCCTTACTTCGGCTATGCCCGCCAAGACCGTCGCCCGCGCTCAACGCGCGTTCCCATCACGGCCAAAGTTGTTGCCAACATGCTTCAATCAGTTGGTGTGAATCACGTCCTTACCATGGACTTGCACGCCGACCAAGTTCAAGGTTTCTTCGACATCCCCGTCGACAACATTTACGCCTCTCCCGTGCTCCTGGGCGATCTGCTCCAAAAGAACTACGAAAACCTCATTGTGGTGTCGCCCGACGTAGGCGGTGTGGTTCGCGCTCGGGCATTGGCCAAACAACTGAACTGCGATTTGGCCATCATTGACAAACGCCGCCCTCAAGCCAATGTCAGCGAAGTGATGCACGTCATTGGTGAAATTGATGGTCGCAATTGCGTCATCATGGACGACATGATCGACACTGCAGGTACCTTGGTCAAGGCGGCTGAAGTTTTGAAAGCACGTGGCGCTAAAAAAGTTTACGCCTATTGCACACACCCTATTTTCTCAGGCCCGGCCATTGACCGCATTGCCAATGGCCACGCACTCGATGAAGTGGTTGTGACCAACACCATCCCGTTGTCACAAGCTGCTGCTGCATGCCCCAAAATTCGCCAACTCACTGTGGCGCCGCTGTTGGCCAAAACCATTCAGCGCATTGCCAATGGTGAGTCGGTCATGAGTTTGTTCTCAGATCAAGACTGATCTGGAGCATCAACGTGGTTTGCTTTTAGCAAGCCTTTTTAAAACAGAGTCGTACTGGTCGCGGTCGACTCATCTTGGAGTTAGTTATGAAATTTGTCGCTTTTGAGCGCTCTATGCAAGGTACGGGTGCGAGCCGCCGTCTGCGCAATTCAGGTAAGACACCTGGTATTGTTTATGGCGGTGTAGACCAGCAACCCCAATTGGTCGAACTTGACCACAATGCCCTGTGGCACGCCCTGAAAAAAGAAGCTTTCCACGCAAGCATCTTGGACATGGAATTGAGCGGTAAAGAAACCAAAGTGTTGCTCCGTGACTTCCAAATGCACCCTTACAAACAATTGGTATTGCACATCGACTTCCAACGTGTCGACGCCAAAACCACTTTGAACCGCAAAGTGCCAATTCACTACTCAGGCGAAGAAACATCTCCTGCTGTCAAAGTTGACGCTTGCCTGATCAATCACATCATGAATGAACTGGAAATCACTTGCTTGCCAGCAGATTTGCCAGAAGCCATCAATGTTGATTTGTCTGGTTTGAAAAAAGGTGTTTCTTTGAACTTAGGCGATATCACATTGCCCAAGGGCGTGAAAGCCGTTACACACGGTAAGAAAAACCCTGTTTTGGTGTCTGTGGTGAACCCAGCCGCCGAAGAGGCTCCTGCCGCTGATGCAGCCGCCGCTGCGCCTGCTGCCGACGCTAAAGCCAAGAAGAAGTAATTTCTCCTCGCTTTAAACACGGACTGTGTTTCAAACAACCCGCCTCGTGCGGGTTGTTTTGTTTTTATACTCACACATGATCAAACTGTTTGTTGGCCTTGGCAATCCAGGCGCCGAATACGAAGACACTCGCCACAACGCTGGCTTTTGGTGGATCGACGCCTTGGCGCGTGATCTGAATGTGAACCTGGTGCCCGATAAAAGCTATTTCGCCAAGGTGGCGCGCACGCAAATCAAAGGCCAAACCGTTTGGCTGCTAGAACCCCAAACTTTCATGAACCTGTCGGGCAAATCGGTAGGCGCTTTGGCCAAGTTTTTTAAAATTGCGCCGCAGGAAATAATGGTAGCCCATGACGAACTCGATTTAGTGCCCGGTGAAGCCAAGCTCAAATTTGGAGGCAGCCCTGCTGGCCACAATGGACTTCGCGATATTCACGCCCAATTGGGCACCGGCGATTATTGGCGCCTGCGCTTAGGCATTGGCCACCCTGGCGTGAAAGCTGAGGTGATTAACTGGGTGCTCAAAAAACCCATGGCAGATCAACGCGACCTCATTCAAGAAAGCATTACCCGCTCAGTGAAAGCGGCTGACATGCTGATGCAAGGCGATATGGAAAAGGCCATGGTGCAAATTCACACCAGCAAGCCGCCAAGACCCAAGCCTCCTCGCCCCGAAGGCGTCTAAGCCAGTACTTTGGCCAGCACCCTAGCTGGCACCTTAGCCGGCACTTTGAAGCCGCAGATATTTTTGAAACAAGGTCTCTTTGGTTTCAATATGGGCTGGACTGACAGGGATACAGGCCACAGGGCACACCTGCACACATTGGGGTTCATCAAAATGGCCGACGCATTCTGTGCACTTGTTGGGGTCTATTTCATAGATTTCAGGCCCGAGGTAGATCGCCTGATTGGGACACTCAGGTTCACACACATCGCAATTGATGCATTCATCGGTGATCATCAAAGCCATCAAAACCTCACTTAATTCAACTGGAATTATGGTGCAGTTGCGCAAGCCTAGCATGCAGCATCTAAAATACCCCTGTGGAACCCTTACTCAACGCCGACCTACATTGCCACTCCGTGGTGTCCGATGGCACGCTAACGCCTGAGGCTTTGGCTGCGCGCGCCAAAGCCAATGGGGTGCAGCTTTGGGCCCTCACGGACCATGACGAAATTGGTGGCCAAGAACGCGCCATCGCTTCGGCCAAAGCCTTGGACATGAAGTACCTCACGGGCGTTGAAATTTCCATTACCTTTGCAGGCAAAACAGTCCACATTGTGGGTTTGGGCTTTGACCACACCAACACAGACTTGGTGCAAGGCTTGCGCAACACACGTGGCGGCCGAGCTGAGCGCGCCAAAGAAATGTCTGAGGGCTTGGCCAAAGTTGGCATTCATGGGGCCTACGAAGGCGCCTTGAAATATGCAGGCAACCACGAACTCATTTCGCGCACGCACTTTGCGCGTTTCTTGGTTGAAACCGGTGTGTGCAAAGATACGTCTGAAGTGTTTCGCAAATACCTGACTGAAAATAAACCTGGCTTTGTACCGCACCACTGGGCCTCGCTCGAGAATGCCGTTCATTGGATTACAGGAGCCAGCGGCATTGCCGTCATTGCTCACCCTGCCCGCTATGGCTTTACGGCCAATGAAGAGTACGCACTGTTCACCGAATTTAAGAACCACGGCGGCCGGGGGGTTGAGGTGATTACCGGCAGCCACTCTAGTGCAGACGCCTTGCAATACGCCGACACGGCACTCGAATTTAATTTAGCCGCGTCGCGTGGCAGCGACTTTCACAGCCCCGACGAAAGCCACACCGACTTGGGCACCCTGCCCTGGTTGCCTGGCCAACTCACGCCCGTGTGGGAATTGTTGTCAGACCGCATCCAGTGATCCAAGCACATTTCAAGCTGCGTCAATCGATCTTTGCTCTCTGAAAGCCTAAGTCAAAATGGCTCAGTATTTTTTCGTTCACCCAGACAATCCTCAGCCACGTTTGTTAAAACAAGCTGTGGCATTGCTCAATCAGGGCGGCGTATTGGCAGTCCCCACAGACTCCAGTTATGCGTTGGTTTGTCACATGGACGATAAAACTGCCGCCGATCATTTGCGCAAAGTGCGAGGCGTGGACGACAAACATCACCTGACCTTGCTGTGTCGTGATTTAAGTGAATTGGCCAACTACGCCAAAGTAGACAACACCCAGTTTCGCTTGCTGAAGCAGGCCACACCAGGCGCCTTTACTTTCATTTTGGAAGCCACCAAAGAAGTGCCCCGCAGAGTGAGCCATCCGCAACGTAAAACCATTGGCCTGCGTGTGCCTCAGCATGCTGTGTTGCAAGAGCTGCTGACCTTGCATGGCGCACCGCTTTTGGCCACCACGCTCATCCCACCCGGAGAGTCTGACCCACTTAACGATCCCGAAGAAATTCGAGATCGCTACGAAAAGCTGATTGCCGGCGTCATTGACGCGGGCGCCTGTAGCCTTGAGCCCACCACGGTTGTGGACTGCACCGGCGATCACATCGAAGTGGTGCGTCAAGGTTTAGGCGATGTTGCCATATTGGGCTTGTAGATCAAGCTGAGAAAGTTTTAGAAATTTCTAAAAACTTCACGACTCTTTGAGACAATGCGCTGTGGACACCACTAACCTCATCCAAACCGTTTCGGTCTATGCCATCCCGGTGATTTTTGCCATCACGCTGCATGAGGCTGCGCATGGCTATGCTGCCAAATATTTTGGCGACAGCACGGCTTACATGATGGGCCGGGTTACGCTCAATCCGTTTTCCCACATTCATTTAGTGGGCACCATCCTATTGCCCTTGCTGCTTTACTTCAGCACCAATGGTGCTTTGCTTTTTGGCTTTGCCAAACCCGTTCCGGTTGATTTTGGCAATCTGCGTCATCCCAAACGCGACATGGTGTGGGTGGCCTTGGCAGGGCCTGCGTCTAACCTAGTTCAAGCCATTGTGTGGGCACTTCTATTTGTGGTCTACACTGACTTTGGCGTCTCAGAAAAGTTTTTCTTGGCCATGTGCAAAGCCGGCGTGCTAAGCAATGTAGTCATGTTCGCTTTCAATTTATTCCCACTCCCCCCCTTAGATGGCGGCCGAATTGTGGTGGGCTTGTTGCCTTGGAAACAAGCTTATCAATTTTCTCGCATTGAGCCCTACGGCTTCTACATCGTCATGGCCTTGGTCATCACGGGCGTGGTCAACCACTTGTGGCTAGACCCCGTCATGAACGCCACGTTTGGACTCATTCAACTCATGTTGAAATCTATTTCTTAAAGCTGATTGATATGACGACAGACTCAAACAAGGTTGCGCGCACTCGCGTTTTAACGGGCATTACCACCACCGGCACGCCGCACTTAGGTAACTATGTGGGTGCCATTCGCCCTACCGTGCAAGCCAGCCTCAACCCTGCCACACAAGGTTTCTACTTTTTGGCCGACTACCACGCACTCATTAAGTGCGATGAGCCTGCGCGCATTCAACGCTCTACTTTAGAAATTGCCGCCAGCTGGATTGCCGCAGGCCTTGACCCCGAACGCGTCATGTTTTACCGTCAATCTGACATTCCAGAAATTCCAGAACTCACTTGGTTTCTCACCTGCGTCACGGGCAAAGGATTGCTCAATAGAGCACACGCCTACAAAGCATCTGTCGATAAAAACAATGTAGCCGGCAACGACCCCGACGCCGATGTGTCTGCTGGTTTGTTCATGTACCCTGTGCTCATGGGCGCCGATATTTTGATGTTCAAGGCACACAAAGTGCCTGTGGGCCGCGATCAAATTCAGCACATTGAAATGGCGCGCGACATGGCTTCTAGCTTCAACCACTTGTATGGCGAACACTTGGTGTTACCTGAAGCGGTCATTGAAGAATCTGTGGCGCTGCTGCCTGGCCTGGATGGCCGCAAGATGAGCAAGAGCTATGACAACACCATTCCGCTGTTCTCTTCAAACGCGCAACTCAAGAAATTGATCTCAGGCATCGTGACCGATTCACGCGCCCCCGGCGAAGCCAAAGACACCGAAGGCTCAGCGCTGTTTCAAATTTACCAAGCATTTGCCAGTGCCGAAGAAACCGACGCCCTGGCCAAGTCCTATGCCGATGGCATTGGCTGGGGGGATGCCAAGCAAGTTTTGTTTGAGCGCATTGACCGCGAAGTGGCGCCCATGCGAGCGCAATACGAAGAACTCATCAGCAACCCAGCCAAAGTAGATGCCATTTTGCTGAAGGGCGCTGCCAAAGCCCGCGAACTGGCCACACCTTTGATCAAAGAGTTGAGACACGCGGTCGGTCTTCGATCCCTGGCCAGTCATGGAGATGCTCAAGTTTCAGCAAAAGCGTCGCGCGCCGCAGTGCCTTCCTTCAAACAGTACCGTGAGAAGGATGGCCAGTTTTATTTCAAACTCGTCGACCCTCAAGGCACCGTTCTGCTGCAAAGTTTGGGGTTCAACTCACCCAAGGATGCCGGCTTGGCCATTGCACAATTGCAGCAAGTGGATGCCAAAACGATGACCGACTTAGGAACGCAAATTGGCTTAGGCGAGGGTGTGAAGTTGGCCGATGTGGCCGCAGCCTTAGAAGCACTGCGTACTGAATTGGCAGAAAAAGCCAAAGCCAAGGGTTAGTTCTAAGCCAGTTAGACGGGTTGTAACCCTAAGGCTTTCTGAATGAATCTGAAAAATCTGTAATAAGTGTTCAAATTTCACAAAAGTTGCTTGATTTGTTGCAGAGTTTGCTGATACTCTCATACTTTAAGTTTCATTCTTGAGCACACCATGACCGTTTACGTCATTGACGACCACCCCCTGATGCGCGACGCCCTCACCATGCTGGTTCAACGGGTTCGCCCCGGATTGAAGGTGGTTTCTGTGGCCAAACTGAGCAGTTTGGAAGCCACGGTTGAACGTCAAGGCACACCTGAATTGATTTGTCTCGACCTTAAATTGCCAGATACCTTGGGCTTGTCGGGCGTGCATGCTGTGAAGGCCAAATTTCCCGATGTCCCCTTGGTGGTGGTTACAGGTTCTGAAGCCAGCGAGTGCGAAGCTGCTTGCCTAGAAGCCGGTGCCAATTTGTTTTTAGAAAAAGCCAGCCCACCCAATGCGATCATAGAAGGCCTGCGCACTTTTCTTCCCTCTCCAAAGGAAGAAGCTGCAGCCGAGGGCACTGTGGCTGCGCCCACCAAACTGTCTAAGCGACAGAAGCAATTGATTTTGATGTTGGACCAGGGCCTTAGCAACAAAGACATTGCCGAGAAGCTCACCATCAGCGAGCACACCGTCAAGGTTCACTTCTGGCGTTTGTTTAGAAGACTTGGCGTGAACAGCCGCACGCAGGCTTTGCACTTTGCCCGCACCAACGGCTGGCTTGGTATTTAGTCTTTTTTCTTTTTGTTGATGATGTCAGGTGTGACAGCGTCAATCACATTGATCACCGTCTTGCCGGTGTAAATGACGGTAGAGGCTACTGCATCGGCCACGGCCACAACGGCGCAGCCTTGAAGGCAAAGACAAGCAACAATGGATAATGCGAATTTCATAGACTGTCTCTCCATCGAATTGATTGCAATGTTGCAATTCTAAGGGTTTTAACTTTCTACAAATATTCTGGCCTTGCGCGGTGTGAGCACCAAGGTCTCGCCTTCCTGATAGCCCTGCTCGGCGAAAAAATGAGCCGGTAACTGCGCTTCAATGACAGTGTCTTTGGCAAAGTCATGGTGGTCTATAGGCTCAAACTCTAAACGGGCAATGGGGCCCACCACAATGGCGCGGGTGAGTTTGGC
>SHXD01000023.1 GCA_009693505.1 Limnohabitans sp.
AGGCAAAATCGGCAGACATGTCCCAATTTTAACGGCCTCCAACCCATGCACAAACCCTTTTCTACCGGCTTGGTCTGGTTTCGGCGAGATTTACGCGTTGCAGACAACGCTGCGCTGTTCCACGCCCTCAAAAACTGCACCAAAGTGCATTGCGTGTTTGTCTTTGACACCGAAATCCTGCAGCACCTCCCCAGCCAAGACCGCCGGGTGGCTTTCATCCGAGAATCTTTGGTGGAATTGGACGAATTGCTCAGGGCCGCGGCGCTTCTTGCGGGGCTAGAAGCATCATTGGCGTCGCAACTGGGACTCATTGTTTTGCATGGCAATACCCTCAAAAAAATACCCCATTTGGCCAAGCAAATCGAGGCGCAAGCCGTCTTTGCCAACCACGACGATGAGCCAGCAGCCCTCGGTCGCGACGCCCAAGTGCGCGGCGGTTTGGCCAATGTAGGCATAGCCTTTCATACCTACAAAGACCATGTGGTCTTTGAAAGACAAGAGGTGCTGACTTTGGCGGGCAACCCCTACACCGTGTTCACCCCCTACAAAAACGCTTGGCTGAAGAAAATTCAGCCCGAAGATTTGGCCGCCCGCCCCGTGGCTGAGCATGCGTCTGCCTTGGTACCAAGGCCTGCTCAGTACCGTTTGCCTGTTCCAACCCTGCCCGACATCGACTTTGAAAACATCGACTTGCATGCACTTCACTACAAACCGGGGGTATCAGGCGCTCAGGCATTGCTAGAAGACTTTCTTCACCGCATTGACCGGTATGAAGAAACGCGCAATTTCCCAGCCGTCAAAGGCCCCAGTTATTTAAGCGTTCACTTGCGATTTGGCACTATTTCTATTCGGCAGTTGGCCTTGGAAGCCTGGCGCCGTTATAAAACAAGCGAGGGGGCCAGCGTTTGGTTGTCAGAGCTTATTTGGCGTGATTTTTACGCTCAAATTCTGGCCAATTTCCCCCATGTCACAGAGCGCTGCTTCAAAGCCGACTACGACGCCATTCATTGGGACCATGGTCCCCACGGCAAGGCCTTGTTTGCGGCTTGGTGCGAAGGCCGAACGGGTTATCCGCTGGTGGACGCGGCCATGGCGCAAATCAATCAAACGGGTTACATGCACAACCGGCTGCGCATGGTGGTGGCGTCTTTTCTAACCAAAGATTTAGGCGTCGATTGGCGCTGGGGCGAAAAATACTTTGCCCAGCACCTCATTGATTTTGATTTGTCGGCCAACAACGGCGGCTGGCAGTGGGCCAGTTCAAGCGGCTGCGATGCACAGCCTTATTTCCGAATTTTCAACCCTGTGACGCAGAGCGAAAAGTTCGATCCAAAGGGTAAATTCATCAAGCGTTATTTGCCGCAGTTGGCTGCGCTTGATGGCGCCGACATTCACGCCCCTTGGGAAGCCAAACCGCTGGCACTGCAAGCCGCAGGCATTACCCTAGGAAAAGACTATCCCCTGCCCGTGGTGAACCACGCAGAGGCCAGAGAAAAAACCTTGGCACGCTATGCCGTGGTGAAAAAATCAAGCTGAATTCGGCCTAGAGTGGCCGAATTTGAGCAGCTTAAATGGCCACCATTTCAAAGTCTTCTTTGCGGGCGCCGCACTCAGGACATGTCCAGTTCATGGGCACGTCGGCCCATGCGGTGCCAGGGGCAATGCCATCTTCAGGACAACCAGCCGCCTCGTCGTAAATCCAGCCGCAAATTAAGCACATCCAAGTTTTAGTATCAGTCACAGTAGGTCACCGGTGTCGAATAGAATGAAGCGATTGTATCGGGCTTCACTGCAACTCATGACCACTACATTACCGCCGTCAGATCCTCCTGAGGACGACCTCGAAAACGAGGAAGAAGCCGTCATTGCATGCGTTTTGGTATTTAATGCCAGCGACCCTAGCGGCGCCAGCGGCATCAGCGCCGATGTTTTGGCCATTGCTTCTGTGGGCGCCCATGCACTGCCTGTGCTCACGGGCGCCTATGCACGCGACTCTGCTCAAATTTTTGACTTTTTCCCCTTAGATGAAGAAGCTGTGGGCGATCAAGCCAGGGCAGTTTTAGAAGACATTCCACCTCAGGTCATTAAAGTGGGTTTTGCCGGCAGTGCTGAAAATATCAGCATCATTGCAGAACTCACTGCCGACTATGACGGTGTGCCGGTAGTGGCCTACATGCCCAATTTGTCTTGGTGGGAAGACGACAAAATAGATCAATACCTCGATGCCTTTCGCGAATTGCTGTTGCCGCAAACCAGCATTCTGGTGGGCCACCACAGCACTTTGCGTCGTTGGCTTTTGCCCGATTGGTCCAGCGAAAAAAATCCAGGCCCCCGCGACATTGCCAAAGCAGCTGCCGAGTTCGGCGTGCCCTACACCTTGGTCACAGGCATCACCGCCAACGACCAGCACATCGACAATGTTTTGGCCACCCCCGAAACCGTGGTGGGCCATGAAAAATTCGAGCGCATTGAAGCTGTTTTCAGTGGCGCAGGCGAAACACTTTCAGCCGCACTGGCAGCCCTTATTGCTACGGGGCTCGATTTATCGGCAGCCTCCAGTGAAGCTTTGCACTATTTAGACCGTTGCTTAGACGAGGGCTTTCGCCCCGGCATGGGCAAGGTCATCCCCGATCGCCTATTTTGGGCGCTGCCCGATGCCGAGGACGATGAGTCCGAAGTGGAAGGCCCCGACATGAACGCTGATTTTTTTGAAATGTCCATCAATGAAACTAAACACTGACCTCAACGAAACCCTGTTCGAACGCGCTCGCCAAGTTATTCCTGGCGGCGTCAATTCACCCGTGCGCGCTTTTCGTGCAGTGGGCGGCACACCCCGCTTTGTGAAACGCGCAGAAGGCGCTTACTTCTGGGATGCCAATGGCAAGAAACACATTGACTACATCGGCTCTTGGGGTCCCATGATTTTGGGCCATGGCCACCCTGCCGTTTTAGAAGCCGTGCAAAAAGCCGCGCTCGATGGTTTTTCTTTTGGCGCACCCACCGAGCGCGAAGTTGAATTGGTCGAAGCTCTGATCAAGTTGGTGCCCTCTATGGAAATGGTGCGCTTGGTCAGTTCGGGCACCGAAGCCGGTATGAGCGCAGTGCGCTTGGCACGCGGCGCCACAGGCCGCAGCAAGTTCATCAAGTTTGAAGGCTGCTACCACGGCCATGCCGATGCCCTGCTGGTCAAAGCCGGTTCAGGCTTGGCCACCTTTGGCAACCCCACCAGCGCAGGCGTGCCACCCGAAGTGGTGCAACACACCTTGGTGCTCGAGTACAACAACGTTGAGCAGTTGGAAGAAGCTTTCAAAATTCATGGCCCTGAGTTGGCCTGCATCATGATCGAGCCTATTGCCGGCAACATGAACTTTGTGCGCGCCAGCGTGCCCTTCATGAAACGCTGCCGCGAACTGTGCAGCCAATATGGCGTGCTGTTGGTGTTTGACGAAGTCATGACCGGTTGTCGCGTGGCCTTGGGTAGCGCACAAAGCGTTTATGCCAAAAGCATTCCAGGCTTTGAGCCCGATATGACCGTCATGGGCAAAGTGATTGGTGGCGGCATGCCCTTGGCAGCCTTTGGCGGCAAGCGCGCCGTCATGGAACAGCTCGCACCTTTGGGCCCTGTGTATCAAGCGGGTACTTTGAGTGGCAACCCTGTGGCCACTGCATGCGGCTTGGCCACATTGACAGAAATTAGCAAGCCTGGTTTCTTTGATGCTTTAAGCTCCACAACACGTTCACTGGTAGATGGCCTAACAACTGCAGCTGCAGCTGAAGGCATACCATTTGCTGGCGACAGCGAAGGCGGCATGTTCGGCTTCTTCTTGTTGCCCTCCTTGCCCAGCAACTACCCGCAAGTCATGAAAACCGATGGCACCAAGTTCAACACCTTGTTCCATGGTTTACTTGACCGCGGCGTTTACATTGCACCCGCACTTTACGAAGCAGGCTTTGTGAGTGGTGCACACACTGCGCAAGACATTGCCGACACAGTAAGTGCTGCGCGCGAGATTTTTAAGACGCTGTAAGGGCTCTGGCAACACAAAAAAGGGCTCAATCAAGAGCCCTTTTTCATTGGATTTGCACCAAAGCTCAGTGACGGAAATGGCGCACACCCGAAAACACCATGGCCACGCCGCGTTCATCTGCAGCGGCAATCACCTCGGGGTCGCGCATAGAACCGCCAGGCTGAATAACGCAATTGGCGCCAGCGTCCACCACCACATCCAGACCATCGCGGAACGGAAAGAAGGCATCGCTGGCCACCACGGTGTTTTGCAAACTCAAACTCGCATGACCGGCTTTGATGCTGGCAATGCGCGCAGAGTCCAAGCGGCTCATTTGACCAGCACCGACGCCCATGGTCATGCCGTTGGCACAAAACACAATGGCATTGCTCTTGACATACTTAGCCACTTTCCAAGCAAACAACAAGTCTTGCAGTTGCTTTGGCGTGGGTTGTACTTTGGTGACCACTTGGAGGTCGGCCAATTGCAGTTCGTGGTTATCGGCCGTTTGAATGAGCAAACCCGAACCCACGCGCTTGATGTCTTGCGCATTGCGACCTTGCTCAAAAGCGCTGCCGCCTGCTTCGAATTCAGGCAAAGCAATTTGCAGCACGCGCACATTGGCTTTGGCTTTGAAAATTTCCAGCGCTTCAGGTGAATACGAAGGTGCCATCAAAACTTCTACAAACTGCTTGCTAATTTGTTGGGCAGCCGCTGCGTCTACTTGGCGGTTTAGGGCAATGATGCCGCCAAAGGCAGAGGTCGGATCGGTTTGGAAAGCCTTGTTGTAGCACTCAAGCGCGTTGGCACCCAAGGCCACGCCGCAAGGGTTGGCGTGCTTCACGATCACGCAGGCAGATTCGGTAAAGCTCTTGGCGCATTCCCAGGCGGCATCGGCATCGGCTATGTTGTTGTAAGACAGCTCTTTGCCTTGCAACTGCACCGCCGTGACCAATGAGCCTGGCGCTGGATGCAGGTCGCGGTAGAAAGCAGCATTTTGGTGCGGATTCTCTCCATAGCGCAAGTCTTGCAATTTCACAAAGCGGCTGTTTGATTGCGCAGGGAATTCCGTGCGGGTGCCATCTTCTAAGTTGTAGGAGGACAAATAATCGCTGATGGCCGCGTCGTAATTGCTGATGCGATTGAAGGCCGCCACAGACAAAGCAAAGCGTGTTTTCTCAGACACTTGGCCGTGGGCTGTGAGCTCTTCAATGACGGCGGCGTACTGGCATGCATCCGTGAGCACTGCCACGTCTTTCCAGTTCTTGGCTGCACTGCGCACCATGGCAGGGCCACCAATGTCGATGTTCTCAATGGCATCTTCCAAGGTACAGCCGGGCTTGGCCACAGTGGCTTCGAAGGGGTACAAATTGACGATGAGCAAATCGATGGTTTCAATGCCGTGCTCTTTCAAAGCGGCCATGTGCTCGGGCACATCGCGGCGTGCCAATAAGCCACCATGAACTTTGGGGTGCAATGTTTTCACACGCCCATCCAGCATTTCCGGAAACTCTGTGAGTTGCGCCACTTCGGTCACTGGCAAGCCTTGCTCTGCCAGCAGCTTGGCGGTACCGCCGGTAGAAACCAGCTCTACTTTCAGCTTGTGAAGCGCCTTGGCGAGATCAACGATGCCCGTTTTGTCGGAGACAGAAATGAGTGCTTTCATTATTTTTATTTCAAAAGTTTGTGTTCTAAAAGTTTCTTGCGCAGCGTATTACGGTTCAGACCCAACCAGTCTGCAGCGCGCGATTGATTTTGCTCAGCGCGTTGCATGACCACTTCAAGCAAAGGTTTTTCAACAGTACTCAACAGCATGTCGTACATACCAGTGGGTTCTTCACCATCCATATCGTGAAAGTAAGCGTTCAAGCTTTCGCGGATGCATTCGTCAATTTTTTTCTTGGTCATTCCATGGTCTCCAAGGCCATTTCTGGGCGTATGCCTGAAAAAGCCTGTGGCATGCGCTCCAAGCGCGATGCCATTTCTTCAAAAAAATTTGCCACAGCGCGAGATTGCAACTCGGCTGTTTCCAAGGTGTTCATCTGATCTCTGAACACGTCACCACCCGGCAAATCACGCACGTACCAACCGATGTGTTTGCGCGCTGAGCGAACACCCGTTAACTCACCATACAAGACATAGTGATCTTGCAAATGTTCGAGCAAAGCGCGCTTCACTTCGGCTACCAAGGGCGGTGCCAAATATTCGCCAGTGGCCAGGAAATGCACAATCTCACGAAAGATCCATGGGCGGCCTTGGGCAGCACGCCCCACCATCAGGGCATCTGCACCGGTGTACTTGAGCACCCGCAAAGCTTTTTCGGGGGAGTCAATGTCGCCATTGGCCACCACCGGAATATTTAAAGCGGCTTTCACAGCAGCCACCGTGTCGTACTCGGCAAAACCTTTGTAGCCTTGTTCGCGCGAACGGCCATGTACTGTGACCATTTGAATGCCGACACTTTCAAAAGCTTTGGCCAAAGTCAGTGCATTTTTTTCTGTGTCGCACCAACCGGTGCGCATCTTCAAAGTCACAGGCACGCCGCGCGGTTCACACGCAGCCACAACAGCTTGTGCAATCTCGATGGCCAAGCCCTCGTTTTGCATGAGCGCAGAACCCGCCCACTTGTTACACACTTTTTTAGCAGGGCAGCCCATGTTGATGTCAATGATCTGCGCACCCTGATCGATGTTGTAGGCAGCTGCTTCAGCCATCATGGGCGCATCGGTGCCAGCAATTTGCACAGCAATAGGGCCAGGCTCACCGTCGTGGTTGGCACGCCTTGATGTTTTCAAACTTTTCCACAAGTCCTTGCGCGATGTCACCATCTCGCTCACGGCATAGCCCGCACCAAACTGTCTGCACAATTGGCGAAAGGGTCGATCCGTGACACCCGCCATGGGGGCTACAAAGACTGAGTTAGGGAGGACGTAGGGTCCGATTTGCATGAGCGAGGACTGAAAGAACTGGAGATTGAAGAGGACGGGAATGAAACGCTGTCTGCTTAAAAAGGAGGCACGATTGTAATTGCTTAATTTTTGAGCAGGGAAATTATTTTAAGCAAAAAAGCAAAAATGGAAACCTTTGGCTACACTCTGGTTCAAATGCAAGAATGGTTCACACCCCACATCACGCAACTCTTGGCTTGGCTGGCATTTCCACAGCACGGTTTGTCAACCGTCTTTCTCATTTCTTTCATCTCAGCCACCCTCTTGCCATTAGGCTCTGAGCCTGCAGTTTTTGGTTTAATCAAACTCAACCCCAATTTATTTTGGCCGGCTATTTTTGTCGCCACGGCTGGCAACACATTGGGCGGCATGCTGAGTTGGTGGATGGGTTATGGCACGCACCATGCTGTGGACATCGTTCGAAAGCGCAAAGCTGACATTGAAGGTGAAGTTCAAGCGCCCAACACCAACATGAACGAAAAAATGCACAAGCGTGCGCTTGAATGGCTGGAAAAGCTTGGCCCCAAAGCCTGTCTTCTTTCTTGGCTACCCGGTGTTGGAGACCCTCTTTGCGCAGTTGCAGGTTGGCTCAAGATGCCATTCGGGCCATGCGCTATTTACATGGCCATCGGTAAATTTCTGCGTTACGTGGTGATGACTTCAATGCTGCTATGGGTTTTTTAAGCTTAACGAATAACCAGCAAGACTGCAATGAAAGTTAGAAATCCAAGCAGTATTTTTCTAAATGCCTCTTCACTGATGCGATGCCGAAGTTTTTGCCCGGTAGTTAAGCCTATGGCCATGGGCACCAGTGCCAAGACTGAATAGCCCAGGTCAACCACCTCCATGCGGCCAAAGCTGTACATGGCCAAATACAAAGGCCAGGCCGCATTCAAATAAATCACACTGACCGCGCCGACAAATTCATCTCTTTGCATTTTCAAAGACAACATGTAACTGATCAAGATAGGCCCCATCAAAGACGACACGCCGCCCAGCATGCCTGACACCGAACCGACCAAAGCACCCGTCCATCTTTCCTTGTCAGCAGGGATGGTGAAGCTGGGTTTGAACAACATCGACACCACAGCCAACACCACCGCAAAAGCCACCAACATATTGAGTTGCTTGACGCTAAAAGACAACGTCCAGTGCACTGCAATCACCGTCATGATGGCTTGCGTGAGCATGAGAGGCCAGAATCTTTTCAAGCTGGCCTTCCAACTTGCCTCTTGCCAAGCTTGCCAAATGTTAGACACCAAAACAGGCACAGCAACCAGGGCGATGGCCTGAGTGCTGCCTATCATGAGCGACATGATGGGCACTGCCAACAAGGGCAGACCCACGCCCAATGTGCCCTTCACAATGCCGCCAAAGAGAATGGCAGCTGCGCAAGCGGCAGTGATCAGCAACGCATCGGTGCTGAGTGAAAGTTCCATGAAAAGCTCGTTTCGTTAAGGGCGTTGAATGCTAGCGTTGAATGTGAGCTTTAAATTTTGAAAGCTTCAAGCGATTCAGGGGCAAACAACTCTTGAGGGCTGAGTTTGCGTGGCGACAAGCCCTGCTCTTGGTGATAGCGCGTGAATGTTTCAAGAACGTCAACGTTTTTCTCGAGGCCATAAGACCACCAGTCATTGCCAAACTCTTTGCGTGCATCTTCCACATGCGCCGTCAGCCAAGGCAACATGGCTTTCAAGGCAGCAGTTTCATAGAGGTCTTCATAGGTTTTGCGCTGTGCTTCAATGAAGGCCTTGGTCAGCGACTGGGCAATCCAACGGTTGGCCTCATAGACCTCGCGGCGAATCACAAC
This sequence comes from Limnohabitans sp., assembly GCA_009693505.1. Taxonomy (GTDB): domain Bacteria; phylum Pseudomonadota; class Gammaproteobacteria; order Burkholderiales; family Burkholderiaceae_C; genus Limnohabitans_A. The sequence goes on from SHXD01000023.1 coordinate 8,766, forward strand.
GGTGTGCATGATGGGGAAAATTTTGGTTTGGCGATAGTAAGCGCGCTCTATGTCCACATAGTTTTCAAACAAGCGCTTCACTTTGCCATCACCTTTTAAGAAAGAAGATGGCATGCGTGCTGTGTAAAGGGCATCTAGCTCGCCATCGTGCAGCATTTGCGACAAGGTTTGATGGGGCTCAATGGGATGAACTTGAATGTTGGGCGGCAAATTGAGTTTTTGTTTTTCAATGCGACCCGTTTCCTCTTCGCCACCAAACAAATACGGCTGTGCGTCCACAGGCACACCATAGTGGTCTTGCAAAATGCCGCGAATCCAAACCGGTGCCGTCATTTGGTATTCAGGGCTGGCAATGCGTTTGCCAATCAAATCTTTGGGCTCATTGATGCCTGAATTGGCATTCACATAAATGCACGAATGACGAAAGAACCTAGAGGGAAATACAGGAATGGCAATGAAGGGGCGATCGGGCTTGTGCAGTGACACGCAATAAGACGAGAGCGACATTTCGCAGACATCAAACTCACGAAACCGTGCCATGCGAAAGAAGGTTTCTTCAACCGGCAAATTCAAGTAGTTCAGATCAATGCCATCCACTTGAATGCTGCCGTCCATCAGGGCGCGGGTGCGATCGTAATTCCAGCAAGCGAAGCTAAGGGGCAGTTTGGCCATTTTGTTTGTCTTTGAAAGTGATTTAAAAATTTATTCTGGTTTCAAGCCAGCCAAAGCCACCGCCTTGGCCAATCGCTCGTTTTCAGACTGAATGGCCTTGGCATAGTCGGCAGGCGAACTGCCGACAGCATCAATGCCAGCCGTGCCCAAGGTGGCCAACAATTCAGGATGTTTGTTCACGGCAGCAGCCTCGGCGCTTAAGCGTGCAATGGCGCCAGCCGGTGCATTGGCAGACGCCAAAACGCCAATGACCACCGCAAAGTCAAAGCCAGGAATGATTTCTGAAATGCTGGGCACTTGTGGCATCAAGCTAGAACGTTGCCCAGCGTTGCTGCCCAAAATTTTGACTTGGTTGTTTTTGGCAAAGCCCGCCAAAGATGGCAGCGCAGAAAACAGGCACTCCACTTGTCCCCCAATGAGTGCCGGCACAGACTGGCCTGAACCTCGGAATGGCACATGGCGAATGTCTAAATTCAATGCCGCCTTGATGGCTTCCATGGTGAGATGGTGACTGCTGCCAATGCCTGATGAACCGTAGTTCAACTGATCGGGTCTGGTTTTCACATACTGCACAAATTCTTGGAGAGTATTGACCGGCACTTTGGGATGCACCGCCAAATACAACGGCGATCTGGCCAACAAAGAAACCGGTGCAAAGTCGCGCTTCAATTCATAAGCCAAACTTTTGTAGATGAGCGGATTGATGGAGAACATAGAGCCATCGGTGACCAAAAATGTATGGCCATCATTGGGGCTGCTGGCCAAAGCTTGCGCAGACACCACGCCATTGCCGCCAGGTTTGTTTTCAATGACAACGCCTTGGCCAATACGCTCACCAATTCGAAGGGCAAAAACGCGCGCCACGGTGTCGGGCAAACCGCCTGGGGCATAGGGCACGATGAACTTCACAGGCTTGGTGAAATTGAAGGCAGTCTGCGCACTGGAGGTGCTTAGAAAGCTTGCCAATAAAGGTGCCGCCGACGCAGCCAATAGATCACGACGTTTCATGGAAAGGTTTCCTTTTCTGATTTGTGTTTATACCGGTTGTGCAGGGAAGCTGCGCCAGTCAGTGGTCTTGGGAACGATCGCTTGGTATGAGCAAACTTCACGAGGCATTGTGTTTGTGCCACTGCCGATAGGCAAGGCGCCCAACATGAAGTCTCGCAAGGCCTTCAGCATGCATTGTCTGAACTCGACAATGGCCATGTCGCTGGCGCCTAAGCGGTCGTTGGTGCGGTCCACGAGGGGGCCCATGGACACCCACATGGCCATGTCCTGATTGGGAATGCCCTGAATGCCCGTGAAGTTGCCAGCTTTCATGGCAGCGCGGTCTTGACCAAAGAAGTTGGCATGGGTGCGTTTGGGATGGAACTGGGCATCAAGGTCGGGGCCCACTTCGGCATGCAAAAACGCCCGCCACGAAGCACTGTTGGGCGTAGTTTCGGGTGAGCCCCAAGCCATGAAGTGAAATGCCGTATGGTGATCGTCCACGGGCACATTCATGTTGGCCACGTTGTACTGATCGTTGGGTGGAATCAGGGCAGATGCAGGTGCCACAAACACGGTACTGCGAATATAGTCGTGGGTTTGGGCATCTTTGATAGGACGGCGAATGGCGGCATAGCGAAAGCCATAAGGCGTGCGCTCCACTTGCATGCGGGGCGACTTGTCGGTGGAAGGCCTTAGCCACTGTGTGTCTGTTGCCTTGGCGCCATCCACTCGCGCAGGCACCATGTCGGATGAGTGCAAACTGGAGCTGTGTGCAGAATCAATTTGGCCCTCAAGGATTTGTGCCCAGTTGCAGGGAATGATGATTCTGGCGACAGCCAAACGGGTATGCTCATGAGGCGCCCAAGGTGGCGGCACAAATTCAGGTTGGTGCTCGGGTGGCCCCATATAGGCCCACACAAAACCCGCCCACTCTTTCACAGGATAGGCTTTGTGTTTGACCTTTTGAACCAGGCCACTGCCTTGAGGTTCTGAGGCCATGTCGACCACATTGCCCACCACGTCCATTTTCCAGCCGTGGTAGAGGCAACGCAAACCGCACTCTTCATTGCGGCCATAAACCAAGGAAGCTCTGCGGTGCGGGCAATACTCGTCCATCACACCCACGCGGCCTAAGGTGTCTCTGAACACCACCAAATCTTCGCCCAAAATTCTGGCCTTGATGGGCGTGCCATCGGGTTCAGAAACTTGTTCAACCAAGCAAATGGCCAACCACTGGCGCCGCATGAGTTGCCCCATCGGTGCATCGCCCTCTACGCGGCACAACAGTTTATTGTCTTCAGGTGTGATCATGTTTTTTAAAAACTTGCGCAATTATTCTTAGAGCTCTAAGATAATAGGAAAGCATGATGTTTGTCAAGTTTTAAGCAAATTCCCTTTGAATTGGCATTGACAAATTTCACTCATTCATTCAAAGCAATTTCATGACCCTTGAGCCCGATCTTTTCCCATTGAAGGTGCAACAAAAGCACCTTGTTGCAAATGACATTTGGCTCTTTAGGTTGGTTCATCCTAAAGGCCATGCCTTGCCCACCTTCACGGCTGGCGCGCATCTGACCGTTAAAACCCCTGGTGGTCAAAAACGCAATTACTCGCTTTGCAACAACCCTTTCGAAACGGCCTATTGCGAATTGGCCGTCAAACACGAACACCAAGGGCGTGGTGGCTCTCAAAGCATGATTGAGCAAGTCCAAGAAGGCGATTTGTTGCAGGCCAGCATGCCGCAAAACGACTTTGGCTTAAGCGATCAGCTCAAGGACGTCATCTTCATTGCCGGCGGCATTGGCGTGACACCTTTGCTGTCCATGCTCAGGCAAATGCTCGACGCTAGATCCATTCATGCCAATGCGCGTTTTCGCTTTTATTACTGCGCCAGAAGCCCAGAAGGTGCTGCGTTTGTTGACACGCTCCAAGAACTCAACAACACCAGCGAAATGGGCGAAGTCAGTTTTCATTTTGATGGCGGCAATTCCGACCAAGGCTTGGACCTTTGGCCCGTTTTAGAAAAGCCCACTGCGGCCCATATTTACTGTTGCGGCCCTCAAGGACTCATGGACGCCGTGCGCGACATGTCAGGCCATTGGCCACAGGGACAAGTGCACTTTGAGAGCTTTGGTGCATCTGCAGGCCAACAATTTGGGCCTTCTGAAGCTTTTGAAGTGAAACTGCACAGCACGCAAAACATCATTCTGGTGGGCGCCCATGAGAGTATTCTGGAAGCGCTCAGGAAAAACGGCCACACGGTCCCAAGTTCGTGTGAAAGCGGTACGTGCGGCAGTTGCAAATTGGATTTGATTTCGGGCGATGTCGAGCACCGCGATTTTGTTTTGAACGACGAAGAAAAGCGCCAGCACATCATGGTCTGTGTTTCACGCGCAGCCTCTGGCGTCATTGAAATAGGTCTTTAATGCCATGAACACTCCCCTTCGAATTGGCGTCATTGGTTTAGGCAGAGCCTTCACCCTCATGCTGCCCACGTTTCTGCAAGACCCTCGCGTGCAATTGGTCGCTGCAACCGACCCCTTGCCGGAGGCCTGCGCTCAATTTGAAAAAGACTTTCAGGGTCAAGTTACCCCCAACGCAGAAACACTGTGTGCTTTGCCTGACCTAGATCTGATTTACATTGCATCACCGCACGGCTTGCATGCCGAGCACACCGCCATGGCTGCCCAACATGGCAAGCATGTTTGGGTAGAAAAACCCATGGCCATTGGCTTGAGTGAATGCCACAACATGATCCAAACATGTCTTGACGCTGGGGTACAACTTATGGTGGGACACAGCCACAGTTTCAATGCGCCTGTTTTGCGCGCCCATGAACTCATTCAGTCTGGCCGTTTGGGTCAGGTCAAAATGATCACCGCTTTGAACTACACCGATTTTTTATACCGCCCTCGCAGGCCAGAAGAACTGGACACTGCGCTGGGTGGTGGCGTGACACACAGTCAGGCATCCCACCAAGTCGATGTGGTGCGCTTGCTAGGGGGCGGCCAAGTTTCAACGGTGCAAGCTTGCACTGGGCAATGGGATGTCACACGGCCCACAGAAGGCGCTTACAGCGCACTTCTAAAGTTTGAAAGCGGCGCTTTTGCCAACCTCACCTACAACGGGTACGGACATTTTGACAGCGATATCTGGATGGACCATGTGGGTGAAATTGGCAATCCCAAGCCTGCTTCTGAAAGCGCCAAACGTTTCGGCTCAGCCCGAAGCAGATTGGCCACTACAGCCAATTCAGAACAAGAAAGTCAGCTCAAAGCGGCGCGCAATTATGGAGGCAGCTTGTACAAAGCTACCGCCCAAAATGAAGATGCTTATCAGCACTTTGGCCCCGTCGTTGTGAGTTGTGAAAAAGCTGATGTGCGGCTCACACCCAAAGGCCTTTGGGTGTATGGACCCGAGCATGAGGCCTTCGATCCCTTACCCACGCCAGCCTACCCCCGAAAAGAAGTGATCGATGAACTCTGGGGCGCATTGCGAGAGGGAAAATCGCTTCTACACAGCGGCACTTGGGCGCGCGCCACCACAGAGGTTTGCTTGAGTTTGTTAGAAGCTGCGCAGACGGGTCAGACCATTCACTTGAAACATCAAGTAGCCGTTCATCATGCTTAAAAAATTAATTAGCCCTAAGCTAGGCGACACCCAAAGTATCTTGCGCCATTGGCACGAGTCGGTGCCCGATGATCGACTTGCGCACTTGGTTCGCGATGCGGGTCGAGCCTTCAACAAACGTCTTCAAGTGAGACTTCAACAACACCAAGTCTCTTTTGGCCACTGGACTTTCTTGCGCATTCTTTGGACGGCCGATGGTTTGACCCAAAAAGAACTCAGCGACTTAGCAGGCGTGATGGAGCCAACCACATTCAGCGCGATCAAAGCCATGGAAGACATGGACTACGTCGAGAGACGTCAAAAGCCGGAGAACCGCAAAAACATGTATGTGCACCTCACGGCCAAGGGCCGCGCTTTGAAAAAACGCTTGGTGCCATTGGCGGTCGATGTGAACCATGTTGCCGTTAAAGGTCTGAGCAAGGCTGATCTGCTGATCACCCGCAGGGTATTGCTTGCCATCATTGAAAACCTAGCGCTTGAAGAAGCGCAAGACGGTCATGTTTAAAACCTGAAATTGTTGGCCTTTAGCTGCTGAACAAGAAGTTCATCACGTCGCCATCTTTGACCACATACTCCTTGCCCTCGGCGCGCATTTTGCCGGCGTCTTTGGCACCTTGCTCACCCTTGTAAGTCATGAAGTCTTCGTAGGAAATGGTCTGCGCACGGATGTAACCCTTTTCAAAATCGGTGTGAATCACACCAGCAGCTTGGGGGCCGGTATCGCCTACATGGATGGTCCATGCACGTACTTCTTTGACGCCTGCTGTAAAGTAAGTTTGCAAGCCCAAAAGTGAGTAAGCAGAGCGAATCAACCGGTTCAAACCCGGCTCGGTTTGACCCAACTCTTCCAAAAACATCTGACGATCTTCGTCTGACATTTCAGACATTTCCGCTTCTAACTTGGCACTGATCGCCACCACTGGCGCATTTTGTGCTGCAGCGTACTCCTTCAAACGATCAAGCAAGGGGTTGTTCTCAAAACCATCTTCAGCCACATTGGCCACAAACATGGCGGGCTTGGCCGTAATCAAGAAAAATTGCTGAAGCAGGGGTCGCTCTTCTTTGCTGAAGTCAATGGTGCGAACGGGTTGACCTTGGTTCAATGCGGCTTGGCATTTTTCCAAAATAGCCACCAGCTTGATTGATTCCTTGTCGCCAGAGCGGGCTGTTTTTTGAACGCGGTGCAAACCTTTTTCAACCGCTGACAAATCGGCCAGACACAACTCAGTTTGAATGACTTCAATGTCGGAGATGGGGTCAATACGGCCAGCCACGTGAATCACGTTGTCGTCTTCAAAGCAACGCACCACATTGATGGTGGCATCGGTTTCGCGAATGTGCGCCAAGAATTTGTTGCCCAAGCCCTCGCCGGTACTGGCGCCAGCGACCAAGCCCGCAATATCGACAAACTCCACAATGGCAGGCACGATGCGCTCAGGGGTGATGATGGCAGCCAGCTCTTGCAGGCGGGCATCGGGCACTTCCACCACGCCGGTGTTGGGCTCAATGGTGCAAAAAGGGTAGTTTTCGGCTGCAATGCCTGCTTTGGTCAGGGCGTTGAAAAGGGTGGACTTGCCAACGTTGGGCAGGCCCACAATGCCGCATTTGAGGCTCATGGAAGACTTTCTTGGATTCAGCAATGAATCCGAGATTTTAAAGGGTCTCCGTGGTCTAATTTAAAACCATGCCTTCAGCCACTTTGAAAAGTACCTTGAATTGCCAACTTACCCCCCCTTGCCCCCGCCTGCGAATTGTGGCGGTGGTGTTGGCCGCTGGCACCGCTTCTCGAATGGGCGGGCGGCCTAAATGCTTGCTGCAAAGGGATGGCAAAACGCTGCTCAACCGCCTTCTCACAGCCCTAGAAAATGCCGGGATCGATGAAACGGTTCTAGTCTTGGGGCACAAGGCCGACATCATTCAGGCCTCACTGGGCACAAGGGAACATGCGACATTGCGAGGGCCACATTGGCCCGCCATGCAAATCCATCAGGTTCTGAACCCACAGCCCACAGATGGCCAAAACAGCTCTTTGCATCTGGGCTTGGCCAAAGCACAAAGCCTACAAGCACAGTGGCTGATGGTGGCTTTGGCCGATCAACCCCTTTTGGATTCAGCCGATCTTCAAGCCATGATCGCTGCTGTCAAAGCCAGGCCAGCTGACACTCAAATGCTACAGCCATGGGTTGAAAATCAGCCTGGCAATCCTGTCATGTTGTCGCAGAAAGTCATGTCCGACCTGTTGGCACACTTACAAGGAGCCTCTTTTTCAGGCGGCCCTTCTTCTAAAGACTTGCCTGGCGGCAAAGAATGGCGTCAACTCAATCCGCAACAATTTCACCAATGGGCGACGCCTAACCCCCACTACAAAGTAGACATGGACACCCCACAAGACATTGCAGCTTTGAAAACGAAATACGGCGTGGAGTTGACTTGGGACACCCCCATTTGAACAAAGCCTTCTGAAGGGCTTCTACAATCAGACTCATGTCGCAATCATCCACTCAATTTGACGTTTGCATTCGGGGCGCAGGCATTGTCGGTCGCAGCTTGTCCTTGATGTTGGCATCGCAAGGTCTGCGTGTGGCATTGGTGAACCTATCGGACGCGCAAAAATCAGCCCACGGTCACAGCGATGTGCGAGCCTATTCCTTGAATTCAGCCTCTCAACAATTGTTGACTGACTTACGTTGCTGGCCAGAAGGCACTGCCTGCACCCCTATTTTGAAAATGCACATTGAAGGCGATCAAGGTGGCAATCTGGAATTCAGCGCCGCCCAACAAGACGTTGAGGCTTTGAACTGGATGATTGATGTACCCACCTTGGAAAATAATTTAGCCAAGTCGATTGGTTTTCAGCCTCTCATTCAAGAAGTTGCAGAAAATGTGAAGGCCCCCTTGACTGTCATTTGTGAAGGCCGTGCCAGCCAAACGCGTGCAGAGCTGGGTGTTGCGTTTGATGTGAAGCATTACGAACAACACGCGTTGGCTTGCCGCATTCAGACCCAAGCGCCACACCAGCAAATTGCTCGCCAGTGGTTTCACACTGCTCACGGCCCCGAAATTTTGGCGTTCCTGCCCATCGGCGGCGAAGACAGTCACGAATGGGCTGTGGTGTGGTCCCTCACGCCCACACGCACCGAGCAATTGCGATCAAACAAAGCTGCCAGTTTTTGCGCGCAATTACAAGAGGCCAGCAACGGCGTAGCAGGCAGCATTGAATTGATCAGTGAGCGGGCTGTTTGGCCTTTGCAGTTGGCCAAGGCAGCACGCTGGACTGGCAGCATGCCCCATTCAGAATCGGGCCACCGCGCCACATCTTTTGCATTGGCCGGAGACGCTGCACATGCCATGCACCCACTGGCCGGGCAAGGCTTGAATGTGGGGCTGGCCGATGTCATGGCCTTGTCTCGCGTCATTCAAGCGAAAGAATTTTGGCGACCTCTGAGCGATGCCAAATTGCTGCGCCGCTACGAGCGTGTACGCCAAGCCGAAGTGTTGGCCATGGGTTTTGTGACCGATGGCTTGCAAATGCTCTTTGCACAACCCGACCTACCGCTGCAAAAACTTCGCAATTGGGGCATGACGACCTTCAATCAATTAAGTCCTTTGAAGAAATGGATGGCTGCACAAGCCATGAAATCTTCATCGCAGCATTGATTCAACTCTCAACGCTTCTCGAAACCTTAGGAAATTCAAAGCATGCGCTTGATCAGAGCTTTCACCACCACTTGCTTGCTAGTGGCCAGCGCTTGCGCCGCGGCCCAAGATGCCAACTTAAAAAAAATACTAAGCGAACGCCTGCCTTCATTGCCAAAAATTGAAGAGATTTCCAAAACTCCCATGCCAGGCGTGTTTGAAATTCGGGTTCAAGGCAATGAAATTTTTTACACCGATGCCAAAGGCGACTTTCTCATTCAAGGCGCCTTGATCGACACCAAGCAAAAGCGCAATTTAACGGAAGAACGAAACGACAAACTTTCGGCCATTCCCTTTGACAGTCTGCCTGTTAAATTTGCTTTCACTCAGGTGAAGGGCAATGGCAAACGCAAATTGGTCGTCTTTGCCGATCCCAATTGCGGTTATTGCAAACGCTTTGAGCGCGATCTGCAAAAAATCGACAACGTCACCATTTACCACTTGATGTATCCTGTGTTGGGTGAAGACTCCAAAGCCAAATCACGCAACATTGCTTGCTCCAAAGACCGAGCCAAAACTTGGAACGACTGGATGCTGCAAGGCATAGCACCACCGGTGGTTGCTTGCGACACCCACAACATCGATGCCATTGTGGAATTCGGCAAAAAGAACCGCATCAATGGCACGCCAACCTTGTTTGTAGCAGATGGCACGCGTGTGCCTGGTGCAATTGAGGCCGCGCAAATTGAATCTTTGTTGAACGCAGTCAAACCATGAGCCCTCATGCCGATCAAACTCGAAGGCAGGTCAAGCTTTTGGCTTATGCGGGCCTCGTCCCTTTTGTCGGCATGGCGGTCTTGCTATGGTTGGTCGATGCCGACTTGCACCCTTTCCTAGCCTTGGCCATGGCGGGTTACGGCGCCGCCATTGTTTCTTTTTTAGGCGGCATCCATTGGGGCATTGGATTTAAAAACATATCGCGCATGCACAATGCGCCACTGTTTAACTTTGGCTGGGGCGTTGTACCTTCTTTGCTGGCTTGGGTTGCCGTGACCATGCCTGCCTTTGCTGGACTGCCTTTGCTGGCCGTGATCTTGGGCATTTGTTATGCGGTAGACCGCAAAACCTACCTAGAAGCAGGCCTGCAAGAATGGTTGCCGATGCGTCTGCATCTCACCCTTGTGGCCGCGTTAAGTTGCTTGATTGGAGCCGCGGCCACATGAGTTCAAAAAAAATTATCCCTGCTGTTCACTACAGTATCGATGCCAGCCATACACACTCGCACCTTTTCAAAGTGTCTCTGCTCATTGCCGAACCGCAAGCTGGGCAAGTGATCTCCTTGCCTGTCTGGATTCCGGGCAGTTATTTGGTACGCGATTTTGCTAAAAACTTGCAGCGCTTGAAAGCCATACAAAGCGGCAAAAATGTTGCAACACATCAGGACCATAAAAGTCAGTGGCACATCCAATGCAAAGAAGGGCAAGCCTTGCAACTGAGTTACGAGGTCTATGCCTTTGACAATTCAGTACGTTCTGCATGGCTCGATACACAGCGGGGGTTTTTCAATGGCACCAGTTTGTGCTTGCGTGTGCATGGCCAAGAAGACAGAGCACATGCCCTCACATTGACCGCCATCAAAGGCAGCACTTGGCTTGCCGCTACAGGCCTGCAAGCGACCAAAGTCAACAAGCAAGGCTTTGGCGATTATGTGGCTTGCAACTACGATGAATTGGTCGATTGTCCATTTGAATTAGGCAACTTCTGGCGCGGAGAATTTACAGCCTGTGGCATTCCCCATGAGTTTGTGGTGGCAGGCGCGATGGCCTCTTTTGATGGCGCCAAGCTCATTGCAGATACTCAAAAAATTTGCGAAACACAAATCAAGTTTTGGCACGAGAAAAAGCCCGCCACCAACGCCCCCTACAAACGCTACGTCTTCATGCTGAACGCAGTTGAAGATGGCTACGGCGGCTTAGAGCATCGCAACTCCACCGCTCTCATTTGCAACCGACGTGATCTGCCTGCGCTGGGCATGAAAAAAATGCCTGACAGTTATGTCACCTTGCTGGGCTTGATCAGCCACGAATACTTTCACACTTGGAATGTGAAGCAATTGCGGCCTGCAGAGTTTGCGCGCTATGACTACACCCAAGAAAATTACACCGAGCTTCTTTGGTTCTTTGAAGGCTTCACCAGTTACTACGATGATTTGCTGTTGCGCCGCGCCAAGCTGATTGATGACACCACGTATTTCAAATTGATCAACAAAACCATCAACATGGTTTTGCAAGCTCCGGGCAGGCAAGTCCAGTCTGTGGCGCAGGCCAGCTTTGATGCCTGGGTGAAGTATTACCGTCAAGATGAAAACACACCCAATGCCACCATCAGCTACTACACCAAGGGCGCATTGGTGGCCATGTGCCTTGATCTTTCCATGCGCTCAGAAGGCAATGCCAACCTAGATCAAGTGATGCGAGGCTTGTGGCAACGCTGCCAAGGCGGGCCCCTCACAGAAGCCCAATTACTGGAAGAGCTACAGGAACAAACTGGCCGCAGTTGGCAAAAAGAAATCAAAGCTTGGGTTCACAGCACGCAAGAACTGCCGCTTAAAACTTTGCTCTCTTCGCATGGGGTGGTCGTGCACGAAGACCCCTCGCAAATGGCACAGCGTTTAGGCCTGCGTGTTGCAGAAGCTCAAGGCGCGATTCAAATCAAAGCTGTCTTGCGCGACGGCGCCGCCGAGAAAGCTGGCATGGCGGCTGGCGATGAATGGTGGGCCGTGGCGAGCAGCAAAGCCAAATCGACCACTTGGCGTTTGAAGAAACTCGAGGACTTGAGTTTGTTGCTTGGCAACGAGAAGAAAGCCAAGGCCACCATCACGCGGGATCAAAAAGTGTTTGTCTTAGATTTAAGCGTCCCTACAGACGTTCACACTTGGCGCTTGAGTTACACCAATTCTGACCTGGCCCACAAAGCCCGAACCAGCGCATGGCTGGACGGCTCTTCAAACATCGCTTGAAGGCCCTGCATTATTTGCCGCGCAGGTCAAGCACTCGCTTGGCTTTGCCTTGGCTGCGCTCGACACCACCCTCAGGGCGCAAATCAATTTCGACACTCGAACCAATGTAAACCTTGATTTCGTGTTGCAACATTTTGGCGGCAGCTCGGGCCTCGATGCTGTCAGGAGCTGTACCAGGGCGTGTTTCAACCGCCACCTTCAGGTTGTCCATGGGGCCTTCGCGCGTGAGCACGCATTGGTAATGCGGCGCCAATTCCGGGCGCTTCAAAATCAGCTCTTCAATTTGTGTTGGAAAAACGTTCACACCCCGAATGATCATCATGTCGTCGCTGCGACCCGTGATTTTTTCCATGCGGCGCATGGTTCTGGCTGTGCCTGGCAACAAACGGGTTAAATCGCGTGTGCGGTATCGAATGATGGGTAAGGCTTCTTTGGTGAGGCTGGTAAAGACCAGTTCACCCATTTCGCCATCGGTCACAGGCTCACCGGTTTCTGGGTTGATGATTTCTGGAAAGAAATGATCTTCCCAAATGGTGGGGCCATCTTTGGTTTCAATGCACTCGCTGGCTACGCCTGGGCCCATCACTTCTGACAGGCCATAAATATCGACCGCATCAATGCCCATGCGGTGTTCAATGGCCGCACGCATGTCGTTGGTCCAAGGCTCGGCACCAAAAATACCAAGGCGCAATGAGCTGCTGCGAGGGTCAATGCCTTGGCGCTCAAACTCATCGGCAATGGCCAACATATAGCTGGGCGTGACCATGATGATGTCTGGCTTGAAGTCTTGAATAAGTTGTACTTGACGTTCGGTTTGTCCGCCGCCAAACGGCACCACAGTGAGCCCCAATTTTTCTGCGCCATAGTGAGCGCCCAAACCACCGGTGAACAAACCATAGCCATAGCTTATGTGCACCATGTCACCTGCTTGCGCGCCGCCCGCACGAATGCTGCGTGCCACCACAGTGGCCCATGTATCAATGTCGCGCTGTGTATAGCCCACCACGGTGGGTTTACCTGTTGTGCCGCTGGAAGCGTGAATGCGAGAACAAGCAGCGCGTGGCACTGCAAACATGCCATAGGGATAGCTGTCGCGCAAATCGGTTTTGGTGGTGAAAGGAAACTTGGCCAAGTCGGCCAATGTGTGGCAATCACTGGGGTGCACGCCAGCTGCATCGAACTTGAGTTTGTATACGGGCGAGTTGTCGTAGGCGTGTTGAAGCGTGGCTTTCAAACGTTTGAGTTGCAAGGAACGCAACTCGTCGGTGCTGGCTTTTTCTATGGGCTCTAAAGGCAAGCGTGAGGGGGTGCTCATCAAAAAATCTCCGTCGTGTTTCTTCTGGGGCAAATTATTCGGAAATGACTGTGCCTTGAATTTGCGCACTCTTGCCCCTGAACATGGCAATCACATCATCCTTTTGATTGGTCACTTTCATGTCGTAAATGCCGTGTCGTCCACTCAAGGCTTGTTCTTGCCCTACACAGGTCAGCACATCGCCCAGTCGACCAGGCTTTAAAAATTCAATGCTACAGCCTGCTGCCACGGCCACCTTGTTGTAGCTGTTGCAGGCAAACGCGAAGGTGGAATCTGCCAGCGTAAAAATAAAGCCACCATGGCAAATTTTGTGACCATTCAAATGCATTTCCTTGACGGTCATCTGGATCACCGCACGACCAGGCTCGCAAGAAATGAGCTGCATGCCCATGGTGTCTTTGCTTGCAGTGTCAACGGCAAACATAGACTCGCCCACTTGTTTGGCCAAATCAAGGGCGGCTTGAGAAGGTGTTGCCAGATTGCTGAGAGGGGCGTTCATGCTCATTCACCTTTGAAATTGGCTGGGCGTTTTTCCAAGAACGCTTTGACCCCTTCAAAGTAATCATGCGATTGGCCTAAAGCAGATTGCGCGTCGCGTTCTTGGTCAAGTTGCTCAGATAAGCTGCGCGTGTGTGCGCCGGCCATCAATTTGCGAGTAGCCACCAAGGCTTTGGTGGGCATGGCGGCCAATTTGTCAGCCAAGCTGAATGATGCGGCCACTGCATCGTCGGCCACATCCCAAATCATGCCCCATGACTTGGCTTGCTCAGCCATCAACTTGTCGCCTGTCATGGCCAAAGCCAAAGCGCGTGGCAAACCCAAACGCTCTACCAACAGCCAGCTGCTACCTGCATCTGGAATGAGACCAATTTTGCTAAAGGCTTGAATAAAACTGGCTTGAGGTGAGGCAATCACAATGTCACAAGCCATGGCAATGGATGCGCCAGCGCCAGCCGCCACGCCATTGACAGCGGCCACAACAGGCATGCGCAATGCTTGAATGCGGCGTGTTGTAGGATTAAATGCTTGGTCAATGACGGGGCCAGGATCGGCACGCTTGACCATATCGGGGCCAGGCGTGAAATCAAACTCCGACAAATCAGCGCCCGCACAAAATCCTCTGCCCGCCCCCGTCAAAACCATGGCCCTGATTTCGGCATCAGCCTCGGCTTGATCAAACGCAGCCCACAAATCATGGTGCATTTGGCGCGTGAAGCTGTTCAAAGCTTGAGGGCGGTTAAGGGTGACCAAGGCGACAGCGCCGCGTTTTTCAAAGGTCACAGACAAAGTGCTGGTGTTAGTCATGGTGATGGCCTGCTGAGGGTCTAAAACTGAAAATGTACCATTGACCGACCGATCGGTTGGCTAATGTTTTCCCTTGATTGAAGCAGCTTTTCATCCCGTTATAGTCAAGGGTGATGGCATTTAGAACTTAACTGGAGAATCCTTTTGTCTTACGAAAACATTGAAGTCCGCGTTGAAGGCGGCAAAGTTGGCATCGTCACACTGAACCGCCCTAAAGCCCTGAACGCTTTGAATGGCCCCTTGATGGACGAACTGGGCACTGCTTTAAAGGCCTTTGATGCCGACGAAGCCATTGGCTGCATCATTGTGACGGGCAGCGAAAAAGCCTTTGCCGCAGGCGCCGACATCTCGGCCATGGCCAAACACAATTTCAACGACGTCTACAAAGAAGATTTCATTACCCGCAACTGGGAAACCATTCGCAGCATTCGCAAGCCCGTCATTGCCGCCGTCAGCGGCTTTGCATTGGGAGGCGGTTGTGAGTTGGCCATGATGTGCGACTTTATTATTGCCGCAGAAAACGCCAAGTTTGGTCAGCCCGAAATCAAATTGGGCATCATTCCTGGCTCAGGCGGCACACAGCGTTTGCCGCGTGCAGTGGGCAAATCAAAGGCCATGGACTTGGCCTTAACAGCCCGCATGATGGACGCGCAAGAAGCAGAGCGTGCAGGTTTGGTCAGCCGCGTGGTGCCTACCGACAAACTCATGGAAGAAGCCTTGGGCGCTGCCTTGGTGATTTGCGGTATGGGCCAATTGGCTGTGATGGCGGCCAAAGAATGCGTCAACCGAGCGTTCGAAAGTAGCCTAAGCGATGGCGTCATGTTTGAGCGCCGTTTGTTCCACTCGATGTTTGCCACAGAAGATCAAAAGGAAGGCATGGATGCATTTTTGAACAAACGTGCGCCGGTCTTTCAAAACAAATAAGTTAGAGCGATTGCAAAACTCCCTTACCTCCGCGCCAATTTTTCCAACCATTTGGCGATTGGCATTGCCAAATATTTTTGCCATGACCGCCAGCGCGCTGGTGACGATTACTGAAACTTGGTATGTGGGCCAACTGGGCCTCCTGCCTCTTGCTGGTATGGCCTTGGTGTTCCCTATGGTCATGTTGCAGCAGATGCTGTCTGCAGGCTCCATGGGGGGTGGTATTTCTTCTGCAGTCAGCCGTGCGCTGGGGGCAAACGACGTTGCCAAGGCCAACGCCTTGGTTTTGCACGCTACGCTCATTGCGCTTGGCATTGGCCTATTTTTTACGTTCATTTTTGTTTTTTTCAGTCGCCCCATCTTTACGGCCATGGGCGGTCAAGGCGAAGCACTTGAACATTGCCTTGCCTATGCGAACATTGCCTTCCTAGGCGCTGTGAGTATCTGGCTGACAAACTCTTTCACATCTGTCCTGCGTGGCACTGGCAATATGCGCACCCCCTCTAAGGTTCTTCTCACGGTCTGCTTGGTGCAAGTCGCCCTGAGTGGCATTTTGGGATTGGGCTTGGGGCGCCTGCCTGGTTTTGGCATGGCTGGCGTTGCCGCAGGCACTGTCACGGCTTACTCAGCAAGCGCTATTTATTTGTTCTTTTACTTGCGCTCTTCTCGCAGCCTTTTAAAGCTCAGCTTTAACAGCCCCTTGTCGCGCGCCTTGTTCATTGACATTCTTAAAGTAGGCGGTATGTCCAGCTTGAGTTCGATACAAACTGTGGCCACCATTGTGGTGGTTACGCGCTTAATGTCCAGTTTTGGCCCCGAAGCTTTAGCCGCATATGGCATTGGCACTAGATTGGAATTTTTGCTAGTCCCCATCACCTTCGCTTTTGGTGTGGCTTGCCTGTCTATGGTGGGCATGGCCCTAGGTGCCAACTTGGCTCAACGTGCCAAACAAGTCGCGTGGTCCGGTGCATTGCTTTCAAGCGTCTTGGTCGGCTGCGTTGGATTGCTCGTCTGCTTTTGGCCTGGCATTTGGACTGAACTATTCACATCCAACCCTGTCGTTTTGTCCTACACAGCACTTTACTTCCAATGGGTTGGCCCCTGCTACGGTTTCTTCGCTTTGGGTTTGTGTTTGTACTTTGCGTCTCAAGGCGCTGGCAAACTATTGGGGCCCGTACTGGCCGGTACTTTCAGACTGTGTGTGGTGGCAGCGGGCGGTATTTGGCTTATTAAAAATAATGGTAGCGCAGTGGACATGTTTATGATCATTGCCGCAGGCATGGTGGGCTATGGTTTGCTAACTGCTCTAGCCGTCTACAAAGTAAGCTGGGCGCGTTAAGTCGTTTGAATTTTGAAGATACTTCGGCGCTCACCCACTTCAGCGCCTTTGATATTTTTCAATGCGGCAGAGCGCCAAGGTTTTAAGGCCTCTCGCTGTTCAGAATCTAGCCATCCCAATTGATCCAATGCTTCTATGGAAGCTGCAAACAAGGCAGGCTTGTTGCCATCAGCAATTTTGATCGCCAGGGCTTGACCGCGTGCGCGACTGGCAATGACTTGGACACCATCTGCTCCTACCTTTGTGACCCAATCTCCACGGCCAACACGCATGAAATCGGCATCGTTTCTGCCTGTACCAGAGACCAACTCGGGGTGAGCCGACATGGCTTCGCCTAAGAGTTTCAAGCTGGCACCGTATTCGTTGTTTGATTCTGGTTGAGCCACACGTGCATAGGCCTGCGCCAAATTAGAAAGGGGCATTGCAAAGTTGGGGGCAGAGCAACCATCGATACCCCAAGCCATGGCATCAGACGCTAAGCCGGCTAGGTCGGACACGGCTTTACGCACTTGCAGTTGCAATGGGTGGGTGAGATCTGTATAGGTTTCTGTTGGCAGTGCGTGCAGCGCGCAATAGGCCAAAAAACCACTGTGCTTACCACTGCAATTGTGATGACGCTCGTCGTATTCAAAACCTTCAGGCAGCGGCAGGTCGTTGAATGAGAAACGATAGGGCACATGACAACCACAATGCATTTGCTTGTACGTGGTGCCGCTTTTTTTCAAAATAGACGAGACCTGCGCCACGTGCATGTCTTCGCCATTGTGACTGGCGCACATCAGTGCCAACTCCTTAGATGTGAAGCCAAATTGTGTCGCACCACCACTCTGCATCAGTGGCAAAGCTTGTAAGAGTTTCAAAGTTGAACGTGTAAAACACATCCAGTTCGGATTGCCGGCATGCGCTATCAATTTACCATTTGCGTTTGTGACAGCCAGCGCCCCCATGTGCAAGCATTCAGAGATGCCGTTGCGTGTGAGCTCAATCATGGGAACAAAATTCATAGGGCCTCTGTCAAAAATGGCAAACTTTTCTGCCGCTTAAAGCGCCGCAACGCACCTGAAACCAACGTAGCCCACTCGGGTATCTCTCGGCTTCGTGGCAACATCATCTGCCACCTGTCTGCTGGCGTCATACCACCAAGAAGCCCCACGGGTGACCCTCTCGTCACCATTGCCTGTATCAACCCATTCCCAGACATTGCCGCCCATGTCATACAAACCATTCACTCCGGGGCGCGTTGTCATGACTGGCACGTGTCCTGTTCCGCGCCACAATGAACCCGAGGGTGCTGTGCCTTTCGCAGAAGTGCAGCCTTCAAGACAATGACTTTGGCGCGCACTGTCGCCGTTGGGATATCGGTAGCGTTTACCTGAAATAAACCCGTCAGGTGCTTGCGATCTTTGTTCAACATAAGCGGCATTCACCCACTCGCTGTCACGCGGCAAACGCTTGCCTTCGTGCTGACAAATTTTTTGAGCTTCATCAAAGGTCAAATGAACAGCTGGCTCATTGTCTTGCGCTGCAATTCCGAATGGCGCACGCCAAGTCCAGCCTTTTTTAAGCACAAAGCCAGCCTCGTAAATGTAGCCACCCCCCTCTTTTTCAGCGCGGCTGACAAAGCCAGTGGTTTGGGCAAATCGCTTCACTTGCGCCACAGTGACCTCGTGCGCATCCCACAGCAAACCATGTACTTTGAGCTGTGTGCCAATTGACGGGGTTGGAGACGGTGTCTGCGCTTGAGACGACAAGCAAAACGAGAGGCCAAGTCCTATGAGGGCGGCAATACGAATGTGCATTTTTAAATTACAACTTGCGGGCCACCCAAAAATGGGCGCCTTCTGGGCCATATTGCTCTGCATGTTCAACATTTCGCGCAAGGTAAAAGCTCTGCCCTGCCCCGTATGTTTGAGTGCCCGATGCCAAACTTAATTGCACTTGGCCAGCACTGACCTGAACCCGAACGTCAAACGGGTGCGTGTGTTTTTCGACCGCTAGGTTGGGGGTCCAGTCCTTTTGGGCCACTTCGTCAAAGCCGTCGTCCATGGCTTGGGCTGTGAATTCAATCAAATTGGCGTAAGATTTCATCATTGAGGGTCAATTAATTGACTAATTAAAATAAACACAAACTATCCTACCCAATTATGAATATTCTGTCTTTGCGTCAGACAAATTGGATCGGTAAACCAAACTTCGACCTCAGACGTTGAGTAACTATCCACAGGAGATCGTGATGAAAAAATTGCTTGTTTTGATACTTTTAACCCTTAGTGCATCGGCCATGGCCCAACACAATGGGCACGGCATCAGACACGGTCACGGTCACGGTCATGGTCATTGGGCAAGGGGTTACAGTGGCGGCTGGGGCTGGGCGGTGCCAGCAGCCATCGGTGGCATATTGGTTTACGAGGCTTCCAGGCAACCCATCTACGTTCAGCCCAATCCTGTGGTCATTCAGCAGCAGCCGGTTTATACCCCGCAAGCCTATTCCAGTTGTACCCCATGGACTGAGGTGCACAGCTCTGACGGCACCATCAGCAGAACTCGCACCTGCACTCAATAAGCCATGAAGGGCTTTATGGACGGCGTCCTTCAAGCTTAACTGGTGCAGGTTGCATTTCAACCATGCCATAGGGTCCTGTAACTTCTCCAGAAAGCACTTGGCCGTTCACAAGAACTTTGACCGCCTTTAGCAGCCCATCGGCATTGATAAAGCTAAAATGAAGTGCAGAACCTTCCATCCGCGCGCCCAGCAGATTTTGCGTTTTGCCTTGAATGGTGAGCGTTCCACCTAGCCTCTGAAAAGTTTGGTCTAACTTCAAAGTAGCGTTGCCTTTTTCATCCAAACCCGAAAGTGTCCAAAGACCCGCCACGTTGGCAGGCACGGTCCAAAAATAGCCCGTGCCATTTGAAACACGAATGACTTGATCGGGCTCCCAGTCGCCCATAGAGAACGTATTTGAAAGCACCCGAGTGCCAGGCTTCATTGCCAAGATGGTAGGCCTTAGTTGTGCATTCAACTCTTCCAACAAATACATGGTGACCACAGTTGCTTTAGAAAAATCTTCTTTGAAGATGTCACCATGCACAATGCGCACACGCTCGGCCACACCCGCCCTTTGGGCATTGCGCTGCGCTAAGGCTGCCAAGTCTTTGTTGTATTCAATGCCCCAGGCTCGAGCGCCAAAATGGCGTGCAGCCGCAATGGGAATTTTGCCGTCACCCGCGCCCAAATCAACCAACTCATCTTGTGGGCCCACTTTGGCAGCGTCCAACATTTTCAAGACCAAGTCATCGCTGGTGGGCAACCACATGACATCCTTGCCCATCTGGCCGCGCTGGGGCACGTAGGTTTCAGGCTGCAACACACTGCATGCCTGAAGCCAGCAAACAGCAAATGAAGCAAAAATGAAGATGCTTAGAGCGCGACGGATAGACTGCATTGAAACAATGAAGGGCAAACTTGGCTAATTACTGAGCTTCAATTTTCGCTTCGCGAATGGCCTTGGCCCACTTGGCAGTTTCGGTTTTAGAACGCTGCGCCAGCGCATCAGGTGAACCCGGTGCAGTTTCAAAACCCAGTGCAGAGAATCGCTCTAGAATAGCTTTGTCGTTGGCAGCAGCATTCAAAGCAGCATTGAGTTTTTGAATCATGTCGGCCGGTGTGCCAGCTGGTGCAAACATGGCGAAGTAAGCAATCAGTTCATAGTCTTTCAAGCCGAGTGCTTCGTTGACTGTGGGCAACTCAGGAATGGCTTTGGAGCGCTGAGTGGATGTAACAGCCAAACCCCTAATTTTGCCGCCCTTTACCTGAGGCAACATGACCGCAAAGTCGGCGGTAAACATATTGACCTGCCCGCCTATCAAATCGGTCATGGCTGCGGGGCCACTTTTGTAGGGTACATGCGTCATTTGAATACCGGCCATGCTGGCCAACATTTCTGAGGAAACCAATTGAGATGTGCTGGCACTGGCAAATGTCACTGCTGTCGGCTTTGCCTTCGCCATGTCCACAAACTCTTTCAAATTCTTAGCAGGCACTTCGTTGTTCACAGCCACAATGAGGGGCACCGAACCCATGTAACCAATGGGCGCAAAAGCGGTGTCTTGGTCGTAGGGCAATTTCTTCATGAGGCTTTTGAGCGCCGCATTGGTGCTGTTGGTGCCAATCAGAATGGTGTAGCCATCAGGTGCCGACTTGGCCACTGCATCAGCGCCCAACATGCCGTTCACACCAGCCTTGTTTTCAACCACAATGGTTTGACCCAAAACCTCTGACATTTTTTGCGCAAAGGCTCTGCCAATTTGGTCGGTGGCACTGCCAGCAGCAAAGGGCACGATGGCCTTGATGGGTTTATTGGGATAGGCCTGCGCATGGGCTTGCGAGGCCGTCAGTGCTAAGCCTAAGCCCAAAAATACGCTAAGCAAACTTTTTTTCAAACCAACCGTGCGACTAATTTTCATGGTATCTCCAAAGAATCAAAACAAGTTTATTTAATCTCAAGACTGAGCAATTTGGCACTCAGACATTTGCCGTGTGCGTCTAGGGCTAAAGAACGTGTGACGCCACCACCTAAAGCATTGTGCATCACAAAATTGAGCGCGCCAAGTTGCGGCAAGCTGTAACGAAATACAGGCCCCTTTGCAATCCCCTCAAAATGCAAAAGCATTCTTTCAGGGGTGAGACATCTCTCAAGCATCTCAAAATTTTGCCGATCGTAGGCAATGACAGAGATGGTAGATCGGTCGCCCTTGTCACCCGTTCGGGTATGTGCAATGTCTCTTAACAACATGTCAGGCAAGCTCCTCAGACCCGTCTAGCAGCACGGTTTGAGTTTGAATGGCGCTTCGGGGCATTAACATCGATGCAACAGCGATCACTTCTCGCACCGATTTGCTGGCACCACCGCCAGAAGCAGGGCCGTTGGTGTACAAGGCCTCTACCTCGTTGGCCACATGCAGCGCTTCGGCATGTGTAGTCACCCGCACTGCAATGCGGGCACGCACTTCAGCAGGCTCATTTGCGGGTTGTGTGTCACCCAAAATAGCGTTCACGCCAATCAGGTCATAGCGCGCTTCAAAATGGCCATAACCTGCATCGGCCAATCGGGCTTTCACAATATCAAGCGCCAACTGCCCTCTCGCCTTGGCGCCCGGCCCGGCATAAGACATTTGCCCTTCGCCCACAAACCCATCGCGGTATCCCAATGTCACTTTGAGGGTGTCAGGCCTTGTGGTTCCACTGGCCCCTAAGGCTTGCACTCTGTCTGCATCCACTTGCACAAGTTGCACTTGCGAAAAATCGGCCACCACGTCGGGCTGAAGGTATTGCGTAGGGTCCTCTATTTCATAGAGCAATTGTTCGGTGCAAGTTTGCACCGTGACACAACCGCCGGCATCTGCCAGTTTGGTAATGATCACATCGCCATTGGCATTGACCTCCGCCAAGGGATAGCCCAACTGCGCCAAGTTAGGCACATCTTTGTAGCCAGGGTCGGCAAAATAACCCCCCGTAATTTGGGCTGCGCATTCAAGCAGATGGCCCACCATCACTCCTTTGCCCAAAAGCGGCCAATCATCGGCACGCCATTGAAAATGATGCATGAGGGGCGCTAAAAATAAAGCGGGATCGGCCACTCGACCGCTGATGATGACATGCGCATCGGTTTGCAAAGCTGGCAACAGCGCCTCTGCACCCAGATAGGCATTGGCAGAAACCAACAGGGCTTGAATGTCTGCAACAGTGTGTGGGGTGTCCATCAGCGGCGCTGAGAGATATTCCGCTTGCAAAGTTGCAAGCACATCATCCCCCAATACCACCGCCACCTTGAGTTGATGGAACCCCAACTCTTTGGCAACCGCCAACACTTCTCGCCCAGCCTGCATTGGGTTGGCCGCACCCATGTTGGTCACAATGCGTGTCCCTTGTGCCATACAGGCTGGCAAGACTGCTTTCATTCGTGCCGACAGCAAGGGGTCAAAACCTCGCATGGGGTTTTGAGTTTTTTCTAACTGTGCCAGCGCAATGGTTCGCTCGGCCAAACACTCAAAGACCAAATAATCTAGTTGGCCCTTTTCTGCCAAGGCAAGCGCAGGCGGAATGCGGTCGCCCGCATACCCTGCACCTGCACCAATTCGCAGCACTTTTTGAACCATGACTTAGGCGTCAGCTTGAACCTTGGCATCCTTCACAACCTTGGCCCATTTTTGAGTTTCATTTCGAATGAATTCGGCAAAGCGCTCAGGCGAACCGCCACCATCTTCTGCACCATATTGTTCAAACTTTTCAATCACATCGGGCATGGCCATGACTTTGTTCATGTCTTCATTGATGCGTTTCACAAAAGATGGATTCATGCGGCCAGGGCCCACCAAGCCGTACCAGGTGGTGGCATCAAAACCTGGAAAACCTTGCTCGTCCATGGTGGGGACATTGGGGTGGCCTTTGGCGCGTTTGGTTCGTGTTTGCGCCAGCGCAATGGCTTTGCCGCTTTTCACATGGGGTGTGGCAGAGGTCATGGTTTCAAAACAATATTGAACTTGGCCGCCAATCAAATCTGTGAGCGCGGGGCCAGATCCTTTGTAGGGCACATGCAATGCATCAATGCCCGCGCGCAGCTTGAACATTTCCAAAGCCAAGTGTTGTGCCGAGCCACCGCCCGCGGATGCAAAACTGATGCGACCAGGGTTTTGTTTGCACAAGGCGATCAAATCTTTCACATTTTTTGCTGGCTGCGCTTCATTGCAAATGAGCAAATTGGGGGTAACACCCACCAAACCAATGGGCGAAAAATCACGCTCTACGTTGTAGCCCAACTTAGGTTGCAAACTAACCGCTAAGGCATGGCTATTGATGTGGGCCATGAGCAGCGTATTGCCATCTGCAGGTTGCTTGGCCACGTAGTCGGCTGCAATGACCCCTGCGGCACCCGCCTTGTTGTCAATGACGATGGTGATATTCCACATGGCTTGAAGTTTCTGGGCTAACACACGTGCCAACGCATCGGTACCACCTCCAGGCGGAAACCCCACCACAATTCGAATAGGCCCTGATGGCAAAGTTTGGGCTTTGATCATGGGCGCGGCCAGCAAACTTGCAGATGCTGCGGTAGCTTGGAGGAGGGTTCTGCGTTTCATGGGGTTGTCCTTCAATTGTGAATGAGCGCTGGAACAGGGTTGGCTGAAAAATAATCCATGGCGGCTTGAACACCCGAGCCCTTGAGTTGAACGCCACTCAACTTCAAGCCCATCTCGCAAGCAGAAAGTGCGGCAATCAAAGTCAGGTCATTGCAATCACCCAAATGCCCAATACGGAACATTTTGCCTTTGACTTTGCCAAGGCCAGTTCCCAAAGAACAATCAAATCGTTCATAAATAACTTTGCGCACTGCATCTGCATCAATGCCTTCGGGCGTCATCACACCCGTCAAGATGGGAGAGTACAAAGCAGGGTCGGCACATTGAATGGGCAAGCCCCACGCACGCACACCAGCGCGTACGCCCTCACCCCAGCGCACATGGCGTTTGAAAACCACATCCAAACCTTGTCCTAAAATCATGTCGCAAGCTTCATTGAGACCGTACATTAAGTTGGTATTCGGTGTGTAGGGGTAATAGCCCGATTTGTTGATCTCTAGCATCTCATCCCAAGCCCAAAAAGATTTGGGCAAGGTCGATTTTTTGCTAGCCTCAATGGCCTTAGGCGACAGCGCGTTAAAACCCATGCCAGGCGGCAACATCAAGCCCTTTTGCGAGCCGCTGACAGTCACATCAACGCCCCACTCGTCATGCCTGTAATCGGCTGATGCCAAGCCTGAAATGGTGTCAACCAATAGCAGTGCGGGGTGTTTGGCGTTGTCAATTGCGCGGCGCACTGCCGCGATGTCACTCGTGACGCCCGTGGAAGTTTCGTTGTGCACCACACACACCGCCTTGATGCTGTGAGATGAGTCCTGCTTCAAGCGCTCTTCTATTTTGTGAGCGTCTACACCTTGGCGCCAACCCTCTGCCCCAGGCAGTCCCAACAACTCGGCTTTGACACCCAAACGGGCAGCTAACTTAAACCACAGTGAAGCAAAGTGGCCGGTCTCATACATGAGCACATGATCGCCAGCACTCAAGGTATTGACCAAGGCCGCTTCCCACGCACCCGTGCCTGAGGCCGGATAAATCATGACGGGATGCTGAGTCTTGAAAATGGCCTTCATGTTGGCCATCAGTTTCAGGCCCAACACGCCAAATTCTGGGCCTCGGTGGTCGATGGTGGGCAGGCTCATGGCCCGCAAAATTCGATCTGGAACCGGCGATGGGCCCGGTATTTGCAGAAAGTGTCGACCCGTTGGGTGAAAATCAAGCTGAAGCATTTAAAACATTCCTAAGAATTAATTTGAATTTGAAGACAGAATAGCGGGAATTCAGCTTTTCCTGATGTGGAAAAACCCCTAGCTTTCGTTGAATCAGACTTTCATGAACACAACTACAACCATGGCTGCAGCCACTTCCACAGACCCAGCGCTCCAAACTTACGAGCAAGTTGCCGCAGCAAGCAACGAGGTGGCAGGCCTATTGGCCAAGCGTTTGAAATCCGAAACGCAAGGCGAAGTGCTGTTTTCTGCCGCCGATCGAGGCCGGTACGCCACCGATGCCTCCATTTACCAGGTCACACCGCTGGGTGTGTTTGTGCCCCAACACGCCGAAGAAGTGGCCACTGCCATGGCCATCTGCCGCGATTTGAAGGTTCCTATTGTTCCAAGAGGTGGCGGCACCAGCCAATGCGGCCAAACCACGGGCGTGGGCTTGGTCATCGACCACAGCAAACATGTTCGAAATATCCTCAAGCTAGACATCAGCGCTGGCACGGTTGAAGTTCAACCCGGCATGGTCCTAGACACTCTGAATGCGTCTTTGAAAAAGCATGGCCTCTGGTTTCCTGTAGATGTTTCAACCAGTGCGCAAGCGACGCTTGGGGGCATGGCGGGGAACAACTCGTGTGGCAGCAGATCCATTGCCTACGGCAACATGGTTCACAACGTATTAGGTGCCAAAGCATGGCTGAGTAACGGAGAGTTGCTTGATTTTTCACAATTTGAAAATAGCTCTGGGCGTGCCAAGAAAATTGGTGAGTTCGTCAAACATCTGGCCGTACACCATCAAGCAGAACTTCAAACTCATTGGCCCAAAGTTTTAAGGCGCGTGGCTGGTTACAACCTGGACATTTTTGACAACCAAAATGTGCGGCCCTACACCCACGATGGCAAAGTGAACTTGTCGCATTTGTTGGTGGGCAGCGAAGGCACGCTGGCCATGACCCAATCGCTCACCTTGAAGCTCAGTGAACTGCCCACAGCCAAGGTGTTGGGCGTGGTGAACTTCAACAGCTTTCACAAAGCCATGGATTCTGCGCAGCACATTGTGAAGCTGGGTAACGGCAGCTTGACTGCTGTGGAGTTGGTCGATCGAACCATGATTGACTTGTCATTGAAAATTCCAGCCTTCGAGCCAACTATTCGCACAGCCATCATTGGCGAACCCGAGGCCATTTTGTTGGTCGAGTTTGCAGGCACAGACAAAGAAAAACTAAAAGGTGAATTGAAACAATTGGTGGCACTCATGGGCGACATGGGCTTGCCCAACAGTGTGGTGGAAATGGTCGACGAGGCGCCGCAAAAAAATCTCTGGGAAGTTCGCAAAGCTGGCCTCAACATCATGATGAGCTTGAAGGGTGATGGCAAACCAGTGAGCTTCATTGAAGACTGCGCCGTGCCTTTAGAACACTTAGCAGAGTACACAGATGCATTGACGCAGGTCTTTCAAAAACACGGCACCAAGGGCACTTGGTATGCCCATGCCTCCGTGGGCACATTGCATGTGCGTCCCATTTTAGACATGCGCCGTGATGGTCCCCACAAAATGCGCGCCATCGCTGAGGAAGCCAGCGCACTGGTGAGGAAATTCAAAGGCGCCTACAGCGGCGAACATGGCGATGGCCTGTGCCGAGGCGAATGGATTGAGTGGCAGTTTGGCCCCGCATTGCAGCAAGCCTTTGCGCAAATCAAACAGCACCTTGACCCCGTGAACTTGCTCAGTCCCAACCGCATGGTCAATCCACCCAAAATGGACGACACATCGCTCATGCGCTTTGGCAACAATTACAAAATTATTCCCATTCAAACCGCTCTGGATTGGAGTGCGTGGAACGTTCACAACGACGCGGCGACAGAGCAAACATCACTTCCCGGCACAGGGCAAGATCCCTCACAAGGCTTGGCCAAAGCCGTTGAAATGTGTAACAACAATGGCACTTGCAGAAAATTTGATGCAGGCACCATGTGCCCCAGTTTTAGAGTCACGCGCGATGAAGTTCATGCCACACGCGGCAGAGCCAATACGCTGCGATTGGCATTGAGTGGCCAACTTCAAGGCGGCCTAGAAAGCCCTGAGGTAAAAGAAGCAATGGACTTGTGTGTGGGTTGCAAAGGTTGCAAACGCGATTGTCCTACCGGCGTTGACATGGCGCGCATGAAAATTGAAGTGCAACATCATTACAACGAAAAGCATGGTTTGCAATTGAAGGACACACTGATATCTAACTTGCCGCGCTATGCGCACATTGCATCGCAATGGCCTGGCCTCATGAACCTTCGCAACCAATCGCCTTTGTTGGCCAAGTTGGCAGAGTCTCTAACCGGCCTGTCAGCAGAGCGCTCATGGCCTGAATGGAAAAAGGACCATTTCTTCAACGGCCCTCGTGTCGGTGTTTCGGCAGAAGAAGTCTTAAAGGCCAGCAAGCCTGTGGTTTTGTTTGTCGACACTTTCAATGGCTACTTTGAGTCTGAAAACGCATGGGCAGCCCACGACGTTTTGTTGGCGGCCGGCTATCAAGTTCACATTGCCAGTCGCACCAAGCAAGACGCACCCGGCCAGCACCTTTGCTGCGGCCGAACCTATTTGGCCAGCGGGCAAGTGAGTAAGGCCAAAGAACATGCACAAGCTTTACTAGAAGCATTGCTGCCCTTCGCACAAAAAGGCATTGCCATTGTGGGTTTAGAGCCATCGTGCCTTTTAACCCTCAGAGACGAGTCTTTGGTCATGGGCTTGGGTGAAATGGCTGACACAGTGGCAGCACATGCTGTGTTGTTTGAAGAATTTTTAGCAGCAGAAAACAAATCCGGAAAACTTGATTCACTCAAGGCCAAATTGGGGCCTGCTCAAAAACCAATTTTGGTGCACGGTCACTGCCATCAGAAAGCCTTCGGTTTGATGCCCTCAGTCACGCAAGTGATTCAACTCATTCCACAAGCCAAAGTGGACCTGATTGAAAGCAGTTGCTGCGGCATGGCGGGCTCCTTTGGCTATGAAGCTTCGCATTTGGAAGTTTCCAAACAAATGGCAGAGGCCAACTTGTTGCCTAGCATTAGAAACAACAAAGATGCTTGTGTGGTGGCTGATGGCACAAGTTGTAGACATCAAATTATGGATGGCACTGAAAGAGATGCCATTCATGTTGCGTTGTTGTTGGCCCAACATTTACAGAAGTAACGCTGGCCCTCTCTTCACTGTAAAAAAGTGAGCGAGCCAAGCATGCAATTTAATTTTAAGGCGAAAAATTGCACAAGCAATGCGCTGCAGCGCCAAAGGGCTGTTTCTTTTCAATAACTGTTTGCAACCAAGCGAGGTCTTGACCCAAGGTATTTAACAACAAAGCATCAGGCCCAGAATGCCCTGACATCACACTCCAAGTTGGCAAATCTATGACCTCACCCGCTAACCAGCCGAACTGGCCTATGAATTTTTGAGCAAACCTTTCGAAGGGTGAAGTTTTGGGTCCTACATATTTAATAGGAAGTTCTTTGTCACTGCTTTTAGCACCCTCAAGTTTAGCGACCCTAGCTCTGGCCTCATCCACCGCATCAGAAAAACTACCAAGCCTGTCAATCAATTTGTGCTCAACCGCTTGAGCGCCTGTCCAGATTCTGCCTTGTGCCAAGTCATCAACCTTGGCCAACTCGAGTTTGCGAGTTTGCGAAACCTTGCCAATGAAATCGGCATAGACGTGTTCAATGCTCGATTGCACCAAAGATTGCATGCGAGGGTCTAGCGCTTTTCTGGGATCGTAGGCACCGGCAAGCCAACTGGTTTGATACCCACCCGTGTTCACACCAATTTTGCTCATTAGACCCTCACCGGTGGGCAACATGGCAAAGACGCCAATTGAGCCCGAAATGGTGGCAGGATCGGCAATGATCACATCGGATGCCATTGAAATCCAATAACCACCTGATGCTGCCAAGTTGCCCATGGAAACCACAACAGGCTTGCCTTTGTCTTTGGCAATTTGCAGCTGATCTCGAACGAGCTCAGAGCCCAAAACGCTGCCGCCCGGTGAGTTGACTCTGAGCACAATGGCTTTGACATCTTTGTCTTCGGTGGCTTTGCGAATGCGCTCAGAAGTGGAGATGCCGCCAATTTTGCCGGCAGGCGCGCGGCCATCGCCTATTTCACCTTCCGCCACAACGATGGCAATGTGCTCACCTTTGACTTTTTTGACTTCAGAGACAAGGTAGTCTTTCCAGCCAACCTGACGGAAAGATTGAATGTTTTCATCTTTGCCAACGTCTTTCATGAGCGTTTCACGCAATGACTCAAAAGTCTGCAAGCCATCGAGCCACTTCCAATCTAGGGCCAACTGGGCTGCATTGCCTTTTACCTTGATTAACGCATCAGGCAGCTTGCCGATGTTTTGATTGATGCTATCTGCAGGTAAATTGCGAGCCTTTTCTACGCCCCCTGTGTACAAAGCCCATAACGCATCATAAACATGCGCCTCGGCTTTCAAAGCTTGCTGAGACGGCGCATTCAAAACGAAAGGTTCACCTGCCGACTTGAATTGGCCAACTCGAATGAGATTGGCTTTGATACCCAGTTTGTCTAAAGCGTCTTTGTAGTAATTGCGGCTTCTGCCCAAACCCTCAATTAACACGCCACCCATGGGATGCGACAGTACTTGGTTGGCGTGCGCCGCCAAATAATATTGACGTTGGCCGTAAAAGGTAGACCAGGCAACCACTTGCTTGCCAGACGCTTTGAATTTTTCAATGGCGCTGGCAGCCTCACGCAAAGAAACCAAGCCACCCCCCTGAAAATCATCTAACTTCAAAAGCAATTTGTCAATGTGCTTGTCTTTGGCTGCTAGCTCCAGCGTCACCACCACATCGCGCAAACGAACAGTCTCTGTGGCATTGCCCTGAAGTTCGCCAATGAACTTGTCCTTCAAGCCACCAGGCGATTCTTCAACCAATGCGCCCTTTAAGTCCATGACCAGAACTGTGTGATCGTCTAGGCTTACTTTGTCTGAATAAAAAACAAACCAGCCAATGCCAACCGCATAAAGAATGACACCAAAAACCAACGCCACCCGAAAGCCTTGGAACATCCAATCTGACACTTTGAGAATGCCACGATTGATCAGCTTGTAAAGGTTTTTAATTTTTAAAAATACAGAATTCATGTTGGTTCTACTGTCCTTACAGAAGCATTTTATTTTTTCAAAACTTCTCGTTCTTTTTTATACTGATCGTACTTGGGTAATTTCACACCCTTTTAAGATGACTAGGTATATTAATACAGCTTTATATGCGCGCAGCAGTTGTGGCCACTTAAAATGAAAGCGGCTATTTAAAAGACACCAAGAATTTCATATGCACATCAATATCTCGGCTTCAAAAATTTTCGTCTATTCACTTTTTTGAAATTGGAAATCTTCATATGACCACAATGCACACATTGGGCTTTTGGTGGGCCTGGCCTGCAGCCCTTCTGGCATACATTCTCTTTCGCGCCTGGTACGACAACTGGCGAGGCCCGCTAAGCTCAAAGGAGATTGAGCAGTTTATGAACATCACTGCTGATTTGCCGGGGCCCCACCATACAGACCGCGCTGTATTGAGAGAGTTTCTGGAAGCTGACGACGGCAAAGAATTTGTCATGTGCAACCTTATTAAGCTATTCCCCCACCCAGTTGCCCACCCCTTCACAGGGGTGCCTTCACCGGCACAAGACTTGTTGCAGGCATATGTCAAACAATTCGTTGGAGTCTTGCTTTCTGGCGGTGGACACCCTGTGTTTGCCGGCCGCAAAGTGGCAGGCTACATTGACGCTTGGAATGCACCACCAGATCCGGGTTGGTCTATTGCAGGGATGATGAGATACCGTAGCCGACGCGACATGATGAAACTTGCTACAAATGGCAGATTTCTAAAGGCACATCCCTTTAAGCATGCCGCAGTGCAGCAAACATATTCTTTTCCGACCCAAGTGGTGGCAGAAATGGTGCTACGCCCTAGAAGTGCTGTGGGCTTAGGGCTTGCTTTGGCAGCTTCGCTGGTGCACCTTGGCTCAATCCTATTTAGCTAAGCTGGGAGGCAGGTAAACCCATGAAAATTGTGATTCGCAAAGATGACCTATCTAGTGGTGAGTCTCAATCTATTGTGCGTGAACACATGGCGGGCATGCTTGCTAACACGCCCATTGAAAGTGTTCATGCATTACCCTTAGACAAGCTCCGACAAGCCCATATTACTTTTTGGACTGCGTGGGTGGGTGCCGAGCTTTGTGGGTGTGGCGCTCTTCAAACGCTTGATCAACATCACGGTGAAGTCAAGTCAATGAGAACGAGAGAAAA
>SHXD01000024.1 GCA_009693505.1 Limnohabitans sp.
CAAATTTACACAGGCCTCATTTACAAAGGACCCGCATTGGTTCATGAAGTGGCCAAGGCACTGAAGCAGATCTCTCAAAGTTAAGGGCTGACCAAGCTCAGTGTTTCAATGCCTGCGAAACTTCATTGGCAATGGCCAAGGAACTGGTCAGACCAGGCGATTCAATGCCCAGCAAGTGAACCAACCCCGTCACACCATGTGATGCTGGCCCCATGATGCAAAAGTCGGCAGCCTTCTCATGGGGTGCATTGATTTTGGGCCGAATGCCGGCATACGAAGGCATTAAAGCGCCATCTTTGAGGCCCGGCCAATATTTGCGAACCTCTGCATAAAAAGCATCGCCTCGACTGGGGTTGACACTCAAATCATCGGGCGACTCAACCCACTCCACGTCGGGTCCAAACTTGGCTTGTCCTGCCATGTCCAAAGTTAAGTGCACGCCCAAACCTGCAGCTTCTGGAACCGGGTAAATCAATCTTGAAAAGGGTGATCTTCCCGTGAGGCTGAAGTAGTTACCCTTGGCGTAGTAAGCAAGAGGCAGTTGCGCCAAATTTGATCCCGCAAACTGACGCGCAACATGGGGGGCAATCAGGCCCGTTGAATTAATCACTTGGTCAGCTAAGATTTCCGTGCCATCTAAAGTGCGAACGATGAACTGCGTTTGCCCTGCCTCGTGCAAAACTTGGGCCGACAAAAATTGAGAATTGAGGGCCAACATGCCACCTGCATTTTCAAGATCACCCAAATAACTCAACATCAAGGCATGGCTGTCAACAATGCCAGTACCAGAGGACCACAGCGCTGCCTCGCATTGCAAAGCCGGCTCCATGGCCTGAGCTTGGGCCGCAGACAGCAAGCTCAATTGATCAGCACCCAAAACGCCATTGGCATTGGCTTTGGCCTGAATGGAAGCCAATTGGGCAACTTGAGATGCTGAGGTGGCCACGATCAATTTACCGCACTGTTTGTGGGGTAAGTGGCGTTCTTGGCAATAGCTGTACAGCAATTTTCGGCCTTGTACGCACAGTTTTGCTTTCAAAGAACCCTGCGGGTAATAAATGCCCGCGTGAATCACTTCACTGTTGCGTGAACTGGTGCCCGTTCCAAAGGCATCTGCCGCCTCCAAGAGCAGCACCTCCCGGCCTTCAAGTGCCAACTGACGTGCAACTGCCAAGCCAACCACGCCGGCCCCTAAAACAACGGTTTGAATTCGATCCATGCCCTATTCTCGCTGACACACGCACGACAGTTCAAATTGAATTTTGCAGGCAAAATACTTTTTTAAAAAATCAAGCCAATCCACCAAGGAGACCCATGAAGCTTTTCAACTTACACAACAAAGTGGCCATCGTCACAGGTGCCAGTCGCGGCATTGGCCGATCCATCGCCTTTCAATTGGCTCGGGCCGGCGCAAAGGTCGTGATCTCAAGCCGAAAGCAAGATGCTTGTGAGGCCGTGGTCAAAGAAATTCAAGCTGAAGACGGCACGGCCATGGCCATCAGCGCCAGCATTGCCATCAAAGAACAGTTGCAGAACTTGGTGCAAAAAACCCGCGATGCTTGGGGCCCCATTGACATCTTGGTTTGCAATGCCGCCAGCAACCCCTACTATGGCCCCACCACGGGCATGAGCGATGAAATCTTCAACAAGGTCATGCACAACAATGTCCTGTCAAGCTCGTGGCTCTGCACCATGGTCTATCCAGACATGAAAGCTCAAAGGGATGGCGCCATTGTGTTGGTCTCATCGGTGGGAGGCTTGCATGGTTCATCGGTCATAGGCGCTTACAACATTTCTAAAGCCGCCGATATGCAATTGGCTCGCAACTTGGCGGTGGAATGGGGGCCAGACAACATTCGCGTCAATTGCATTGCACCCGGCCTCATTCGAACGGCCTTTGCCAAGGCCTTGACAGACGACCCCGTGAAAGCGGGCATGGTCGAAAATGAAACACCCCTGCGCCGAATTGGCGAGCCTGATGACATTGGCGGTATTGCGGTACTCTTGGCCAGCGCCGCTGGTAAGTACATCACCGGTCAAACCATTGTGGCCGATGGCGGCATGATGATTCGGTGACCTGCTTGTTACAAAAAAAACCCAGTTCAAATGCTCTGGGCTTTTTTGGGGTGCTAAATGGAATCTGATCGAACAGATTCCAAGCCAAATTCAATTAAGCAAAATTGGCTTCTGCAAAAGACCAGTTGACCAATTTGTCCAAGAAAGTCTCAACAAACTTAGGGCGCATGTTGCGGTAGTCGATGTAGTAGGCGTGCTCCCAAACGTCCACAGTCAACAGGGCTTTGTCGCCTGATGTCAAAGGTGTGCCTGCGGCGCCCATGTTGACGATGTCAACGCTGCCGTCAGCCTTCTTGACCAACCATGTCCAACCTGAACCAAAGTTGCCCACAGCGCTTTTCACGAAGGCTTCTTTGAAGGCAGCGTAAGAGCCAAATTTGGCATTGATGGCTGCAGCCAAAGCACCTGTGGGCTCGCCACCGCCATGTGGCTTCATGCAATTCCAGAAGAAGGTGTGGTTCCAGATTTGAGCAGAATTGTTGTAGATGCCACCGCTGGATTTCTTGATGATTTCTTCCAAAGACATTGATTCAAACTCAGTGCCCTTTTGTAAATTGTTCAAATTCACAACGTAAGCATTGTGGTGCTTGCCATGGTGAAATTCCAGAGTTTCTTGGCTGTAGTTGGGTGCCAATGCGTCAATGGCATAGGGCAATGCTGGCAGGGTGTGTTCCATGTGTTCCTCGTTAAAGTGCAGTAAAAATCCAAGTATCTATTGTAGGTCGATCGGCTCAGCTTGTCTGTGAATTCCGCGCAATAGGCACAGCATGTCTGGGGTTGACATGGGGCCCTGAGGTCAACGCGCTATTTCACTTGCAAATTCACTTGACCATCGGCCAAGCTTGCCGTGACGGATTGATTCGCTTGAAAGTCACTGGCGTGCGTGAGGGCCCGGCCCGTTTCGTCGGTTAACCAGGCATAACCTCGCTCCAAAACCAAGTGCGGATCAAGTAGCCCCAATCGGGTGCCCATGTTCAAGTTGCGCTGATGGTGCAACTGAAAGTTTTGCTGAAGGAGCCTTGGCAAATGTTCTGAATGTCTAGAAAGCACTTGCTTTTGAGCTTGTACCTGAGATTTAAATCCGTATTGGAGCGACTGGTGCATGCGCATCAATTGAGCAGTTTGGTCCTTCAAACGGCTCGATGGCCGCCCAAGCCGATTGGCAATCCAGTCTAGCCTTTGGCTCGTACGGTCTAGGCTGGTGGTCAGGGCATCGTCAAGTGCGTTTTGCAGAAGCTGGCAATCGGCCAAAAGCTGAGCGCCTTCGGTCGCAACCAATTCTGCTGCAGCTGTTGGCGTAGGCGCTCGCAAGTCGGCTACAAAGTCTGTCAAAGTGAAATCTGTTTCGTGGCCGACGCCTGAAATAATGGGAATAGGACAAGATGCGACGGCCCTTACCAAGGCTTCATCATTGAAGGCCCACAAATCTTCCATAGAACCACCGCCGCGAACCATCAAGATGACATCAATCAACATGGGCTGTTTGGGAAATTTAGGCGATGCGTTGGGCAATGCGTGGGGCAACTGCCCCTGCCAACTGACCAGCTTTTTCAGGCTTTGAAGCAACTCTGAAGGTGCGTTGATACCTTGTACGGAAGCCGGCGCCAAAATGACAGGAATATGGGGCACACGTCTTTGCAATGCGCTGACCACGTCATGCAAAGCTGCTGCGCCCAGTGAGGTAATGACACCAATGGCTCGTGGTTGAGCGGGAATATCTCGTTTGCGCGAAGCATCAAACAGCCCCTCAGCTTCCAAGTTGGCTTTGAGTTTTAGAAACTGCGCGAACAAATCGCCCTGACCCGCTCTTTGCATGGTTTCCACAACCAACTGCAAATCTCCCCGTGCTTCATACACACCCAGCTTGCCTCTCAGCTCTACCATTTCGCCATCTTTGGGCATGAAACCTAAAGCACTGGCGGCTCTTTTAAACATGGCACAGCGTATTTGCCCGCTCTCGTCCTTGAGATTGAAATAACAATGACCACTGGCCGCCCTAGAGAAGCCAGATATCTCCCCCTTGACCGCCACAGGATTGAACCTCGCATTCAAGGTGTCAGCAATTGCAAGGCAAAGTGCCCCAACTGACCAAACACGTGGCTCAGAATCTATTTGCGTCATGAAAAAACCTTATTTTTCGCGGTGTCCAGGGCCATATCAGTTGCAAGAGCTTGTCTTTTGTTGGTGAATCAATCCACAGCTTGCAATCTACTTGCATTACGCCTCTACTGTACAGGTCTAACAGGCATGGTAAGGCGTAAGCCATTGATTTAATTACAAAATTTACTGTCTAAAAAATGAGCACCAGTGTAAATCCCAGCATTCATACGGTTTGCGAGCCTGTTTCTGCCATGTTCTTCACAAAGTTATCCACAGAAATGGAGAACAATTCGATCGGCCATAATCAAAACTGAAACCAGAAGTAGAAAGATTGATTTTGTTAAGCATCATACAAGCAGCAGGATGGCCCATATGGCCTCTCATTGGGTGCTCCATCTTTGCGCTCGCCATCATTTTGGAGCGCCTCTATGCCTTGCAAACCACCAAGGTCTTGCCTGAGCATGCTTTGCAACGCGCCATCGACAGTACCCAACAGGGGTTTCCAAGCATCGCCACCATACAAGAGATCGCCCAAATGGGTGCCGTTGGACCTGTATTTGCAAGCGGGTTACAAACACTGTCCCTTAACCCGAATGCCAAGCACCAAGATGTTCGCGAAAGCATGGAAATGGAAGGTCGAATGGCAGCGCAAGGTTTAGAGCGCTACCTCACCGCCTTGGCCACATTGGCTTCTGCCTCACCCTTATTGGGTTTGTTGGGCACCGTGGTTGGCATGATTGAGCTGTTTGGATTACAAACACCAGGACAACAACAGCCTGCAGAACTGGCGCATGGCATTTCTGTTGCGCTCTACAACACGGCACTTGGTCTGATGGTTGCAATTCCAAGCCTCCTGGCATGGCGGTTCTTCAAGTCCAAAGTGGACCGTTTGGTTTTGCAAATGGAATGGGCTTCCGAAAGATTTGCCAGACATTTGGCAACCATGCGTGACTAAAAACAAACTTCGAATGAGTTCATTGTGAAATTTAAAAAGAATACGGCCATTGAACCCGACATCAATTTGATCCCCTTCATTGATGTGCTGCTGGTTGTTCTCATTTTCTTAATGCTCACTACCACTTGGTCGCGTTTCAATGAGATGAATGTGAGCTTGCCTTCCGCCACTGCCCAGGGCTCAACAGAGGCCACGCCGTCTTGGGTGGTGGTTGTCAATTCGCAAGGCACTTATGCCGTCAATGGCGCCAAAATTGAAGGGCGTACTTTGCAAGACCTCAGCACGGCTTTGGCTGGACTGCGCAAAACTGATGCGGCACTGATCATCAAAGCCGACGCATCGGCCAGCCACCAATCTGTGGTCAATGTGTTGGAAGCTGCCCGAATGAATGGTGTTTCTAAAATTGCATTTGCAACTCAAAATTCATCGCAAGCCAACAAACCTTAAACATCCCATCATGTTCCAGTGGTTGCAACAACTTCCGAAGTATTGGCGCAACCGCAATGCCATCACCTATTTGCTTTGGCCCTTTGAAGTCACCTACAAAATTGCATGGCGCTTAAGGCAAGGGGCCATCCGCTTGGGGTGGATAAAGCAACATCGCGTCAATGCCACAGTCATTGTGGTGGGCAATGTCGTGGTGGGTGGCGGCGGCAAAACACCGCTCACCATGGCCCTTGTTCAGCGTCTTGTGAAGCAGGGCTTTCAGGTAGGCGTGGTATCTCGCGGATACGGCAGAGCACAAACATCACTGCAAATTGTCAATGCAAACAGCTTGGCCAGTGAGGTTGGCGATGAACCGCTGATGATTTTCCAGAAATGCAATGTGCCTGTGGCAGTAGGAGCGCAGCGCGTTGCGGCTGCAAGGCAACTGCTCAATAAGTTCCCCTTCGTCAATGTTCTGGTGTGTGACGACGGACTACAACACATTGCACTGCAACGCGATATAGAAATTTGCGTCCTGGATGCAACAGGTTTGGGAAATGGTCATTTGCTGCCAGCGGGGCCTTTGCGAGAACCCTGGCCCCGTCAAGTCGATTTGCTCTTACACACACATCAGAGAACATTGTCTGAAGGTTTTGAATCTCGCCGTGAACTCAGCTCATTTGCTTTGACATCTGAGGGCAAACAAGTACCCATAGCAGACTTGAAATTAAAACCTGTCGAAGTTGTATCGGGCATAGCCAAACCAGACGCCTTTTTGGCCATGTTGGAACAAGGGCAATTTCAAATTCGCCATTCAACGGCTTTGCCCGACCACGATAATTTTCAGACGTGGAAGCCGTCTCATCCTGAATTGCATCTTCTTTGCACTGAAAAAGATGCCGTTAAATTGTGGGCTAGGTTTCCCCAAGCGCTTGCAATGCCTTTGATGTTTGAACCAGAGTCATCATTTTGGGAAGCATTCGATCAACTCATTCAAAGCCGTCACAGGTATCATTAAGACATGGACACGAAATTACTTGAACTGTTGGTTTGCCCTGTCACCAAGGGCCCCCTAGATTTGCAGCGCGAACTGCAAGAGCTATGGTCGCGCAGTGCTCGGCTTGCTTACCCCATCCGCAATGGCATTCCCATCTTGCTAGAAAATGAAGCCCGCGCACTGAGCGACGAAGAGTTAGAACAACTCAAACCGCGCACGCCCCTGGTCTAATCTCTCTTGAAGTGACACATGTCGCAAGCCTTTACAGTCATTGTTCCTGCACGCTTGGCATCCACGCGACTGCCCTTTAAACCATTGGCAGACATCCATGGCTTGCCCATGGTGGTTCGCGTTGCACAAAGATCTGCACTTTCCAATGCTTCCCAAGTGGTGGTCGCTGCCGACAGCATTGAAGTCGTTCAGGCCTGCCAAGCCCATGGGGTTCGCGCCATGCTCACTCAAATGGACCATCCAAGCGGCAGTGATCGGCTTGCTGAAGCCAGCGCGCTGTTGGGTTTGGGCCCTCTCGAAGTGGTGGTCAATGTTCAAGGCGATGAGCCCCTCATCAATCCGGAACTCATCAATCAGGTGGCCGAATTACTCGTTCAGCGCCCCACCGCCAGCATGAGTACGGCAGCCCACGAAATTCACGAGCTTGCAGAGTTCACCAACCCCAATGTGGTCAAAGTGGTCATCGACCAAGCTCAATTAGCGCTTTATTTCAGCCGCGCACCCATACCTTGGTGGCGAGATGGTTTTTCGAAAGGCATTCAAAGCTTGCCACAACCGGCCCCCCTTCGGCATATTGGCATTTACGCTTACCGCGTAGGGTTTTTGCAAAGCTTTCCAACTTTGCTGCCTGCGCCCATTGAAACGGGTGAAGCCTTGGAGCAATTGCGGGCCTTGTGGCACGGGCACAAAATAGCTGTTCACATTACCCCTGATATGCCTGGTCCCGGTGTCGATACCCCTGAAGATTTGGAAAGAGTCAGAGCTCTGTACAAACCCTGATATCAACGCTTTGGAGTCGTCAGGTAAACACATGCTTCCCATGATATTCTCCTGCGAGAGCCTTCCTCGCCATGGCGAAAGATTCAATAACTATTCGGGACTTTCATGAGACTCATTCTTTTAGGTGCACCAGGTGCTGGTAAGGGAACGCAGGCCGCATTCATTTGCAGAAAATATGCCATTCCTCAAATCTCCACTGGTGATATGTTGCGCGCTGCAGTCAAAGCCGGTACCCCTCTTGGCTTGCAAGCCAAGGCCGTGATGGAATCAGGTGGCTTGGTCAGCGACGACCTCATCATCAACCTCGTTAAAGAACGTATTGTCCAAGCCGATTGCGCCAATGGCTTTCTGTTCGACGGCTTTCCCCGCACCCTTCCACAGGCTGATGCCATGAAGGCCGCTGGCGTGAAATTGGACTACGTGCTTGAAATTGACGTGCCCTTTGAGGCCATCATTGAGCGCATGAGTGGACGCCGTTCACACCCTGCATCTGGCCGCACTTACCACGTCACATTCAATCCGCCAAAAGCTGAAGGCAAAGACGATGTCACCGGTGAACCCTTGGTCCAACGTGAAGACGACAAAGAAGAAACTGTGAAAAAGCGTTTGGATGTCTACAGCCAACAAACACGGCCACTTGTGGCGTACTACTCTGAGTGGGCGCAACGTGAACCACAAGCTGCTCCCCAATACCGCGCCATCAGCGGCATGGGTTCTGTCGAGGAAATTACCCAGCGTGCTCTGCAAGCTTTCGGCTCAACAAAGTAACGCACTCAGGGCTTTAGGCCCAATCAACTTAGGCTTTAGCTGAGGCATGAACTTAAGCTTAGTGGCTTTGCCGCTCGGACATGATGTCCAGCAGCAAGGCCACTCTGGTTTTGGCAGGGCTTAAAGCACCCTTAGCATCAAACACATGGCTGCTGGTAGGAATTACTGCACCCTGATTGCATCGACTGCTCAATCGAATCTGAACCTTTGCAATTTGGGCCCGAACTAAACTTTCCTTCATTTTCGAACTGACGGAGCCATTGCCCGTTCCAGCAATGACCAAACCTTGAACGCCTGCGTTCACCAATGCATCCGCATGCTGATGGCCTGCGTTGACATGGTTCATGACGATCTCTACCCATGGCCATTGCGCCGCCAAAGGCAGGTGAGCTACATGCAATCTTAAGTTTGGCAAGGGCTTTTGGAAGTTTTCAAACCACTGAACCTTGTCATTTTGAACACTGCCTGCAGCACCCGTTTCACCTGAATCAAAAGCATTCAATCTTGTTGGATGTACTTTCTGAACAAACTCACTGTGGTGAATTTCGCCTGCAGCCACAAGCCAAACTCCTGGCCCCTTGGTGGAGGCCGCAACCACCAGGGCATCTCTTAAGTTTTGCGGGCCGTCTGCATCTTTGAAATTGGCCGGCCGCATGGCGCACGTCAAGACAATGGGTTTTGAATGCTCGATAACCTGAGATAAAAAATAAGCCGTCTCCTCTAAGGTGTCCGTGCCATGCGTGACTACAAGCGCAACCACGTCGTCTTGGGCTAACCAATGATCACAACGCTTTGCCATGAGAGTCCATGTTTCAAAGTCCATGTCCTTGCTGTCCAATTGCGCCACTTGTTCAGCCTCAAATTGGCAAACCGACATGGCTTCTGGCCATGGTAACTTGGTGCTGATTGCTGACTTCAACAAATCACCAATACCGCGCTGAGCAGCTTTGTAAGACAGGCCTTCATCGGCTGATTCAGATTCACCCGCAATGGTGCCACCTGTGCCTAAAACAACAATTTTTTGAATATTTGCTTGCATTTCTAAAAAGACTGGTTAAAAATACAGTAACTGGATAAGAACACAGTTATTTGGTTTCAGACACCCTCAAAGGACTGCATCATGCACGATCAACCTAAGCTCACAGCTAGACAGCAAGAAATTTTGGAACTCATCCAAAAAACCATTGCCGAAACTGGCGCACCGCCTACCCGAGCCGAAATTGCCCAAGTCTTAGGCTTCAAATCGGCCAACGCTGCAGAAGAACACCTTCAAGCTCTGGCCCGAAAAGGCGCCATCGATTTGGTCAGCGGCACCTCCAGAGGCATTCGACTCAAAGGCTCGTCCCGCAACAGCGTACGCCAATCCACCGACCTTTTCAGCCTGTCTCTGCCTGGTTTTGCCCAATTGGCATTGCCACTCATTGGCCGCGTGGCAGCCGGCTCACCTATTTTGGCCCAAGAACACGTCGATCGCACCTACCATGTCGAAAGCCACCTTTTCCAAGAACAGCCCGATTACTTGCTTCGTGTGCGCGGCATGTCCATGCGAGACGCAGGCATCATGGATGGCGACTTGCTGGCCGTCAAAGCCACCAAAGAAGTTCGCAATGGTCAAATTGTGGTGGCCCGCCTCGGCGATGAAGTCACTGTCAAGCGCTTGCGCCGTCAAGCAGACCGCATTGAACTTCTTCCTGAAAACCCCGACTACCCCATTATCTTGGTCAACCCAGGCGAGCCCTTCGAGATCGAAGGCTTGGCGGTCGGACTCATTCGCAACACGCTCTTGATGTAATTCCAATCTCTCAATTCAGAAGGCTACCCATGACCATCGCTCTTTTCGGTATTTCTAGCATTTACAACGGCATTCAAAAATTCATGAGTGCAACAGCTCAGCTTGAGCGTACTGCGCCCTTTGTTCAGACACCTAACACTGGCAACTCACCCAAGACCCACATGCTCGCCAAACAGCGTGCCTTGCGAGTTCTTCGTGTCTCTGAACATGGCGAAACACCCCATTGCGCGGGTCGCATGGTCATTTCTGGCCGCATGTCCGATGTCTGCGCAGAACTTGACAGGCTGGTCGCACTCGAAGCCCAGAAAAAGCCAACCCTCACCCACTGATTTTCATGGCCATTGGGGGCTAAATTTCATCCTTCTCCCCAATGGCAGCCTCTAGGCAAGGCACAATAGTACTTATGAATATTGTGATCCTTGACGACTATCAAGATGTCGTCCGAAAACTAGAATGCGCCGCCAAACTCGACGCCTACAACGCCAAGGTCTACACCAACACCGTTAAAGGTTTGGGGCAGTTGTCTGTTCGCTTGAAAGACGCCGACATTTTGGTCCTTATTCGCGAACGCACCCACCTCAACCGGCAATTGCTTGAAAAACTCCCACGCCTCAAGCTCATTTCCCAAACAGGCGCTGCCGGTTCCCACATTGATTTAGAGGCCTGCTCAGGGCGTGGCATTGCAGTTGCGCAAGGAACTGGATCGCCCTATGCCCCGGCCGAATTAACTTGGGCATTGATCATGGCGGCCACCCGCCGAGTTCCACAATACATTGGCAATCTCAAGCACGGCGCTTGGCAGCAGTCTGGTTTAAAAAGTGCGTCCATGCCAGCCAATTTTGGTTTGGGCACTGTGCTAAGGGGCAAAACATTAGGCATTTGGGGCTATGGAAAAATAGGCCAATTGGTTGCGGGCTACGCCAAGGCTTTCGGTATGCAAGTGGTTGTTTGGGGCAGTGAAGCTTCGCGCGAAAAAGCGGCAAACGACGGACATATTCCGGCTACGACACGTGAAGCACTTTTTGAGCAAAGCGATGTCCTTTCAGTGCATCTTCGGCTTAACGAAGCGAACCGCGGTATTGTCACCTTGGAAGATCTGTCGCGCATGAAAACCACCGCCATGATTGTGAACACATCACGCGCCGAGCTGATTGAACCCGATGCCCTCATCAGTGCGCTCAATCGGGGGCGGCCTGGTTTAGCAGCCATCGATGTTTTTGAGCACGAGCCTATTTTGCAGGGACATCCGCTGTTGCGATTGGAAAATTGCATTTGCACGCCCCACATTGGTTATGTGGAAAAGGACAACTACGAGTTGTACTTTGGCGCCGCATTTGACAACGTGGTCAATTTCATCAAAGGCACTCCCACCAACATCGTCAACCCTGGCGCTTTGCAAGTTCGTCGCTA
This sequence comes from Limnohabitans sp., assembly GCA_009693505.1. GTDB lineage: Bacteria > Pseudomonadota > Gammaproteobacteria > Burkholderiales > Burkholderiaceae_C > Limnohabitans_A. The sequence continues at coordinate 11,536 of SHXD01000024.1, forward strand.
AGAGGCAACAAGTAGATTTTGTCTGCTTGAAAATTTAAAACAAATCTCAATCAGATCATGAACATTGCATTCAACAAAGTCGCTGTCATTGGCGCAGGTGCTATGGGACGTGGCATTGCCCAAATTGCTGCGCAAGCAGGAAGTCTTGTTTTCCTCTACGACACCCAAGCAGATGCCTCTCTCAAAGCCAAAGAGGCCGTGTATCAAGTATGGGACTCACTTGTCGTTAAAGGCCGCCTTGACGCAGACACTGTTGCGAATTACAAAACAAATTTGAATACGGCCAGTAGCTTGCAAGATTTGAAACATTGCGAGTTAATTATCGAGGCCATTGTTGAACGACTCGACATTAAAAAAAGCTTGTTTGTTGAACTAGAGAACCTGGTTCCTGACACCACGGTTTTGGTGACCAACACCTCCTCCCTTTCCGTCACGGCCATCGCTGCAGCCCTGAAGCGGCCAGCCCAATTTGCGGGTTATCACTTCTTCAATCCTGTGCCATTGATGAAAGTGGTGGAAGTCATTGCCGGTCTAAAAACCAATCCTGATGTGTGCCTTCGACTGACTGAGTTTGCCAAACAAATGGGGCACACAGCCGTTCAAGCACACGATACTCCGGGCTTTATCGTGAACCATGCAGGTCGCGGCTACGGCACCGAAGCTTTGCGCATCGTGTCTGAAGGCGTGGCAGATTTCGCCACCATTGATCGAATTTTGAAAGACCAAGTCGGGTTCAAATTGGGCCCCTTCGAGCTCTTCGATTTAACGGCTTTGGATGTGTCACATCCTGTCATGGAATCAATCTACAACCAGTACTACCAAGAGCCTCGCTACCGCCCCAGCGTCATCACGGCGCAGCGATTGGCAGGGGGCGTGGTGGGCAAAAAAGTGGGTGAAGGCTTCTACAAATACGTTGATGGCAAAGCAGTTCTCGCCCAAGAACCCGCCGTGCCGCAAATCAAAGAATTTCCACCCGTATGGGTATCTCCTCGTGCCTCACGGCGCATGGAACTTTTACAACTTCTTAAAGATTTAGGCGCCACCCTTGAAACGGGTGCCTCACCTTCCCCCCAAGCTCTAACCCTTGTTGCGCCTCTAGGCTTTGATGTCACCACCGTGGCCGTGGTTGAACGCCTTGACCCAGCGCGCACCATTGGCATTGACATGCTGTTTGATGATGCGGCCACCAAACGACGCGTATTGGCCACCAACCCGGCCACAAGATCTGACATGCGCGATTCAGCACATGCCCTGTTTGCCAAAGATGGTAAAGCTGTCAGCGTGGTGCGTGACAGCGGCGGCTTCATTACCCAACGAGTTGTGGCCAACATCGTGAATATCGCTTCTGACATGTGCCAACAAGGTGTTTGCACACCGCAAGATTTGGATGTCGCTGTCACTTTGGGCCTTGGCTACCCCTTGGGCCCACTTGCACTGGGTGACAAATTAGGCCCTACCAATGTTTTGGAAGTGCTGTTCAATTTGCAAACCGTCTACGGCGATCCAAGGTATCGCCCAAGTCCATGGTTGCGTCGCCGAGGCGCCATTGGCTTGTCCTTACTTCATACCGAGGACTAAACCATGTCAGCTCAACTGCTCAGCACCAGCGAAGGTGCCACCCTTATTCTTACCTTGAGCAATCCCGAACACAAGAATGCTCTCGGCCCAGAAATGTATGCGGCGGGCGTCGAGGCACTGAGCGTGGCCGAGACAAGCCCTGAAATTAAAAGCGTGGTCATTACCGGCGAGGGAGCCTTGTTCAGTGCTGGCGGCAACTTGCAAAGACTGAACAACAACCGCCAACAACCACCGGAGCACCAAGCTCAAAGCATCGAAGGCCTGCACAACTGGATAGAGGCCATTCGAACTTTTCCAAAGCCAGTCATTGCAGCAGTTGAAGGTCCTGCAGCAGGCGCAGGCTTTTCTTTGGCTTTGGCCTGCGACATGATTGTGGCCGCTCGGAACAGTGTGTTTGTCATGGCTTACAGCAACATTGCACTGTCACCTGATGGCGGGGGCACTTGGAGTTTATCTCGCAATGTGCCTCGCCAATTGGCCACTGAGTTGTTGATGCTAGGCGAGCGCATGTCTGCAGAAAGACTTCATCAGCTGGGTTTGGTCAACAGATTGTGTGAACCTGGGCAAGCACTGGGCACAGCCCTTGCCCTGGCCAGCCTGTTAAATCAAAAGGCCCACAATGCCTTGACCAGCATCAAGGAGCTGATCAATGAAGCGGATGCCGCTTCTTTTCATCACCAATTGGCTTTGGAGCGCGATCATTTCGTGAAGAATTTGCACCATGTCAATGCAGGCATTGGTATTTCAGCCTTTTTAAACAAAGAAAAACCTCGCTACGAGTAAGACAGGGTCCCTCAGGCGACAAATTTTTGCAACCCAGTCACTCAAAAGACAGACTATGGACGAACCCATTCTTACGATGGAGGAAAGAGAATGCATCAACGCCGGCCGTTGGTTCTCTTCCCTTTCACCTTCACTCAGGCACGACATACTTCGATGCGCTTACGTCAAACGGTACAAAGACGGCGAACTCATTGCAGCCCGCGGAGAACCGCCGGAGCAGTGGATCGCCTGCGCCAAAGGGGCGGTCCGTGTCAGCTCCACCTCCGTATCGGGCAAATTGATCACACTCACCTATGTCGAGCCTGGCATTTGGTTTGGCGACGTCTCCATCTTCGACGGCGACAGGCGCACGCACGATGCCTACGCACATGGCGAAACCACCACACTCAATGTGGCCAAGGCAGATTTCAAGAAAATTTTGTCGTCGCACGTCGAGTTGTACGACGCCATGTTGCGCTTGCATGCACGGCGCATTCGGCAGCTGTTCGGATTGGTCGAAGATTTAAACACTTTGCCTTTAAGGGCGCGCTTGGCCAAACAGCTCAATCACTTGGTTCGCAGCTACGGCGTGCCCAGTTTGTCCGATGCCAAAGCCATTCGAATCAGTTTGCAATTGGCGCAAGAAGAGCTCGCTCAGTTGTTGGGTGCTTCCAGGCAGCGCGTGAACCAAGAGCTCAAACAAATGGAACGCGAACATGTCATCAAAATCGAACCCAGTGGTCTCACTGTGCTCGACAGAGAAGCGCTTATCAAAATCGTGAATTCGGACAACTGAACGCCAGCACCCTGATCCTCACTTCGTTCATTCACAACGGTAATTGCCATGAGCCAGTTTGATCATTTCGTGGGTACACGCCCAGTCACCGGCACGCATGCCTTTGATGTTCAAGTCCTTGAGGGTTGGCTTGTTGCCAACATGCCTGAATTTGAGGGCCCCCTCAGCGTTGAAATGTTCAAAGGCGGACAATCGAACCCGACCTACAAACTCATCACGGCCAACTGCGCCTATGTGATGCGCGCCAAACCCGGTCCTGTGGCCAAATTATTGCCATCTGCACATGCCATTGAGCGAGAGTTTGCCGTCATGAAAGGCCTTGCGGGTACAGCGGTGCCCGTAGCCAAAATGCATGTGCTTTGCGAAGATGAAGCCATCATTGGCCGTGCTTTTTACGTCATGGAATTTGTGGCTGGCAGAGTTTTGTGGGATCAGTCTTTGCCGGGCATGACCAACAGCCAGCGCGGCGAAATATACGACGAAATGAACCGCGTCATTGCAGCGCTGCACACCGTGCAGTTTGCAGATCAAGGCTTGGCCAATTACGGCAAGCCTGGCAGTTACATCGAGCGTCAAATTGGCCGCTGGAGCAAACAGTATGTGGCCTCCCAAACACAGTCCATTCCAGAAATGGACCGCTTGATAGCATGGTTACCAAGCAACATCCCCAGTAGCGCCAAAGACGAATCTTTGGTCAGCATTGTGCATGGCGACTTTCGCTTGGACAACATGATGTTTCACCCCACTGAGCCCAAAGTATTGGCGGTGCTTGATTGGGAGCTCTCAACTTTGGGTCATCCACTGGCTGACTTTAGTTATCACTGCATGGCATGGCACATCAAGCCAGGTTCATTCCGCGGCATAGGCGGCCTAGATCACAAAGCATTGGGCATTCCAGAAGAAGCTGAATACATCCAACGTTATTGCCAACGCACTGGCTTCACCACACCCGAGAAACTGGCGCTAGATTGGAATTTCTACATGGCCTACAACCTGTTCCGCATCGCAGCCATTTTGCAAGGCATTGCCAAACGCGTGCTAGACGGCACTGCTTCTAGCGATCAAGCCAAAGCGTCAGGCAACGGCGCTAAACCCATGGCCGAGTTGGCATGGCACTTCGCCAGCCAAGTTCATTGAGCCCCCATTCAACAGACCTCACCTATTTTTAAGATTTAACAGGAGAACTTCAATGCAATTCGAATACTCAGACAAAGTCAAAAGCATGCAAGCCCGCTTGCTGGCATTCATGAACGAACACATTTATCCCAACGAGGCGCGCTTCTTTCAAGAAATTGCCGACAACCGCGCAAAAGGTAATGCTTGGATCCCCACCAAAATTGTAGAAGAGCTGAAACCCAAAGCACTGGCTGCTGGTCTTTGGAATTTGTTCTTGCCCAAGTCACCTCGTGCACCCCAAGGTTTGTCTAACTTGGAATATGCACCGCTGTGCGAAATCATGGGACGTGTGCCTTTCGCTGCTGAAATTTTCAACTGCTCAGCGCCCGACACAGGCAACATGGAGACCTTTGAACGTTATGCCAGCGAAGAACTCAAAGACCAATGGCTAGAGCCATTGCTCAGAGGCGAAATTCGCTCAGCCTTCCTCATGACCGAGCCTGACGTTGCTTCTTCAGATGCCACCAACATTCAATGCGAAATTAAGCGCGATGGCAATGAATACGTCATCAACGGCCGCAAGTGGTGGTCGTCTGGTGCGGGCGACCCACGCTGCGCGGTTTACATCGTCATGGGCAAAACCAATCCAGACGCTGGCCGCCACGAGCAACAGTCCATGATCATTGTGCCGGCCAACACGCCCGGCATTACGGTGGTGCGTGCACTGTCAGTATTTGGTTACGACGATGCGCCGCATGGTCACATGGAGGTGGTGTTAAAGAATGTTCGTGTGCCGGCAGCCAATTTGCTGCTGGGTGAAGGTCGCGGTTTTGAAATTGCACAAGGCCGCTTAGGCCCAGGGCGTATTCACCATTGCATGCGTACCATTGGCATAGCCGAGCGCGCGCTGGAACTCATGTGCAAACGTTTGAATTCGCGTGTGGCGTTTGGCCAACAAGTTGCGCGTCAAACCGTTTGGCAAGAACGCATTGCTGAGTCACGCTGCATGATTGAACAAGCACGCTTGCTCACTTTGAAAGCCGCTTACATGATGGACACCGTGGGCAACAAAGTGGCCAAAGCAGAAATTGCCATGATCAAAATTGTGGCGCCTCAAATGGCTTGTCAAATCATTGATTGGTCCATTCAAGCGCATGGCGGCGGCGGAGTTTCACAAGACTTCCCATTGGCCTATGCATACGCCCATCAGCGCACGCTGCGTTTGGCAGACGGTCCCGACGAGGTGCACCGCAACTCTTTGGCCAAGCTCGAGTTGGCCAAACACCTGCTTGTGCCAGGCGAGGTTGAAATGCCCTTCACTCGTGGCAGTTAACAAGACATTGACTGAGTGTTAGCCCATGAGGCATTAGCGCTTAAGCGAGGGACATCTTGAAACTTTGAAAGAACTTTTTAATCAAGTTTCATCATTTCCCGCGTTACAGCATTAGAATAATAGGCTTGTCGGAGCGTAGCGCAGTCTGGTAGCGCATCTGGTTTGGGACCAGAGGGTCGAAGGTTCGAATCCTTTCGCTCCGACCACTTTTCTCAATCAAGGCCCTACCTTTCAGGTTCTAGGGCCTTTTTTATCTGCCCGTAGCTCAACTGGATAGAGCAACGGCCTTCTAAGCCGTAGGTCGGGGGTTCGAGTCCCTCCGGGCAGGCCATATTCTGAATTGATATTTAAATAATCAGGGTTTTGCCTAGCTTTTTTGTCCCCTGATATGCAACATAATGCATCCTACAAGGAGATTTTCATGACTACCTCACCCTCACGTCGTTTGGTTTTGACACGCAGTGCCGCTTTAGTAGGAGCGGCCAGTTCAAGCTTGTTGTTGCCAGAATTAGCACAGGCTCAGTCCGGCAAAATTCGCGTTGGTTTGATCTTGCCCTACTCTGGCGCTTTTGCACCCTTGGGTGTGGCCATTGAAAATGGCGTGCGCATGGCCATTAACGAACAAGGTGGCAAGTTGGGTGGGCGTGAAATTGAATGGTTCAAAGTCGACGATGAGTCGGATCCCTCCAAAGGCATTGAAAACGCCAACAAATTGGTTCAGCGTGACAAGGTCGACGTGCTCATCGGCACCGTGCACTCTGGTGTGCAAATGGGCATCCAAAAAGTAGCACGCGACTCAGGTGTGCTCTCCTTGATTCCCAACGCAGGTGTGCATGCAGCAACCCGTTCCTTGTGCGCCCCTAATGTCTTTCGCACCAGCTTCTCCAACAGCCAACCCACGCTGGCCTTAGGCCAAGCCATGGTGGCCAGAGGGCACAAGAAAGCTGTTTGGATTACTTGGAAATATGCAGCCGGCGATGAGGCCTTCGAAGGCTTCAAAGAAAGCTACACCAAAGCGGGTGGCACCATTGTCAAAGAGTTGGGCTTGCCCTTCCCTAACGTTGAGTTTCAAGCCCTGCTCACAGAAATCGCTGCACTGAAACCTGATGCAGTTGCTTGTTTCTTTGCAGGCCCATCAGCCGCTAAGTTCATGAAAGACTTTGCTGCAGCTGGCCTCAAGGGCAAAATTGCACTTTATGGTTCTGGCTTCTTAACCGAAGGGGTGTTGCAGGCGGCAGGACCCGCAGCCGACGGCGTCATCACCACCCTTCATTACAGCGATTCTTTGGATACACCTCGCAACAAAACTTTTCGCTTGGAATTCGCCAAAGCATTCAAAATGCAACCCGACGTTTATGCTGTTCAAGGCTACGACACGGGCTTGCTGTTGGTGCAAGGCGCCAATGCCGTCAAAGGTGACTTGTCTAAAAAGCCCGAGCTCTACAAAGCCATGGAAGGCGCCGTCATTGACAGCCCCCGCGGCAAATGGACCATGAGCAAATCACACAATCCTGTACAAGACATTTACTTGCGTGTCGCCGAGAATGGCGAAAATAAGGTCATTGGTGTTGCTTCCAAAGCGCTGGCCGATTCTGGCGCCGGTTGCCGCATGGGCTAATTCAAAAGGCCCATCACGCCAAAGCGGCGGAGTGATCCGTCGCTTTTTTTATGCCTTCTTGATACGCGATACTCAAACGCTTTGGTGTTAATCTTTCCCTTATGGATTTCGTCAATTTCCTCATCCAGTTGCTGAACAGTGTTCAGTACGGATTGCTGCTGTTCATGTTGGCTGCAGGACTGACTTTGATTTTTGGCATCATGGGCGTGGTCAATTTGGCGCATGGTAGTTTCTACATGTTGGGTGCCTATTTGGCTTGGTCATTGGCCGCCATGACACACAGCTTCACGCTCGCAATCATCTTGGGCACATTGCTTTCTGTGCTGTTTGGTTTGCTGCTTGAGTGGTTACTGTTCAGGCACTTTTACAAACGCGATCACCTCGACCAAGTGCTGCTGACCTTTGGTCTCATTTACGTTTTTGAAGAGATGCGTTCCATTTTGTGGGGCGACGATGTGCATGGCGTCACCATTCCCGATGTTCTCAGCGCCTCTATTCCACTGACAGAAACACTTTCATACCCGGTCTACCGTTTGTTCATGTCTGGCGTTTGTTTGTTGCTGGCTTTGGGTCTTTATTTGCTCATTTCTAAAACTCGCTTGGGTATGAAAATTCGCGCGGGCGCTTTCAACCACGAGATGACCGAAGCCTTGGGTGTCAACATCAAACTGATTCATGCTTTGGTGTTCGCCATGGGTGTGGGCCTGGCCACCATTGCTGGCATGGTGGCCGCACCCGTTTCCAGTGTGTACCCCAACATGGGTTCACAGGTTCTCATCATGTGTTTTGTGGTGGTGGTCATTGGCGGCATTGGGTCGGTCAAAGGCGCGCTCATTGCGGCACTGCTGGTGGGCTTGGTGGATACTTTTGGCAAAGTGTTGTTGCCGCAAGTAGCTGGCATGCTGGTTTATGTGTTGATGGCCGTTGTTTTACTCTACAAGCCTGAAGGCTTGTTTAAAAACTAAGGGGCTGGCATGAGCGACGCACACGCACCCCTTGAAACACTGCCCCGCAGTTTGAAAATTATGCTAGGTGCTGCGCTGCTAGCACTGGCGGCGTTCCCCTTTGTCGGCACAGACTATTACTTGCAAATGGTCACCCGCATGATGATCTTGGCCATCTTTGCCATGAGCCTTGATTTGCTGCAAGGTGTCACGGGGCTTGTCTCATTAGGACATGCCGCCTACTTTGGTGTGGCAGGCTATGCTTTGGCATTTTTAACGCCACCCGGAGAGCCCGTGTCTTTGTGGTGGAGTTTGCCTGTAGCGGTCGGCGCGTCAGCCTTACTGGCTTTGATCATTGGCTTCTTGGTCGTGCGCACCCACAGCATTTACTTCATCATGGTCACCATGGCCTTTGCACAAATGGTGTTCTATGCTTTCTTTGACAACAAGGTATTGGGCGGCTCAGACGGCCTCTTCATCAACTTCAAACCTGATGCTGTGTTGTTTGATTTAGAAAATAAAACAGTTTTCTATTTCTTTACCTTGACTCTCATGCTCTTGGTTTATTTGTTTTTACGGCGCTTGCTATGGAGTCCCTTTGGTCGTGCACTGGCTGGCATTCGTGTCAACGAGCACCGAATGCGTGCACTGGGTTATGGTACGTTTAACCACAAACTGGCGGCCTTTACTTTGGCAGGCGCATTGGCAGGTTTAGCTGGCTTCTTGTGGGGCGCGCAATCGGGGTATGTCAACCCTGAACTCATGGGTTTTCACATGAGTGCGCATGTCATCATGATGGTCATCCTTGGCGGCATGGGTAATTTTGCAGGTGCAATTGTTGGCGCTTTCTCGTTCGAGTATTTACTGCATGTGTTCAAAGACTTGCCCCAAGTCGCTGGCTTTAATTTAGGCAAGCATTGGCAGTTGTGGATGGGCTTGTTCATTGTGGCGCTGGTGGTGCTGGCACCCCGAGGTATCTTGGGCTTGCTTGCCTTGCTGCTCAAAGACAAGTCAGAAAAAGAAGGCACTCAAACATGACGGACGCTCATTCAGCGCGCGACTTGCTGTTGCGCGCCAACAAGATCACCAAACAGTTTGGTGGCCTGACTGCCGTGAACGAAGTGTCAGTCGATTTGCGCAAAGGCGAAATTCATGCAGTCATTGGACCCAATGGCGCGGGCAAATCGACGCTGGCCAATTTGCTCACGGGCGACCTGCCACCCACATCCGGCCATGTGACATTGAACGGTCAAGACATTACTGGTTGGACACCTGAAAAAATTTCTCGCCATGGTATGGGCAGAAGCTATCAAAAGACCAACATCTTCAGAACCTTTAGCGTGTGGGACAACGTTCGTTTGTCGGCCCAGTCGCGCAGTCAACCCATGCCTTTCAATCCATTGGCGTGGCTTCAACAGGCCAGCCACATGACCGACGTGAACGAACGTGCAGAGCGCGCCCTTGAATTAGCAGGCCTTCAAAATCGCCGTCAAGCCATGGCAGGTGCCGCCAGTCATGGCGAGCAACGTCAACTGGAAATTGCAATGACTTTGGCCACAGAGCCGCAAGTTCTTTTGCTTGACGAGCCCTTGGCCGGCATGGGCTTGGCAGAAGCCGAGAGAATGGTGCAGTTGCTGCTGCGTTTAAAACCATTGCACGCCATGATGCTGGTTGAGCACGACATGGACGCTGTCTTTGCTTTGGCAGACCAGCTGACCGTGATGGTCAATGGCCAAGTGATTGCCAGCGGCTTGCCTGCTAATGTGCGCGCCGATGAAGGCGTTCAAGCGGCCTATTTGGGTGAGGATCATTGAGATGAGCAACACATTGATTCAAGTGCAAGGCCTCAACAGTTTCTACGGGGCCAGCCACATTTTGCGCAACATTGACTTCGAAGTAAATCGCGGCGAAACCATTGGCCTGATGGGTCGCAATGGCATGGGCAAAAGCACACTCCTCAAATCCATCATGGGCATTGTCACACCCCAATCGGGCCATGTGTTCATCAAAGGTCAGCGCATGAATGACTGCGATATTTTTGAAGTCGCGCAACTTGGCATTGCGTATGTACCCGAAGGTCGCGGCATTTTTGGCAATCTGAGTGTGGTTGAGAATTTGAAAATGGCGGCACGTCCTGGCACACAAGGTCAAAACGATTGGACGTACGAACGTGTGCTCGAAACTTTTCCGCGCTTGAAAGAGCGACTGGGGCATGGTGGACAACAGCTTTCTGGTGGCGAACAACAGATGTTGACCATTGGTCGTGCCTTAATGACCAACCCCGATGTGCTTATTTTGGATGAAGCCACAGAAGGTTTAGCGCCTTTGATCGCCAGAGAAATATGGCGCATCTGCAGTGTCATTAAAGAAACTGGCATTAGCAGCATCATCGTGGATAAAAACTGGAAGCATGTCACCAAAATTACCGATCGCAATGTGATTTTGGTCAAAGGTGAAGTCGTGTTTGAGGGCAGCTCTGAGTTGCTGCAATCTCAGCCTGAAATCATGGCGCAACATCTGGGCGTGTAATCAAAATGGCCAATGACTCCACCTTGAAAGGCGTGCGCGTTGTCAGTTTGGCACTTAACTTACCCGGGCCCGCCACATTGATGCGCTTGGTACAAATGGGCGCCACCTGCACCAAGGTCAACCCGCCCCAAGGTGATCCTATGGCGCACTACACGCCAGCCTTCTATGAAATTTTGCACAAAGGCATGCAGCAAATCCAATGTGATTTGAAAGAAACCAAGGGACAACAAGCCTTGCATCAATTGCTTGCCAAAACCGATGTGCTGCTCACCTCGTTCAGGCCCTCTGCCTTGAACAAACTGGGCCTAAGCTGGAAGACATTGCACAAACAATATCCAAACCTCAGTTGCATCACCGTGGTTGGAGCTCCTGGCCCCCTGGCTGAAATTCCGGGTCACGATTTAACCTACCAAGCCGAAGTCAACTTGGTGCCGGGCATGACATTGCCCGCCAGTTTGTTTGCCGACATGGGCGGCGCCTTGATGGCCAGCGAAGCCGTTTTAAAAGCCGTGTTGAAGCAACGCAGCACTGGCAAAGGCATCTTTCTTGAAGTGGCACTGAGCGTCGCAGCAGCTTGGTTGGCCCTGCCAAGACAATGGGGCATGACCTTGCCCAAGGGTGCGGTAGGCGGTGCGCACGCTGGCTACAACATTTACGCATGCAAAAACGGCCGCGTGGCCGTGGCCGCACTAGAGCCTCATTTTGCAAAGTCATTGTGCGAAGCCGCAGGCATTGTGGTCAAACACGATAAGACCTTGTATGCCAAGTCAACGCACGACACCATTGCAAGCTTTTTGGCCAGCAAGACAAGACAACAATTGGACAAATTGGCGGCAGAAAAAGACATTCCATTGATGACTTTACCCAAGGCAATCTAACTGAGCTTGGCCAATGGCTCAGTGATTTAACTGAGTCCAAGCCTTGTCAAGGCGCTTCACACTCACAGGTTGAGGTGTGCGCAATTCTTGCGCAAAGAAACTCACGCGCAACTCTTCAATCAACCACCGAAACTCCAGCATCCGGTCGTCCACCGCACCTTTGCGCTCGGCCACCAAACGCCAATAGCGCTGCTCTTGTGGTTTCAACTCCAACAACTTAGCGGCATCTCGTGCAGGATCGGCACGCCATTTGTCCAAGCGCAACACAATGGCCTTTAAGTACCGTGCATAGTGCTGCAACTGCGTCCAAGGTGTGAGCGCCAAAAATCGTTTGGGCACCAAGCGTTGCAACTGCTGCGCACAATCGGCAGTGGGCTCAGGTGCATTCTTGGTGTCTTTTATTTTGCGAGTAGCCGCAGCAAATTCAATCAGAATGACACCCGCCAAACGGGCCACCTCATTGGCAATGAGGGTCAAGCGCCCTCTGCCCTCGTCAATTCGCTTCTTAAAGCTGAGCTCATCCGATGGCAATGGGTCCATGAGGAAGGCACGGTCCAAGGCCACTTCAATGATCTGCTGGCGCAACTCATCTGCCGTCCCTAAGGGCATATAGGCCACTGCCATTTTTTGCAAATCAGGAATGTTCTTTTCCAAATACTTCAAGGCATCTTTGATTTGCAAAGCAAACAAACGGCGCAAGCCTTCGCGGTGCTTATGAGTTGCCACTTCGAGTTCGTCAAACACCTCAATTTGCACCGCATCGTTCAGGTCTACCAGCGCAGGGAAACCAATCAAGCTTTGCCCACCTTTGTTGATCTCCATGAGTTCTGGCAAATCACCAAAGGTCCATGTGGTGTAGCGCTGCTGGGCAACGGCCGTCTTCTGGCCTGACTTGGCCCCGGAAGTAGATGAACCTGCCTTGGCTGCACTTGCTGAGACAGTGGCCTCAGCTTGCGAAGCGTGTTTGTCCTTGGTATCAGTTGCCGGTAGCGTCGCACTGCCAGTTGATTGCACTCTGAGCTGTGCCAGAGCTTGGAAAGCGCCGCGTGCTTGCGAGCCCCAATCGGCTTTGAGGGCACCTAGATTGCGACCCATGCCAAGTTGTCGGCCATGTTCATCAACCACACACAAGTTCATGAACAAGTGCGGGCTGAGCATTTCTAATTTAAAGTCTGCGCGCTTGACATCCAGACTGGTGATGTCGCGAACTTTCTTCAAAAGTACATCGGTCAATGAGCCCGTTCCAAAAATTTCTGGCGTACCTAATGCCTCGGACAACTTGGCAGCAGAATCTGGCAATGGCACAAATCGGGTACGTGGCTTTTGAGGCAAGCTTTTAAGCAACGCGTGAATTTTGTCCTTGAGCAAGCCTGGCACCAACCACTCACAACGCTCCTCGCTCACTTGATTCAGCACAAACAAAGGCACCGTTACCGAGACGCCATCGCGTGCATCGCCAGGCTGATGTAAATAAGTGGTTGTGCAATCGGTGCCGCCCAAGCGAAGGGTTTTGGGAAAGGCTTGCGTGGTAATGCCCGCCGCTTCGTGGCGCATCAATTCTTCACGGCTTAAGACCAGCAAACTGGGTTGACGCTTCACTTCATTTTTGTACCATGCTTCCAACAAACGGCCAGAGCACACATCGGCTGGAATTTGTTGGTCGTAAAATGCGTAGATCAGTTCATCGTCTACCAACACGTCTTGCCTGCGGGATTTGTGTTCCAGCTCTTCCACTTTGGCAATCATTCTGTGATTGGCTTCCAAGAACGTCAGGTTGGTTTCCCATTGCCCTTCAACCAAGGCTTCGCGAATGAAAATTTCGCGGGCGGTTTGCGGATCTACTTTGCCAAATGGCACACGCCTGCCGCTGTAAACCACCAAGCCATAAAGCGTGGCGCGCTCAAGCGCAATCACTTCACCCGACTTCTTTTCCCAATGCGGATCTAAGAGTTGCTTGCGCAGCAAATGGGCACCGACTTGTTCCAGCCAAGCTGGCTCAATGTTGGCAATGCCACGGCCAAACAAACGTGTGGTCTCCACCAACTCAGACACTACGGTCCAGCGGCCAGGCTTCTTGGACAAATGGGCTCCCGGGTGGCGGTAAAACTTAATACCACGCGCCCCTAAATAAACGTCTTCATCGTCTTGCTTGCAACCCACATTGCCCAGTAAACCAGCCATCATCGACATGTGAATTTGCTCGTAGCTGGCTGGCTTAGTATTCAATTGCCAACGGTGCTCCGCCACAGTGGTGTGCAGTTGTGTGTGAGTATCGCGCCATTCACGCACACGTCGAATGTTGACAAAGTTTTGACGCAACAACTGCTCATATTGGCGATTGCTTAACTTGTGCTCTGACCCAGCAGGCGATTTGCCGCCGCGCGCATCAGCCAACCATTTCCATAATTTCAAATAACCTGTGAATTCACTTTTCTCGTCGTCAAACTTCACATGCGCCTGATCGGCTTGCGACTGCGCCTCTAAGGGTCGGTCACGAACATCTTGCACCGACAAAGCACTGGCAATGACCAACACTTCGTCCAAAGCTTGTCTGTCGCGTGCTTCCAAAATCATGCGGCCCACCCGGGGGTCTAAGGGCAACTTGGCCAATTCAGCGCCCGAGCGCGTGAGCTCATTGGCCTCGGTGACAGCACCCAGTTCAGCCAGCAATTGGTAGCCATCGGTGATGGCACGTTTGGACGGTGCTTCTATGAACGGAAAGTCATCTACCACGCCTAGGTGCAATGACTTCATGCGCAAAATCACACCTGCTAAGGAGGATCGCAAAATTTCAGGATCGGTAAAGCGCGGCCGTCCATTGAAATCTTTTTCCTCATACAAGCGAATGCAAATGCCGTTCGCCACACGACCGCACCGACCTGCGCGCTGATTGGCCGCCGCTTGGCTGATGGGCTCCACCATCAATTGCTCCACCTTGCTGCGCAGGCTGTAGCGCTTGACGCGTGCGGTACCCACATCAATCACATACCGAATTCCTGGCACTGTGAGTGAGGTTTCGGCCACGTTGGTGGCCAAAACAATGCGCCTTCCTGCGTGTGTATCAAACACCCTTTCTTGATCGGCTTGCGACAAACGCGAGAACAAGGGCAGTACTTCAGCACCCCGCGTGAAAGCGCTGTGAGATAAGTGCTTGCGCAAATGATCAGCGGCTTCTCGAATTTCACGCTCGCCTGGCAAAAACACCAAGATGTCACCGGCGGCATTGCCTGTCCAAAGTTCGTCGACAGCCTCGGCAATGGCATCGTTCAAGTCGTGTTCACGCGTTTCTTCGAACGGCCGCCAGCGCATCTCTACCGGAAAGGTTCTGCCAGAGACCATGATGACCGGCGCGGGCCCCTTACTCGAAGCAAAGTGCCGTGCAAAACGATCGGCATCGATGGTGGCCGATGTGACCACCACTTTGAGGTCGGGTCGGCGCGGCAAGATTTGACGCAAGTAGCCCAACAGAAAGTCAATGTTCAGACTTCGTTCGTGGGCTTCGTCAATGATCAGGGTGTCGTAGCCATCTAGAAGCGGGTCGTTTTGCGTTTCGGCCAACAAAATACCGTCTGTCATGAGCTTGACCGAGGCATCCTTGGACAAGCGGTCTTGAAATCGAATTTTGTAGCCCACCACATCGCCCAGTGGCGTTTTAAGCTCGTCGGCTATGCGTTTGGCTACGCTGCTGGCTGCAATGCGCCTAGGCTGTGTATGTCCGATCCACTTACCTCGCTGGCCTGCAGCGGCATTGAGCTTGCCGCGGCCAAGGGCCAAAGCGATCTTGGGCAACTGTGTGGTTTTGCCTGATCCCGTCTCGCCACAGACGATGATGACCTGATGATCCGCCATGGCTTGAGCGATTTCGTCGCGCTTTGCCGACACCGGCAAAGACTCGGGAAACTCGATTTTCAAGGGGGTAGCGGACAATGGCAAAACTTCTGTAAAAATCAGGGATGGCGTAAGCCTTGAATTATCCGCTGTCTTGGCCCCTTTTTAGAGACCCACAAGCCCATGTCTACTGTCTTTAACTTCACCTTCGTACCTTGGTTTCGCTCGGTGGCACCCTACATCCACATGCACCGTGGCAAAACCTTTGTGGTGGGCATTGCAGGTGAAGCCATCGCAGCTGGCAAACTGCAGCACTTGGCCCAAGATTTAGCCTTGATTCAAAGCATGGGCGTGAAGATTGTGTTGGTCCATGGCTTTAGACCCCAAGTGAATGAGCAACTCATGGCCAAGGGCCATGAACCCAAATACTCGCAAGGTATTCGAATCACCGACGAGGTCGCGCTAGATTGCGCGCAAGAAGCCGCCGGCCAACTGCGCTATGAAATTGAAGCAGCCTTCAGTCAGGGCTTGCCCAACACGCCCATGGCAGGTTCTACGGTTCGAGTGATCAGCGGCAATTTTTTGACCGCACGTCCAGTTGGCATTGTGGATGGCGTAGATTTCCAGCATTCAGGTCTGGTTCGCAAAGTTGACGTCGCTGGCATTACCCAGACCCTCAAAATGGGCGCCATGGTTTTACTCTCGCCTTTCGGTTTCTCGCCAACCGGCGAAGCTTTTAATTTGTCGATGGAAGAAGTGGCCACCAGTGTGGCCATTGAACTTCAAGCTGACAAACTTATTTTCTTGACTGAAATTCCGGGTCTGCGCATTAAGCCGGAAGAGCCGGAATCTGAAGACAATCCCATTGACACCGAGTTGCCTTTGGCTGCTGCAGAAAGCTTGTTGAAAAAACTGCCCCCAGCGCTCACGCCTACAGACATCGCCTTCTATTTGCAGCACTGCGTGAAGGCTTGCAAGGAAGGCGTTGAACGCAGCCATATTTTGCCGTTTGCAGTCGATGGGGCCTTGTTGCTAGAAATTTATGTGCACGATGGCATTGGCACCATGGTGATTGATGAAAAGCTGGAAGAATTAAGAGAAGCCACATCGGATGATGTTGGCGGCATTCTTCAGCTCATTGAACCCTTCGAGAACGATGGCACCTTGGTTAAGCGCAATCGAACAGAAATTGAACGCGATGTTGACCACTACAGCATCATTGAACACGATGGGGTGATCTTTGCCTGTGCTGCGCTCTACCCCTATGCTGAAGCCAAGACCGCCGAAATGGCTGCCCTCACGGTATCACCCCAATCGCAGGGTCAAGGTGATGGTGAAAAAATATTGAAACATGTCGAGCAACGTGCTCGCGGCATGGGCTTGGACAGTATTTTTGTGCTCACCACTCGCACCATGCATTGGTTCATCAAGCGCGGGTTTGTGCAAATGGATCCCGACTGGTTGCCTGAGGGCCGCAAGCGCAAATACAACTGGGACCGCCGCAGCCAAGTGCTGGTTAAAAAACTCAGCTAATCGTGATGACTAACTGGTTCTAAATGAGGCTAATTGGCGTTAAGGCTTGTTTCGGTTGCAGCCGATCTAAACATGCCGTCGCGCCAACGAAGAAAGAGCATTAGAACTAGGATGGATGAGAAAACGGCAAACGACCAATTAGCGATGGAACCACCTAAAAATGTCCAATCGATTTTGATGCAATCTCCACCGCCCTTGAAAATCATCGGTACGGCGCGTTGAAGCGGAAAGTTTTCAATCATGCCGTAAAAATCACGGCCGCAAGACACCATCTCTGGCGGGTACCACTGAAGCCATGATTGACGCGCAGCCACGAAGGCCCCAAAACCCGCCGTGATTGCAATGAGCCATGTCATGACAAGGGTGCGCACTGGGGCATTTGCAGGAGCGCCCAAAAGACACCACACAATGACACCCATCAGTGCATAGCGCTGAACAATGCACATGGGGCAAGGCTCTAAGCCTAAATGGTTTTGCAAATACAAAATACCAAAAGCCAGCATGCCTAAGCACGCTGCAGCAAGCAGGGCAAGCCAACGCTGTGTCGATAAATTTTTCAAGAATTAGCTTTCAACAAAAGCACGTTCTATCACGAACTGCCCAGGGATACTGGTGTTGCCTTCTACAAAGCCGCGTTTTTCACACAATGCTTTGAGGTCGCGCAACATTTCAGGGCTGCCACAAATCATGATTCGATCTTCTGCGGGATTTAAAAAAGGAATGCCGAGATCTGAACTGATGGTGCCGTTTTCAAGCAACTCTGTCACGCGGCCTTGGTGTTCAAACGCTTCACGCGTGACGGTGGGGTAGTACAAAAGTTGCTTGCTGACCATCCCGCCTAAAAACTCATTTTGTGGCAACTCCTTGGTGATGTAGTCGTGGTAAGCCAGCTCTTTCACTTCTCGCACACCATGTAACAAAACCACTTGCTCAAATCGCTCGTAAGTTTCAGGATCGCGAATGATGCTCATGAAGGGTGCCAGGCCCGTGCCAGTGCCAATAAGGTACAAACGCTTTGCGGGGGTGAGGTAATCAATGAGCAGTGTGCCTGTAGGTTTGCGTCCGACCACAATGGTGTCGCCCACTTGAATGTGTTGCAATTTTGAAGTTAAGGGTCCGTCTTGAACCTTGATGCTCAAAAATTCAAGGTACTCTTCATAATTGGCACTGGCAATGCTGTAGGCGCGCAGCAAGGGTTTGCCGTTCTCACCCCTCAGGCCAATCATGGTGAAATGGCCATTGGAAAAGCGAAGCGCCTGATCGCGCGTGGTGGTGAAACTGAACAAACGATCGGTCCAGTGATGAACACTCAGGACTTTTTCTTCTAAAAATGCACTCATAAAACTTAGGATATTTAAACAAAACAAGCTATTTTCAAGCTTATTGGCCTGTAATGGAAATACAATAATTTTATATCCCTATACCCACCTCATCTTTAAAATAAATCAAGGAACATCATGGCGCGCACAGTTAAATGCATCAAATTGGAAACCGAAGCTGAAGGGTTAGATTTTCCACCCTATCCGGGTGACTTGGGCAAACGCATTTGGGAAAACGTCAGCAAAGAAGCTTGGGCTGCCTGGCTCAAGCATCAAACCATGTTGGTCAATGAAAACCGCTTAAATTTGGCAGACGCTCGCGCTCGTCAGTACTTGGCCCGTCAAATGGAGAACCATTTCTTTGGATCTGGCGCCGATGCCGCCCAAGGTTATGTCCCTCCCACCAACCCTTAATTTTCACGCCAGTCATTGGAAAAACAGAGCAGCGTGGCAAACCAGTTGGCACGCTTTAGAAACCTCGTTTGGGCGCGGCGAGTCTTTTCTTGAAACTGTCAAAGTTTGGCAATCAGATCCTGACTCAGCACCCCATCTTTTTTTCACAGCTTTTGCCAGCGAAGCACCCACAGACCTTCCATCTGAATTGGCGCAAGTTTGCTATGGCCTGCTACCTGGCGTTCACCGCATTTTATTTGAAGCTGGACGCGTTCAATTGAGCTTGTGCATTGGCGCTGCGCCGCAGATTGCCAAAGAAATTGACATCGCAGCAGACAGCATTTGCGTTGACCACCTAGCGCCATGGGGCGCCAAAACTTTGGCACGCTTGTCTCAAGTGGGGTCTCAAATCAAATGGCGTGACCCCCAAGACTGTCTCGTCAATGAGCTTCAAAGTGTTGGCTTCATTTTGGATGAGGCAACATCGTCAGCTTGTTATCGCCCAACTTGGGAAGTGAAAACCTCACTGCGCCATCGTGCCAAAGCTGAGATCATTGCAAAATTAAAACCTCAAGTTGATGCCATTGTCATTGGCGCAGGTTTAGCAGGCTCGGCTGTGGCTCACAGTTTGGCGCTCAGAGGCTGGCAAGTTGAAGTGCTCGACAAAGCGCATGCATTGGGTGCAGGCGCTTCTGGCTTGCCCGCTGGTATCTTTGCAACCCACGTTTCGCCTGACAACAATGTGTTATCACGCATTACGCGAGATGGTGTGCGCGCCACAGTGCAACGTGCACAAGAGCTGCTGGAGCATGGCCTTGAGTGGCAAGTTTCTCATCTGCTTGAACATCGTTACGCTGGCAAAAGACAATTGCCCGAAGGCCCCTTGTGGCCTGCTGCTGGACACGAGTGGAGCACACAAGCCAGCGAATTTCAAAAGCAGGCGGCAGGCTTGAATGAAAGTACACCGGCACTGTGGCATGGCATAGCCGGGTGGATTCAAACTCAAGCTTTGGTAAAGGCTCAATTCGGGCATGGCAACATCCGTTTGTCAACGCAAAGCTCGGTCGCTAAACTCATTGCTAGAAACAAGCAATGGCAGTGTCTAGATGCATCAGGGCTTGTCATTGCACAAGCGCCTCATGTCATCATTGCCAATGCATACGATGGCCAAGCCTTGCTTGATAGCGTTGAATTGCAAACTCAGAAATGCCCTCGCCCTCACTTGCCGGCTACAGCATTGCGTGGTCAAGTTTCATTAGGCCCTATGAGCATATTGCCAATTCAGCTGCGCAACAAACTGCCGGATTTTCCAGTCAACGGTCATGGCAGCTACTTAGGCAATCTCAAACCCATCTCTACTGATATGGATGAGCCCTATTGGATTGTGGGCTCTAGCTTTCAACGCAACGACTTTGATTTACAAACACGTGATGCAGACCAGTTGTCAAACAGACAGCAATGGGCCGAACTCATGCCGGAATTTCAAGACGACATCCTTCATCACATCGATCTTGAAAAGACCTCATCTTGGGCCGCCATTCGCATGGCGCTGCCAGATCGACTGCCCGCCGTGGGTGAGTTTGCACATCCCGAATTCAAAGGCGTTAATGTGTGCACAGGCATGGGTGCAAGAGGCGTCACTTGGTCGGTGTTGTGCGGTGAACTGTTGGCGGCACACTTGAACCACGAGCCCTTGCCCATGGCCGCCTCATTGGCCAAGCTGATGGCGGCCTCAAGGTTTGGCTAAGTTCATTGTTGTGCAGCGGCAGGTCTGCGAGACTTCACATAGGCATCGGTGGGCTGGTAGTTTTTGCCATCGGCATAACGCCATTGCGTCATGCTGCCTTGGTTGCCGCGCACATCTAGCTTACCCACAAACGCACCCATGGTGGATTGCTGATCAATAGCCCGAAACTCAGCGGGACCAAACGGCGTGCTAAATTTCAGGCCCCGCATTGCCAACACCAACTTCTCGTTGTCAGTGCTGCCTGCTTTTTTAATGGCCGCAAAAATAGCTTGCATGGTGGCATAGCCCACCACAGACCCCACCTTGGGGTTCTCTCTGAATTTCTTGTAATAGTTGGCAGCAAAGGAAGCATGTTCTTTGGTGTCAATTTGGTCCCACGGATAGCCCGTCACAATCCAGCCCTTGGGCGTTTCATCTTTCAACACCTCGAGGTATTCGGGTTCGCCAGACAACATGGACACCACGGGAACCTTGGGGAAAATGCCTCGCTGATTGCCCTCACGCACCAGCTTGGCCAAATCGGCGCCAAAGGTCACATTAAAAATAGCATCGGGCTTGCTTTGCATGAGCGCACTCAAGCTGCTGCCTGCATCAATTTTTCCAAGTGCGGGCCACTGCTCGCCCACAAATTCCACATCGGGTCTTTTGGCCTTTAACAACTCTTTGAAACTGGCAATGGCACTTTGTCCGTACTCGTAATTGGGTGCCAAGGTGGCCCAGCGCTTGGCAGGCAGCTTCGCTGCTTCCTCCACCAACATGGCGGCTTGCATGTAAGTGCTGGGGCGCAAACGGAAGGTGTAGCGATTGCCTTTGTCCCAAACAATGGCATCTGTTAAAGGTTCACTGGCCACAAAAAGTCGTTTGCTTTTACCCGCATGATCGGCCAGGGCCAAACCCACATTGGATAAAAAACCACCGGCCAACACATCCACTTTTTCTTGGCTGATCAACTCAATGGCGTGGCGCAACGCATCCTCGGGCTTACCGGCGTCGTCTCGCGCAATAACTTCAACTTTGCGACCCAGCAAGCCACCTGCGGCATTGACTTCTTCAACGGCCAATTGCCAGCCCTGTTTGTAGGGCTGTGTGAACTGAGGAATGGCCGAATAGCTGTTGATTTCGCCAATGCGAATGGGGGTTTGCGCGTTCACAGACATTGCCAACATGGCGGCCAACGCCACGCCCCAAGCTTTCAATGGACAAGACTTCATTCCACACTCCTCAAAAGCGAATCTGTATCAGCAAGGCCAATACCAGCCACTTTGGAGACTTAAAGACCGCTCACACACCCCTCTTATGATCAATATGCATATATGTAAAACGAATAAGTAGTTAGATTTTGCATAAAGAAGCATTACAGTCCAACCCTTAATTGACCTGGCCAAAGCCTTCACACCCAATCTCAGAGATGTACCAATACACAGAATTCGACCGCAAGTTTGTCAAATTGCGCGCAGCCCAGCACAGAGACCAACTTGAGCGCTGGCAAAAAGGCCAATTGGCTGACGAAGAGTTTCGCCCCTTGCGCCTTCAAAACGGCTGGTACGTTCAACGTTATGCACCGATGCTTCGAGTGGCCGTGCCTTATGGCGAAATTTCCAGCAAGCAACTGAGCGTGTTGGCCACTATTGCCAAAGAATACGATCAACCCGACAACGAACTTTTTTCAAAAGCACAAGCCCAGCAAGATTTGTTGCCCGGCAAATCGCCACGTCTCATCAAAGGCTACGGTCACTTCACCACCCGTCAAAACGTTCAGTTCAACTGGATTCCATTGAACAAATCGGCCGATGTGATGGACCTCTTGGCCACCGTGGACATGCATGGCATTCAGACCAGTGGCAATTGCATTCGCAATATCACCACCGATGAATTAGCGGGTGTGGCCGTTGACGAAGTGGTCGACCCACGGCCCTATGCAGAAATTTTGCGACAGTGGAGCACCTTGCACCCTGAGTTTGCATTTTTGCCTCGCAAATTCAAGATTGCTATCACGGGCGCAAAAGAAGACCGCGCAGCCATAGGCTGGCACGACGTGGGTTTGCTGCTTGTTAAAAATTCACAGGGCGAAGTGGGCTTTAAAGTCTGGGTGGGCGGTGGCATGGGGCGCACTCCCGTCATTGGCACCCTGGTTCGTGAGTTCTTGCCTTGGCAACACATCATGAACTACCTGGAGGCTGTTGTTCGCGTTTACAACCGTTGGGGTCGCCGGGACAACCTCTACAAAGCTCGCATCAAAATTTTGGTGAAAGCCGAAGGTCAGCGCTACATTCATGAAGTTGAAGCTGAATTCAATGACATCGTTCACACCGATGGTGGGCCGCACACCATTGCCCAATCCGAATTTGATCGCGTGGCAGCTTGCTTTGTAGAACCCAAAGCACCGGCCTCCTCCGCCGCCTCATTGGCTAACAGCAGCACACAAGACCCTGCGTTCCACCGTTGGCTGAATCAAAACGTTGTGCCACACAAAAATCCAGCACTTCGCGCAGTCACGCTGTCCTTCAAACGCTTGGGCTTGGCACCGGGCGATGCAACCGCAGAGCAACTAAAAGCCTCGGCTCAATTGGTGGCCAAGTATTCACGCAGTGAAGCGCGCGTGACGCATTCACAAAATTTGGTCCTGCCCTGGGTTCAAGAAACTCATTTGCATAACCTGTGGCAAGAAGCCAAAGCCTTGGGTTTTGCCAACCCCAATATTGGTTTGTTGAACGACATGATTGCCTGCCCCGGCGGCGATTACTGCGCCTTGGCCAATGCGCGCGCCATTCCTGTAGCCGCGGCCATTTCAGAGCGCTACCAAGATTTAGATGAGCTAGACGACTTAGGCCCCATTGACTTGCACATTAGCGGCTGCATCAATTCGTGTGGCCACCACCACAGCGGCCACATTGGCATTTTGGGTGTCGACAAAGACGGCAAGGAATGGTATCAAGTCACCTTGGGTGGCTCGGACGGCTCAGACCTGTCTGGCACGGCAGGCGCAGGCAAAGTGGTTGGCCCGTCTTTTTCTGCAGCCGAAGTACCCGATGTCATTGAAGCCGTGATCAACAAGTACCTTGAACTGCGCGCACCAACTAGCAACAACCAGAACGGCCGAACAGAATATTTCATTGAAACTTTGCGCCGTGTGGGGCACGACAGCTTCAAAGCGTCTGCCAATTCTGCCCGTCAATCTGAACCTGCAATCGCTTGAACCGCCTTGAGATTCTTATGAAAATTCTTTCCTTTGACGAGTACATCACCCCAGCATCAGTCGCTAGCGTTATTTTCATGACCAACGACGCAGATCCTCGCCAGGTACCACTTGCGGGTGTCAAGCGCATCGATTTGCACTTCCCCAAATTCACCGATGGCCGCGCCTACAGTCAGGCTTTTTTGTTACGCCGTCGCCTTGGCTTTCAAGGTGAAATTCGCGCAACAGGTGATGTCTTGATTGACCAGTTGGTGTCCATGGCCCGAACGGGTTTTGATGTGGCCGTGTTGCGCGAAGGCTTGGATGCCAGCGCTGCACAGCGTCAGTTCGATCGTTTCCCTGCTTTCTACCAAGGGTCTGCAGTTGACACGCAACCCTTGTTTGCAAAAGCCACAACAACAGCATGATTGTTTCCTCAGTTAAGTTAAGCGATACCTCGCAACACAATGGCGAAAATGCCATAGCTTTGCATGCAAACCCCAGTACCAACTACAAGCACAAAGTTGCAGAAACATTGCCCAGCACCCCAGCTGAGGCCGATGTGACCATGAGCTTTTCCGTGCAGTGGGTGGAAAAATTCCACGACTCCAACTTGACGCATCAAGGCCGCCGTGTGTTTTGGGGTCGTGTGGCCACAGGCACCTTGCGACAAGGTCAAAGCGTCAAAGTTTTTCCAAGTGGACAAACTGCCACGGTCGCGCAGGTTTTATCAGCCACGCGCCATGAAAAAACCAACACCACAGGCCAAAGCGCAGGCTTGGTTTTAGACCAAGAAGTGGATGTATAAAGAGACGATTGGATGCTGGCAGCAGATTCAGGCTTAGAAGGCCGGCGTCAAATTGACGCCACGGTGGCCTGGATGGACGATGAGCCCTTGTTGGCTGGCCGCCTTTACTGGGCTTTGCATGGCCACCGCTGGGTGAAAGCCAAAGTGCAGCGCATTGTGCACCGATTGAACATCAATACCCTGGACAAAGAAGACGCCACTGAACTGCCCGCCAATGCCGTCGGTCAAGTCACTTTGGCCTTCCAAGAGCCCCTGATTGCCTTGCCTTTTGCCAAATCCTGCGTCCTGGGCGCCCTGATTTTGGTCGATACGGCCAGCCATAAGACCTCAGGCGCAGTGTTGGTGAATTAAATACTGGCCTTTAACTGCTTTAAAATGCCAACCTTTCGGGTAATTCCGCCCGTTCAACGCTTTAGCCTTAGCAAACTGTCATGACCCACGTTGTTTCTGAATCCTGTATCCGCTGCAAATATACCGACTGTGTGGATGTCTGCCCCGTAGACTGCTTCCGCGAAGGCCCCAACTTCCTCACCATTGACCCTGACGAGTGCATTGACTGCGCAGTGTGCATTCCAGAGTGCCCTGTCAATGCGATTTACGCTGAAGAAGACCTGCCAGCAGACCAAGTTCACATGACCAAGCTCAATGCCGAATTGGCATTGCTGCCAACTTGGAAAAGCATCACCAAGCGCAAAATTCCCATGCCCGATGCGGACGACTGGAAAGACAAGACGGGCAAACTGAACGAGTTGATCCGTTGATCCAAACCAAAGCCCTGATCATTGGCGCAGGCCCCGTGGGGCTGTTCCAAGCGTTTCAACTAGGGCTTCAAGACATTCGGTGCCACGTGGTAGATGCATTGCCGCAAGTGGGCGGCCAATGTGCCGAGCTTTACGCCGACAAACCCATTTACGACATACCCGGCATTCCACTTTGCACTGGTCAAGAACTGATTGACCAGCTGCAAACACAAATTAAACCCTTCGCACCGCAGTTTCACCTCCAAGAATTGGTCAGTGAGCTCAAAGCCACAGAAGACGGCCAGTGGCATGTGCAAACCGACAAGGGCACGCAATTCAAAGCGGCCACAGTATTTATTGCCGCTGGTGTGGGGGCTTTCGTCAAACGCGGCCTCAGCTTGCCCGGCTTTCAGGAACTGTTGGGCAAAGACATATTTCACAAGGCCCCCAACGAGTCAAGCTTCAAAGGCAAACACCTCGTGATACTGGGAGACAACGATGCTTCGCTAGAAGCTTGCGCGCAGTGGCGTCAAGGCGCCAATGCCGCAGCCAGCGTGACCCTGGTTCACAGGCGTGATCAGTTTCAAGCAGCGCCTCAAGCCATTGAACAAATGCGCGCAGCCTGTAGTGCAAACTCAATGCGCTTTGTGGCGGGTCAACCCACAGCCTTGATTCAAGATGCTGCTGCAAACTCAGGCTCTAGCAAAGTAAATCTGTCAGGCCTAGAGATTCTCAATTCCCAAGGCGATACAGAAGTTCTTACTGCAGACGCACTCCTTTTGTGTCTTGGCATTTCCCCCAAGTTGGGCCCCCTTAGCCATTGGGGTTTAGCCCTGGAGCGCAAACAATTGGTGGTGAACACAGAAACCTTTTCCACGGAGGCTAAGGGCATTTTTGCAGTGGGCGACATCAACACCTACCCCGGTAAAAAGAAACTCATTTTGTGCGGCTTTCACGAGGCCGCCCTGGCCGCCTTTGGCGCGTCTGCCTTGCTGTACCCCGATCAAAAGACCCTACTCCAATACACCACCACTTCCACGCATTTGCACAAACTCTTGGGTGTGTCGTAGAATTCAACCCGTGGCTGCAAATTCAAGTTAGCAGCCTCATCCGCTAGGGGTGTTTTAGCTGCAAAGCTAAGACTGAGAAAGTCCCTTTGAACCTGATTGAGGTAATCCTCGCGCAGGGAAGCTTGTCTAAACAACGAGGCAATCACTCAATTGCCATCATTCGTTGAATGATCCAGCCGACCTGCCATTTCGTTGAAGGAAAACGCAATGGCACATCATTTGCCAAACTTAACATGCCAAGCGCTGTTGCTTGTCAGCGCATCCGCGCTTGCACAAAACAACACAGTCTTGATTACCAGCCCTGCTTCACAACAAGTGAGCGGTTTTGAAAACATCAGCTTGCGCCAAGCACCCTTCAGCGCCACCAACGTTGACAACGCCACACTGCGTGACATAGGTGCTCAAAGAATTTCAGACGCCTTGCGCTTAGATTCTTCCGTCACAGACAGCTACAACTCGCCCGCCTATTGGGACATCCTGAGTGTGCGCGGCTTTATATTAGACAACCGCTACAACTACCGCCGAGAAGGCTTGCCCATCAATGCCGAAACCATGATTCCCATGGACAACAAAGAGCGCATTGAACTGCTCAAAGGCACCAGCGGCATTCAAGCCGGCACCAGTGCGCCGGGTGGCTTGGCCAACTACGTGGTGAAGCGCCCGCCCAATTCTGCCAACGCCAGTGTTCGAAGTTTGACGGTCAGTTATGGCAACGGCAACAACAGCTCGACTGCCTTGGATCTTGGCGGCCGCTATGGCGAAAACAACGCCTTTGGTTACCGCATCAACGCAGCTTATGAAGACCTCAACCCCTACATTCAAAACGCAAAAGGTCACCGTCAACTGTTGGCACTGGCCATGGACTGGCGTGTCAATTCAAACACGCGTTTAGAGTGGGAAGTTGAAAGCAGCTCGCGCCAACAAATGGGGGTGAACGCTGCCAGCCTGATTGGCAACGCCCTGCCCTCACCCCTCTACGCACGCAACAACTTCAGCAAACAAGCTTGGTCTGTGCCCGAAGTATTTGAAGGCCGCACTAGCACCCTGCGCCTAAAGCAACGTTTAGAAAACGGCTGGCTCTGGACCACACAATACGGTACACAACGACTGCGAACAGACGACCGACTGAGCTACGCCTTCGGCTGCTATGCAGAAGGCAACTACGACCGATTTTGCAGCGACAAAACTTTTGACCTTTACGACTACCGCAGCGACAACGAACGCCGCTTAAGCGATGCGCTACAAACCGAAATCAGTGGCCAAGTTCAATTGGCAGGGCTGCAACACGAAGTGAGCTTTGCTTGGTTAAGGCAGCGTCAAATTGACAAGCTGTCGGCCATGCAGGCCTACAACTACGCTGGCATGGGCAGCTTAAGTGGCGTGAGCGACAGCGCTGCAGATCCAAGGCCTTATGACCTTAATACCAACCGACAAGAATATGCCACCGAAGTTAGCATGAAAGATCGCATGCGAGTGCACCAATTTGCAGACTTGTGGTTAGGCTTTCGCACCAGCCATATTCAGCGAGACAGCCAACGCACCGATGGCAGCCGCGCCACGCACGACGACAGAACCATCACCACACCTTGGTTGGCTTTTAGCCACCAACTGCCATTCAACTCACTGGGTTACCTAAGTTATGGCCAAGGCGTAGAAGCCCAAGTGACGCCCAATCGCAGCCGCTATACCAACGCCGGTGTTGCAATGCCTTCTGCCAAAAGCACCCAAAAAGAATTGGGCGTTAAAGGAGCGCAAGGCCCGTGGCTTTGGAACGCGGCTTTGTTTGACATTACGCGGCCTGTGTGGGGTGATCAAGGCGCCTGCGAAGAAGCCAACTCTTGTACGCGCAAATTGGACGGCCTTGCCCAACACAAAGGCGTGGAATTGGGCATGGGCTACCGCAGCAATCAATGGAAAGTAGATACGGCTGCTACTTGGTTAAATGCCAAGCGCTTAGAGGCTGTAATTGACCCCGCTCAAAACGGTCAGCGTCCTTTGAATGTGCCTAATTTGGTGGTGCGTGCCGCCGCTGAATACCGCTGGTCACAAGTTCCTGGTTTGCGAACCTCATTGCGCCTAAGCCATGAAGGCCAACGCGACCTCATGGAGGGCGGCGCCATGACATTGCCAGCCTGGACCACGGCTGATTTGGCGGCGCATTACAGCACCAAAATGGCAGGACAAGACACTGACTGGACACTGGCCTTTGAGAACGCCACTAACAGATCTTACTGGAGAGAGTCGCCCAAGCAGTTTGGTCATTACTACCTTTACGCAGGCGCACCCAGAAACTTGCGCTTCACGGTTAGAACGCTCTTTTAAATTGAAATCAACAGATGGCGAAACATCACA
>SHXD01000085.1 GCA_009693505.1 Limnohabitans sp.
TGCGAGCTGATGGTGCCACCGCCTAACGTGTAACCGTCCGGCTTAGATTTGGCCAGCTCAGCAGACCCCACAGATCCGCCTTGTCCGGCTTTGTTGTCTACCACCACAGATTGGTTCAGTGATTTAGACAAGCCCTGTGCCACCATGCGCCCCAACATGTCGGTGGCGCCACCAGGGGCAAAGGGCACGATGTAGCGAATGGGTTTGTTGGGCCAATCCTTGGGAACATCCTGCGACAAGGCGGCTGGAATGTGGACAAGTGAGAGAGCTAGCAGAGACCTGAGTAGTAAATTAGCGTTAAACATGAACATCTCCAAACCGGGTTGATCAAGACATTCAACTATGCACTTTGCTCTTCAAGAAGTTTACGGTGGAAACCCTGCATTAAAAATAATTGGGGTCAGAGCAACATTAATTTGGTCAATAAGTAGGGGGCAGAGGCTAAGGGGGACTTCCTCATATGGAGTACCAGAAATCGTCAGCCCCCCTTAGCCTCTGCCCCCACTTATTAGAAATTAATGTTGCTCTGACCCCAATTATTTACTCTGCTTTGATGTTGAGTTGCTTAATGAGTTTTGCTTTTTCATCGAAATCAGCGCGCAGTCGCTTGTCGAAATCTCTACGACCCAAGAACGAGACTCGCTGATTCAAGCGCAAGGCCGCGGTGCGAAAGCTTTCTGATGATGTGACTTCGGCACAGGTTTTCTCCAAAATAGCCAAGACCGCTTCAGGCGTGCCGCGAGGGGCAAACATGCCGTTCAAGCCAGGCACACCAGACGCGTGGCCTAGTTCTGCCATGGTTGGAACATCGGGGTATGCAAAATGGCGCTGATCTGCAAACACGGCCAATGGGCGCACACCTTTGCCCGCCATGCCAGAAATGGAAGCCGCAGAAAAAGTCAGTTCGTTGCTAATTAACTGCGGCAATATTTGGGGTTCGCCCCTGAAGGGTACATGGACGGCATCAAGTCCTGCAGTGGCCAGCCAAGCGGATGCAGACAAATGTGGAACCGACCCAACACCACTGGTTCCCCAGCTGAATTTACCGGGTTGTGATTTACCTGCTGAAACGAATTCCTGGTAGGTTTTGTATGGAGATGCAGAACCGACAAACAAAGCCATCACGTTTTCAAAGCTCTGGCAAACCGGAACAAAAGAATCCATGTTGTACGTGACGCTCTTAATCAGGTGAGGTGCAATGGTCAATGGCGTGTTGGGTGAGATGGCCAGTGTGTAACCATCGGGCTTGGCTGCAGCCAAAGCAGTAAATCCAATGGTGGCGGCTGCGCCTTCGCGGTTGACGATAGGATAGGCTTGACCCGTGATTTTTGAAAACTCGGAAGCCAAAGCTCTGGCCATGAGATCAACGCCATGCCCAGCCTGAAATGGCACGATGACATTCACTGCGCGTGACGGATAAGCATCCTGCGCCGCAGCTGAAAAAACGGAAAAACCAAGGCATGTGGTTAAAAATGTGGCTGTCAGTTTCTTCATATAAAACTCCTTTAGTCTAAATGGGTGTTGTGCATCAGTGTCTCCAGTTTGATTTTTCAAATTCAAAACGGATACTGACGCGGCGTAGTTTGAATCGTAATCCAGCGCAGTTCGGTAAACTCGTTGATGCCAGCCTTGCCGCCAAAGCGTCCATAGCCACTGCCTTTGACGCCGCCAAAAGGCATTTGCGCTTCGTCGTGCACCGTGGGGCCATTGACATGGCAAATGCCAGAGTCAATTTTTCTAGCGACGTTATAAGCTCGGGCAATATCGCGTCCAAACACCGAGGCAGACAAGCCGTACTCGTTGTCGTTGGCGCAGGCAATAGCTTCTTCGACACCCTTTACACGCACAATGGCTTTTACAGGGGCAAAGCTTTCTTCGCGGTAAATGCGCATGGCGGGTGTGACGTGGTCTAGCAAGGTGGCGGGCATGAGCGTGTCCGTTGATTTGCCGCCACACACCAGCTTGGCGCCCTTGGAAACGGCGTCATCTATCAGGTCGTTGCAATATGACACGGTGCCCATGCCAATGACACTGCCTAGCACCACAGGCTCGGGTTTGCGAGGGTCACCCAGTGGTAGGTTTTTTGCTTTGTTGGCAAAGCGTTTGACAAATTCATCGGCAATCTTTTCGTCCACCACAATGCGCTCTGTGCTCATGCAAATTTGGCCACTGTTTGCAAAGCTGCCAAAGGTTGCAGCGTTGACCGCATCGTCAATGTCGGCGTCGTCCAAGATCACCATGGGTGCTTTGCCGCCCAATTCCAAGATCGCAGATTTCAAATATTTGGCGCAAGTGATCGCAATGAGTTTGCCCACTTTGGTCGAGCCCGTGAAGTTAACGCGCCTCACTGCAGGGTGGGCCACCATGGCTTCAACAATCGCCGCAGCATCGGCCGGCGCATTGGTAATGTAGTTCACCACACCTGGTGGAAAGCCAGCTTCTTGAAACGCTTCAACAATCAGTTGATGTGTCTTAGGGCAGTTCTCAGAGCCTTTCAAAATAACCGTGTTGCCACAGGCCAAAGGTGTGGCGATAGCCCTGACTCCCAAAATAACAGGTGCGTTCCAAGGTGCTATGCCCAAAATAACGCCAGCAGGTTGTCGAATGCCCATGGCCAAACTGCCTGGCACATCGGAGGGTATCACTTCGCCAGTCACTTGCGTTGTTAGGGACGCTGCTTCGCGAATCATGCCGGCCGCCAAAAATACATTGAAGCCAGCCCACATGCCCGTGGCACCTGTTTCTTCAGGCACCGCTTTAAGGAACTCGGGCGTTTTGGCTTCAAGTTTGTCTGCTGCTTTAAGCAGCAACGCGCGCCTTTCATTGGGGCCCACATCGCACCATGTTTTGAAAGCTTCGGCAGCAGCCTCGACTGCCAAAATGGCATCAGCAGTGGAGGCCGCTGGTGCGCGCGTAGCCACAGTGCCATCAAGTGGGTTTCGACGCTCAAAGGTGGCGTTGTTTTCGGCGCTAACTTTGAGGCCGTTAATGAGCATAGACATATCAGACATAGCGTGTCTCCTAAGTATGTTTAAAAATTAAGTGGACCGCACAGTTTTCTCAAGCGCCTGCGAGGCGGTGCGTGTGTCGCTGGCGGCTGCCCCCAAATAGGCTTCTTGAATGACGCTAGAACGAGCCAGCAATTTGGATGAGCCATGCGCAACCAGTACACCTCGCTCAATGACATAGCCGCGGTCGGCCACTGCCAAGGCTTTGCGCACGTTTTGCTCCACCATTAAAACGGTGGTGCCTTGGTCTGCAATGTGCCGAGTCATGGCCAGCAATTCATCCACCATGCGCGGCGCCAAGCCAAGCGAAGGTTCGTCAAGCATGAGCAAGCGAGGGGCCGACATCATGGCGCGTGCAATGGCCACCATTTGTTGTTCGCCACCGCTCATGGTGCCGGCCAATTGGGTAGCGCGTTCACGCAATTTTGGAAAGTCTTGCAGAACCATTTCTAATCGCTCTTGCCGTGTGTTGGGTTTTTGTAGCCAACCTCCCAATTCGAGGTTTTCAAGCACCGTCATTTGCGGAAACAATTGACGACCTTCAGGCACCAAGACCATACCGGCTTTCACAATTTCGTGTGGCTTTTCGGGCAAGTCTTCGCCGTCTAGCAGCACCTCACCACGCGTGGGAATTTGCCCTGACAAGGCGCGCAGCAAAGTGGTTTTGCCAGCCCCGTTGGGTCCCAAAATGACAGTGAGGCCTGGCAGAACATCGAAGTTGAGTTGGCGAATCACTTCAAACGGGCCGTAGCCAGCGCTCAATCCGCGCACACGCAATTGTGCTTTGCCCGAGCCACCCAGGACAAACGCTTGAGGTCTGTACCACATCATGTGAGGCCCTCCGAGTCGTTCACCATTTCGTCACCTAAATAAGCTTCGATCACTTCTTTGTTGCGAACGACATCCGAAGGTTTGCCATCGGCAATCATCTTTCCTTGGTTGAGCACAATCACTCGCTCAACATGCTTGAGCAAAACTTTAACGGCGTGCTCAATCCAAATGACAGAGAGGTCTAACTCATCGCGCAAGCGGCGAATGAGCCTTGCCATTTCTTCAACCTCAATTTCTGTTAGGCCTGCGGCAACTTCGTCCAGTAGCAAAATGCGGGGGCGAGTTGACAAGGCCATGCCAATTTCTAAAACGCGTTGTTGCGAAGGTGTGATGGCCCCTGCGGGCAGGTCTGCCAAGTCAGACAAACCAATGACCGACAAAATACTTGAGGTATCGCGAAGGGCCCAAGGCACACCTTTTTCTTCACCCCAAAACACATACTTGCGTGGCCGGCGTCCGGCAAACATCAAACCAAAGCGAATGTTTTCGCGCACAGGTAAGTCGCTGAACACACGCGGTGTTTGAAAAGTTCGGGCCAGGCCGCGCTTTGCAAATTGGTGCGGCGCTGCGCCAGTGAGCGAGCGGCCATCCACTTTAAGCTGGCCCGATGTCAGAGGTGTTACGCCAGAAATGGCATTGAAAAATGTGGTCTTGCCCGCACCGTTGGGCCCCATGATGCCCACCAGTTCGCCCGGTTCAATGTTCATGCTCACGGCATCCACAGCGGTTAAGCCACCAAAGCGCACAGTCACATCTTGTGCTTGCAACAACAGCTTGTTAGAGGCCGACAATTCGTCTCTCCTTGGCGCGTTGCTTGTCGCGTGCTTTGTCACCACTCCATTCGTAGCGAGTGTCCTTGTACCACTGCCGCATGTCGCGGTACCAGTCTTGGAAGGTTTGCCAGCGCATCGAGGCCAAGCCGCCCGGTAAATACAACACACTCAAAATGAGCAAGAGGCCCAGCGTCATCATGTAAATTTGAGGTGCTTGCAAACGCAGCGTTTCGGCCAAGATACTGAACACAATGGCTGCGATGAGGGGGCCCCACAAAGTCATGGCACCGCCAATTAAGGCAATCAAAACGGTTTGAAAACCAATGAAGGGGTTGAATGCTGTGTGCGGGTCAATGTAAGTCCACCTCACGGCCATGGCAGCTCCTACGCCACCCGCCACGGCCGCCGTCAACGCAAAGCCTGCCACCTTCACCCAGCGCGTGTTCACGCCCAAGGTTTGAGCGCGTTGCTCATCGCCGCCAATGCCCAACAATGCCAGGCCAAATCGCGTGCGACGCAGCCAAATTGAAAGGGCAACCGTGACAACTGCCAGCAGTAACACGGTGTGATAGATGGTGCTCATCTCTGGCACTGTGGTGAGCACGCGGCCCACCGTGCCGTGTACAGATTTTTCGTAGTAGCTGATGGCATGGCGAATAAGTTCGGCCATGCCAAAGGTGAGCACCGCAAAGTAGGTGCCGCGCAAATGCAAAACGGCCAATCCCATGACGACTGCTACGGCTGCTGCAATGCCTGCGCCCAAAGCAATGGCGCTGGCCCATGCCATGGTGTCTAAATTCATGGCGGTGGTGTAAGCACCCAAGCCAAAAAATGCCGATGTGGCCAAAGACAAATAGCGTGAGCTGCCACAAAAGAAACCCCAACTGGTAGACAAGGCCACATACATCAAGCACGTCAGTGCCATGGAGACCACAAACTCATTGCCATAACTTGGCAATGCAAGGGCCCAGCCTGTCAGGCCAAAGAGCACCAGTACATCTCGCCACAGACTTGCATTGGTATTCATTTTGTAAACAAGCCTTTAGGACGCAACAACAACACACCGATGAAGACCACATAAGACAGCAGCGCTTTGAGTGAAGGGTTGGTAAAGTGCATGCCAAATGCTTCGATCACTCCCAACATTAAGCCGCCTGCAAGCGCGCCGCCCATGCTGCCAAAACCGCCTAGGGTAATGACAATCAAAGCCGTCACGGTGTAGGGCTCGCCCATAGATGGAGAGATGGTGTAGGCCATTGACAACAAACAACCCGCTAATCCAGAAAGCCCTAGGCCAATGCCAAACATGAGGGGGTGCAGGGTCCGTGTATTGATGCCAACCAGTTGAGCGCCCACTTGAGACTGCATCAGTGCACGCACACCTTTGCCCAGCAAAGTCTTTCGCAGTAGCACCATGAGGCCCAGGCTGAAAATCAAGGCCATGGCAAACACCACCAATTTGTTGCCAGCAAATTGTGCTTGACCCATGACCACGGGTTCAGCCATGTAGTCATAACCTCTTAGTTCACCGCCCCAAATGGCTGACACCAAGTTTTGAATGAGGAACATCAAACCAAAGGACACCATCAGTCCTCTGGCTTCAAAGATGTCGATGTTGGAAGACGTGGCTGTTAAGCGCCTAAAGCACAGCCAATGGATGAGCAGGCCCATGCCCATGAGCACCACAAATGACACGGGGATCATTAAGAATGGCGAAATACCGAAGCTGGTTTGCACCATCCAAGTGAGGTAGGCACCCAGCATCAGAAATTCGCCATGCGCAATGTTAAGGATGCGCATCAGGCCATACTGCAAATTCAGCCCTAGCGCCACCAATGCATAGATACCGCCTGTAATGAGCCCGCTGAAAATCAGCTCAATCCAAGCGGTGGCAGACACGCGTCATTTCCAAACTGGTTTGTTGGGATTGATTTTTGCAGTGGCAAGCGTGGTTGGCCAGACAACTTCAAATTCACCGTTTTGCCATTGGCTGACGGTGCCAGGTGTAGCGATGTTTTCGCTGCCAGAAAACTTCACATCGCCAATGATGGTTTTGTGAGAAGTGTTGGCAATGTAGTCGCGCAGGGCTTTGCGGTCTAAGCCGACTTTCTTCACGCCAGCCGTCAAAATTTCAAGGCCAGCCCATGTGTGGCCGCTGGCCCAGCGATCGGGTTCTTTGCCGTTGAATTTTTTGGTATGGGCGTCAAAGTAGGCCTTGGCGCCAGGACTGGTTTTGGCATTCCACGAACCCATGCCCATCACGCCTTCTGCGCCTGCAGGCGTCATAACGTTGCGGTACAACTGAAATGCGGTACCAACAGAGGCGTAGAAAAACTTCGGATTGAAACCCACTTCTTTGGCCTGCTTGCTGGCCAAAATAGTGTCTGGTGGGTAAGTGAAGCCCACAAAGGCGTCAGGATTTTTGTCCTTGATGGCGCGCAACACAGGCGACAAATCTTTCACGCCACTGGGGTAGCTTTTCTCTTCGATCAACTGAATGCCACTGCCTTGTAAAGCAACTTTCAAGGCCGCATAGTTTTCAAGACCAAACAAATCGTCTACATAAATAACGGCCAAGGTTTTAATGCCATTGGCCTTGAACATGTCGACCAAAGCGTTGGTCATGGGTTGTGGTTGTTGCAGCAACAAGAAGAAGTAAGGTAACTTCATTTCGATTAATTTTTTGCTCAAAGCCGTGGGCGCTAAAAACGGATAGCCAAAGCGGTTGGCCAACGGGGCCACCGCAAAGTTGGCGTTGCTGCCCCAAGGTGCCAAGACCAAATCAAGCTTGTCGGAGCCCATCATTTTTTCGTAGGTGCGCACACATGTTTCAACGTCACTGCGATCGTCGGAGCTGATGAGCTCGATGGGGCGTTTGACACCCTTCACGTCAAGACCACCTCCTGCATTGACCTGTTCTGCCCACAAGAGGTAGTTTGGCTCTTGACTCACTTGTGCCCCCCCAGTCCATGGGCCTGTGCGCGCCATGGAATAACCGATTCGCACAGGGTTGTTTTGTGCGTAAAGTGCTGGGGAAAGGCTGGCAGCGCCAAGGGCAGCAGCGCCTTGAAGTACTTGTCGACGTGAGGTCATGAGGGTCTCCTGTTTGAATTTTTAGCACTACATGCTACCAAGTTAGCTAAACCCTTGCCAATAATTGGGGTCAGAGCAACATTAATTTGGTCAATTAATGGGGATAAAGGCTAAGGGGGCTTCCTCATGGTGGAGTACCACAAATCGTCAACCCCCCCCTTAGCCTTTTTCCCGTTTGATTGGAAATTAATGTTGCTCTGACCCCATTTATTCTTAAGCCAAGGCGTTGTCACCACTCATGTAGACATAGACCTCCTGAAAGTAATTGCCTTGGAGCCTAAAAAAATTGCAATTATTTTTGAAAATCGTAGCTAAACCAATTTTTGAATTTTGAAC
>SHXD01000086.1 GCA_009693505.1 Limnohabitans sp.
AATTTGCTGGTGGTCAACAACGACTTGCCCGTTAAAAACGTAAACGAGCTCATTGCCTACATGAAGGCCAATCCGAACAAACTCTCCTATGCCTCACCAGGCATTGGCACCTCGGTTCACATGTCAGGTGAATTGTTCAAGTCAATGACAGGCACCAGCATGACGCACGTGCCCTACAAAGGTCGTCAGTTTTACATCCCTGACTTGTTGGGGGGCAGTGTTCAATTGGTGTTTGACAACATGCCCTCTGCCTTGCCTTTGGCCAAAGAAGGCAAGATTCGGGCAATTGCGCAAACTACGGCCAAGCGCTCTGCCGCTGCGCCCGATGTGCCCACTGTGGCTGAATCATTGCCCGGCTTCGAAGCCATCACCTGGTTTGCCATGTTTGCCCCTGCCAACACGCCCAAGCCTGTCATTGACAGATTGAATGCAGAAGTGGTGCGTGTTTTCAAACTGCCCGATGTGGCAGAGCGTTTGAAAACATTAGGGCTTGAAGCTGTTCTCTCGTCCTCCGATGAACTGGCCAAATACCAAGCCGCTGAAATTTTGAAGTGGGCCAAAGTGGTCAAAGATTCTGGCGCCAAAGCCGAATAAGCAGCGCTCACCCTACACCCAACCCATCCTGTCAACAAGTATTTTTGGATTTTTCAAATGACAATTGATTTAAACAGACGCGACGTTCTTCAAGCCAGCTTGGCAGGTGCCGTCAGCATCGCCATGCCGGCCATGGCGCAAAGCAACTTTCCATCCAAGCCCATTAAATTGATTTGCCCTTGGCCTGCCGGCGGCTCCACCGACGGCGTGATGCGCTCATTGGCTGAAAGCGCCACACGCATTTTGGGACAAACGGTTGTGATTGAAAACAAGGCAGGCGCCAGCGGCATGCTCGGCCCCAATGAATTGGTCAACGCCAAACCCGATGGCTACACACTGTCCCAATTGACCATTGGCATTTTGCGCTTGCCACACATGCAAAAAATGCAGTTCAATCCCTTGCAAGACTTTACCTTTATCGCTTGTTTAACCGGCTACACCTTTGGCATTGTGGTGCGGTCTGACTCCCCCATCAAGTCCATCAAAGACTTGATAGATTACGCCAAGGCCAACCCCGGAAAATATACTTTTGGTTCTACAGGCAACGGTACAACGCCGCACTTGGCTGTGGAAGAATTCGCCATGAAAGCAGGCATTCAATTGCAGCATATTCCATTTAAGGGCAATGCAGATGGCATGGCTGCACTTCTGGGCGGACATGTGATGTCGCACAGTGACGCGACTGGCTGGGGACCACACGTGGATGCAGGCACCTGCAGACTGCTTGCAACTTACGGTAGTAAGCGGACCAGGCGTTGGCCCAATATTCCCACCTTAAATGAATTGGGTTATGACACGGTGTCTGATTCACCCTTTGGCATTGGCGGGCCTAAAGGCATGGACCCAGCAATCACTCGTAAACTTCACGATACATTTAAGAAAACTTTGGAAGACCCGCAAGTGTTGGCCACTTTTGAGAAGTTTGACCAATCGGTAATTTACATGGGCACTGATGAATACACCAAGTTTGCACGCGACAACTTTCAAAAAGAAAAAGTGCTCATTGAAAAATTGGGCTTGGCCAAACCAGCTTAATCCTCTTCACTTCTCCTGCAAAAAAGCTCAGCTCGTTCTGGGCTTTTTTCATGTTCACTTCACAATCAGGAATTAAGAATGAGGACGGTTCATGTTGCAAACAGAGGGCAACTCTAACTATGGGGCCTTGAATTGTCGAATGATTTTGAAGCCATAGCCCGAACCCTCTACATCAAATGGCACATCAGGGCCGCCTTGCTTGGCCATCATGGCCACCACCATTGGCTGCTGAAACTGGTGGTCCATGGCGCGCATCTTGCCGCGTTGCCCCCCATGCTCACCTCAGCGTTTTCAAGCTGCAAAGCCACCGCCAGTGGCTCTGTCTGACCCGCTTTTTCGATTGATTGCGCCAAAGCCTCCGCCATGAGTTGCATTCGCAAGTGCAAATAGTCTTCTCAAGGTTTTGCAAAACGCTGCTTGAACGATTGGTAGAACTTTGCGCTCTCAGCACCGGGCACATTGGGCATCCACTCGGCAACAGCCAAGACCTTGCCAACGCCAGCATCACCCATTGCGGCAGGTGCGCCCAATGCATTGCCATAAAAGGTGTAAAACTTTCCTTCATAGCCTACGTCTTTGGCGGCCTTCACCAAGAAGCTCAGGTCATTCCCCCAATTACCAGTGATTACGGCTTAGGCACCGGACGCTTTGATTTTGGCGGCATACGGCAGAAAATCTTTGACTCTGCCCATGGGGTGCAATTCATCACCTGCTATTTGAATGTCTGGTCTTAGTTTTTCAAGTTGCAGTTTGGCTTCTCGCAATACAGATTGGCCAAAGCTGTAATCCTGCCCAATTAAATACACCGACTTTAATTTTGTATCTTGCTTCAAAACTTGCATCAAAGCGGTCATTCGCATATCGGCGTGTACATCAAATCTAAAGTGCCAAAAATTGCATTTTTTTTGTGTGAGCGCAGGGTCTCGTAACGGTTTTACACCAACCTGCGTTTGCCTTCTTGGGTGGTTACGCCACCTCGCACATCCACTCGCTCCACAGCCCAGACCAAATTTCGAAGGACAGCTTCACCGCTGTTGGCAAAGGGCCCGCTCATTCCTTCAATGAGGGCCAGTTGAACTGGGGGCAATTGAATTGAGGGTGTTTGTACGTTCACTGAAAAACTTAAACACAAGATGCTGACTTGCCATAGGTGAGACCAAAGTCGAAAGAAAACTAACACAACAATATTCCAAAAAAATCAGATAACGACAGAATCAATGTTCGATAGCGGCCACCGTGGCTTGACATCAAAACCATAATTCAATTCAGCTTTCTGCTTGCCAGACTGCACTCGCATAGCAGCTGCCATGGCAATCATGGCGCCATTGTCGGTGCACAAATGAAGCTCTGGATAGTGCACACGCACACCTGCTTTTTCGCAAGCTTGATTCAATTGCAATCGCAAAGAACGATTGGCGCCTACACCACCCGCTACAACCAAACGTCGCATGCCTGTTGCCTTCAACGCGGCCATCGATTTTTTTACAAGCACCTCCACAATGGCAGCTTCAGTCGATGCCGCTAAATCTGCTTTGTAAGTGTTGCTGGTGTCGTGCAGTGCTGCGCCCAGCTTGTTAGCTTGGGTCAGCACAGAGGTTTTTAAACCTGCAAAAGAGAAATCAAAATTACCACTGTGCATTAAAGGGCGAGGCAGTTTGAAGGCTTGCGGATTACCGCCTTCAGCACACTTGGACAAAGCCGGCCCACCCGGATAGCCCAAGCCCATGAGCTTGGCGGACTTGTCGAATGCTTCGCCAGCAGCGTCGTCAACCGTTTCACCCAAAATTTCATAAGAGCCCACAGCTTCAACTCGAATGAGTTGGGTGTGGCCACCTGAAACCAGCAGTGCCACAAAAGGAAACTCTGGCGGGTCTTCACTTAAAAACGGGGACAGCAAGTGTCCTTCCAAATGGTGAACGCCCAACACTGGTTTCTGTAAGGCTGCACCGAGGGCACAAGCCACACCAGCACCTACCAACAACGCCCCCGCCAATCCTGGACCTCGGGTGTAAGCCACCACGTCCACTTGGTTCAATTCGATGTTGGCATTTTTCAGAACTTCCCGAGTTAGGGGAATGACGCGTTTGATGTGATCGCGGCTGGCCAATTCCGGCACCACACCGCCATAGGCTTGGTGCATGTCGATTTGGCTGAACAAGGCATGTGCCAAAAGGCGTGGTGCGCCATGGGCTTGGGTTTGAACCAAAGCCACACCGGTTTCGTCGCAAGAAGACTCAATTCCAAGAAAAAGCATAGTGCTTAAGTTTATGCGATGACCCTCATTGAACTTATAACGCCAAGTTATCTAGGCTTTGAGACAATAACCTCATGG
This sequence comes from Limnohabitans sp., assembly GCA_009693505.1. Lineage (GTDB taxonomy): Bacteria > Pseudomonadota > Gammaproteobacteria > Burkholderiales > Burkholderiaceae_C > Limnohabitans_A. Next base: position 3,962 of record SHXD01000086.1, read on the forward strand.
GAATTGGTCACTACATCAAAGAAATTGGTCGCGGCAAGGACGGCGCGCGTTCGCTTATGCGTGAGCAAGCAGCTGATTTGATAGGGCAAGTATTGGACGCGAAAGTGACTGACCTAGAAGTAGGCGCCTTCTGCTTAGCCATGCGCATCAAAGGCGAAACGCCCGAAGAAATGGCGGGTTTCTTAGATGCCGTGCACGCACGTTTAAATGCCATACCCCAACTGGATCTTCAGCCGACGGTTGTCATTCCTTGCTACAACGGTGCTAGAAAATTGCCAGCATTGGCGCCACTGTTGGCTTTACTTTTATGCCAACAAGGCGTGCGTGTATGTGTTCATGGCACCCCCACAGAAAACAGTCGCATCACCTCTTTTGAAGTGTTTGAAGCCCTGGGACACAAAGCCCTCACGCACATTGACCAAGCGCAGGCTGGTTTGAACATCGTAGCCACCGAAGTTCTGAGCCCCGCATTAAAAAAGCTGCTCGATGTTCGCCGCGTGGTCAATCTGCGCAATCCCGCGCACAGTTTGGTCAAGCTCATGAACCCTTGCCAAGGCTCGGCGCTCATTGTGAGCAGTTACACGCACCCAGAATATGCCCTCTCCATGGCTCAGACTTTCAAGTTAACTCAGGCCTCAGCTTTCTTGCTTAGAGGCACTGAAGGCGAGCCGGTTGCCGATGCGCGGCGCACGCCTCAAATGGATTTTTTTCACGGTGGCAGTTCACAAACTGTTCAAGCCGCGCAAGCCGGTGCACTTCAAAGCATTCCTGATTTACCAGAGCCCAACGCGACTGAAACTGCTGCCTTCATTCAAGACGTTTTAAAGCAAAAGCGCGAAGTGCCTGCACCTATTGCACTTCAAGTTCAACATATTTTGCAAGCATTGAAATCCCTATGAGCCACAACGATTCATCTTTCACCCAACCATTAGCTTCATCATTAGGTTCATGCACTCTGGTGGGCGCAGGCCCAGGCGACCCTGAATTACTTACCCTCAAAGCCGTTAAAGCCATTCAAGCGGCTACCGTTTTGTTCGTCGATGACTTGGTCAATGATGAAGTTTTAAAACATGCGTCGCCTTCTGCTCGAATTGTTCATGTGGGCAAACGCGGTGGATGCAAAAGCACACCGCAAGCTTTCATTGAAAAGCTCATGATCAATGCCGTGAACGAAGGTGAAACCGTGGTGCGCCTTAAGGGCGGAGACCCCTTTATTTTTGGTCGCGGCGGCGAAGAAGTTGAACACCTTCGAGATGCGGGCGTTGAGGTGACAGTCATCAACGGCATCACTTCAGGTTTAGCCGCCATCAGCAGTTTGGGAGCGCCGCTCACGCATCGCCAGCATGCCCATGGTGTGGTCTTTGTCACAGGCCATGCCAAGCCCGGAGACAGCGGAACCGATTGGCGCCAACTGGCAGCCACTGCGCGCGACGCCAAACTCACTTTGGTCATCTACATGGGTGTGAGTGGTGCAGAAAATATTCAAAATGAATTGCTGACGGGTCTGCCTGCCGACACACCCGTTGCCATCATTGAAAACGCCAGCCTGCTGCAGCAGCGCCAAGCCCTGACGCGACTTGATCGCCTTACTTTCACGTTGAAAGAGACTGGACTCAAAAGCCCCAGCATCTTGGTCGTGGGCAATGTGGTTCAAGCTTGCGCACAAATTTTCCAAACGGAGCCATCTAGCCCTACACTCCCACTGCATGCAAACATGTGATGTGGTCATCGTAGGCGCCGGCGCTGCTGGCCTTTTTTGTGCTGGCGTGGCCGGCCAATTGGGTTTGTCCGTCCTGTTAGTTGATCACAGCCAAAAGGTGGCTGAAAAAATTCGGATTTCTGGCGGCGGTCGAAGCAATTTCACCAATCGCCTTATCGATGTCAGTACCCCTCACAAACATTTTCTGAGCGAGAATCCGCACTTTTGCCGCAGTTCTTTGTCGCGCTATACCGCGCAAGATTTCATTGAGCTGGTGCAGTCTTACGACATCCCATTTCATGAGAAACACAAGGGTCAATTGTTTTGCGATCGTTCTGCTGAAGATCTGATTCAAATGCTTCTGAAGGAGTGCGATAAAGGCGGTGTGATGCGTTGGCAAGGCTGCTGCGTGAAAGTCATCACCTCTGAGGGCTCTGGCTACAAATTGCAAACTGACCAAGGCGAAGTTCAAGCCGGCGCGGTGGTCATTGCCACTGGCGGCTTGTCTATTCCAAAAATTGGCGCCACAGACTTTGGCTATCGCATTGCAGAACAATTTGGCATGCGTTTGGTTGCCAGACGACCAGGGCTGGTTCCTCTCACCTTTGATGGCGCTGAGTGGGCGCCGTATGCAAGCCTGGCTGGGCTGTCATTGCCGGTGAGCATCGAAACCGGCGCTAAAAAAGCCCTCATGCGTTTTGACGAAGACCTTTTGTTCACACACCGCGGCTTGTCTGGCCCTGCTGTGTTGCAAATTTCCAGCTATTGGCAAGAAGGTCAGCCCCTTCATTTGAACCTGGCTCCCCAAGAAGACATTGAGGGCTCGCTCATGCAAGCCAAAGTCAGGTCTAAAAAGCTCATTGCCAACGAGCTTGGCGCTTGGGTACCCCACCGACTGGCAGACGCCTGGGTGGCCCAAGACCCCCAATGGCAACGCACAGTGGCCGAAGCCAGCGACAAAGCCTTGCTTCAATTGGCCCAAAAACTGAGCCACTGGCCCCTCACCCCCAACGGCAGCGAAGGCTACAAAAAGGCCGAAGTGACCTTGGGCGGGGTTGACACCCGAGATTTATCTTCCCAAACCATGGAATCCAAGCAGCCAGGCCTTTATTTCATTGGAGAGGTGGTCGATGTCACGGGCTGGTTGGGGGGCTACAACTTTCAGTGGGCTTGGTCCAGCGCATTTGCATGTGCCCAAGCCCTCAAGCAAAAACTGGCTGTAGCCCTGTAAATATCCCAGAAACAGCTTAAAACAGTCTAAAACTTAGGGCTATAATCCAAGGCTTTACTGGCAATCCTCCGTCTGCCAAATACTAGTTCGTGACGGGGAACCCGCCGAAACTGCTTGTAAGGGCTCGATCTTCCCTCTCAGTGTCAGTTGGCATATTTTGGAAACATTGAAATCCATGACAACCATTCGCTTGAAAGAAAACGAGCCGTTTGACGTAGCACTTCGCCGCTTCAAACGCACCATTGAAAAACTCGGTCTGTTGACAGACTTGCGTGCCCGTGAGTTTTATGAAAAGCCCACCACAGAACGTAAGCGCAAAAAAGCGGCCGCTGTGAAGCGCCACTACAAGCGCGTGCGCAGCATGCAATTGCCCAAGAAGCTGTACTAATTCGTACTTTGCTTCATTCAAAGCTTTGCAAAAAGCTTTGAAACCGCGAAGCCCTCATGATTCATGGGGGGCTAAGCAAAGCCCGCTGGAGGACGCTCAAGCGGGCTTTTTTTAATTCAAGCTAGCGTTAATCCACTTTAGGAAACACCATGAGCCTCAAAGACCAAATCACCGAAGACATGAAGAATGCCATGCGCGCCAAAGACACTCCGCGCTTGGGCACCATCCGTTTGCTGTTGTCGGCCATGAAACAAAAAGAAGTGGACGAGCGCGTGGTGTTGGACGATGCAGCCATTGTGGTCATCCTGGACAAACTGGTGAAGCAGCGCAAAGACTCGATTGCAGCGTTTGAATTGGCAGCTCGTCAAGACTTGGTCGACATTGAAAAAGCAGAGATGGTGGTGTTGCAAGCCTATTTGCCAGCGCGTATGTCTGCCGAAGAAGTTACAGCCGCTGTTCACACCATTGTCGTCTCATTGGGCGCCAAAGGTCCTGGTGACATGGGCAAAGTGATGGGCGCCGTGAAAACTCAATTGGCCGGCAAAGCTGACATGGGACAAGTCTCTGCTGCAGTCAAAGCAGCCCTCGCAGGGTAATTTAATTAGGGTCAGAGCAACATTAATTTCCAATAAGTGGGGGCAGAGGCTAAGGGGGGCTTCCTCATATGGAGTACCAGAAATCGTCAGCCCCCCTTAGCCTCTGCCCCCACTTATTGGAAATTAATGTTGCTCT
>SHXD01000025.1 GCA_009693505.1 Limnohabitans sp.
GTTAAACGCCGATTGGCAGAGGTGGCTTTGGAAAGACTGTGGCGCGCAGCAAAATAGGCTTGCAAATGCAACTCTTGCACCGCATTCAAGGAGATGGCTGAGCTTTGACTGAGCCACTCCGCGAAGGCCTCTAAATCTCTTCGGTAGGCGGCCAAGGTATTGGCCGACAAACCGTCTTCTAGCCAAACCGCATCAACAAAGCGGTCGATGGCAGCTTGACAATCAGAGTTCATTAGTCGAGACAGAGTGTTTGAGTGTCCACCACATTTTTGTAGACATCAAAAACAGCGCTGGAAGTGACACTAAAGACAACACAGACTGATGCGGTCAACAAACTCAAATGACGATTCATCAAAACTCCTGTAAATAACTGCTTAGCATCATAAGCAATATCCACCCAAGTTTGAAGGCAGATACCGCAAAGACAAGCGTTATGCTACTGGGGTGAACTACGCTCAACTTTTATTCCCTGATTTTTCCCTGATTTTGTGCGGTTACTTCTTGTGCCGGTATACGCCCCTGAATCGGCCGCTTTGGCAACAAGTCGAATTTCTGGTTTATTACTTCTTGTTTCCAATATTGCTGTTTCACTCCATTGTGAAAAGTCCCTTAGACATTCATGCAACGTCTGGCTTTTTGCTAGCCGGCCTTGCCATGGGTTTCACCGCCATTTTAATCAGCAACAGCATGCCTTACTGGCCATGGATTCGCCACAAAATAGACCTCAGAGATCACGCGGCCAGCGCCCAAATAGGCTTTAGATTCAACTCATTCATAGCCTTGGCTTTGGTCGAACGATTGACTGGCAGCGAAGGTTTATTGCTGATTGCCGTGCTCATCGGCTTTTGCGTGCCCATGTTCAATGTGGGGGCCGTTTGGCCCATGGCGCGCCATGGCGAATCGGGCATGTTGCGTGAACTGATTCGCAACCCTCTCATCTTGGCCACCTCAGGTGGATTGGCGTTTAATTTTCTAGGTTTGCGAGTCCCTGAAGTCTTAGACCCCAGCTTGTCTCGTATTGGTGCAGCTTCCTTGGCTTTGGGCCTCATGTCGGCTGGCGCGGGCATGGAATTGAAGGCACTGAGCCAAGGTAAATTTTTGGGCAGCTTGGTCCTCACGGTCAAGCACTTGGTGGCGCCTTGTTTGGCTTGGGCCTTGGCCCAGCTTTTTCAACTGCCCCCTTTGCAAACCACGGTGCTGCTTATTTTTTCTGGTTTGCCAACAGCCTCCACATGCTATGTGCTGGCGTCCAGAATGGGCTACAACGGCGGCTATGTGGCGGGTCTGGTCACTTTGTCCACCCTGCTGGGCGTTTTGAGTTTACCTTTTGCATTGGGCGTGTTGGGCGGCTTGAAGTTTTAAGCGCGATTGGCAAGTGACCAGGCCACTTGCTCTTGCACCACGGGGTCGGAATGCGACAGCCAAGGCACCAAAGCATTGACCAAAGCAGCAGCATCTTCAGCTGAAATTTTTTCAGCTTCATGCAAGGCATTGCCTGCAGCCAAAGCTACGTTTCGAATCCATCTGGCATGGCCAATACGCCGAATGGCACTGCCTTCCGTCATGTTTAAAAAAGTAGCTTCATCCCATTGAAGTAACTCTTGCAATTGAGGGGCCTTCAAGGGCTCACGCGCATCAAAATCTGGCAGCGTACTTCGCTTGGCGTATTTGTTCCAAGGACAAGCCCATTGGCAATCGTCGCAGCCATAAATTCGATTGCCAATGAGGGGGCGAAGTTCATGCGGTATTTCACCGGCGTGTTCTATCGTGAGGTAAGAAATACAACGCCTGGCATCCAACTGATACGGCGCCACAATGGCTTGGGTTGGGCACAGGTCAATGCAGGCTGTGCATGAACCGCAATGCGATGTGATGGCCTCTGTGCTTGGCAACGCAAGGTCAACAAACAATTCCCCCAAAAAGAAAAAGGAGCCCGCTTCTCTTTGCAAGACCAATGTATTTTTACCGCGCCACCCCTGACCACTTCGAACCCCCAACTCGGCTTCCATAACCGGCGCCGAATCGGTAAACACTCTGTGACCAAAGGGGCCTAACAATTCGGCCATGCGATGTTGGAGTTTTTGCAGTCGGCTGCGCATCACCTTGTGATAGTCCCGACCTCTGGCATACACAGAAACCACGCCTTGAGTGGGCCGATTCAACGCTTGTCCTTCAGACTCTGCCGACAAGTCAGGCAGATTGCCAGGCAAATAATCCATTTGAACCGTGATGACACTGAGCGTGCCAGGCACCAATTCTGCCGGCCTGGCACGTTTTAGGCCATGGCTTGCCATATAGTTCATGCTGCCATGGAACTCGGCAGCCAGCCAAGCCTGAAGCCCTGGCTCAGCTTCGGTTAAATCCACACCTGTCACGCCAATTTGAGAAAATCCCAGTTCCTGAGCGGCAATTTGCAACTCAGACCACAAAGCAGCAGTGTCAATTGCGCCAGCGCCTGAAGGACCAGAAAGAGAATGATGAGTGTTGTTCACCCAGAGATTGTAGGAACTCCCGAGCCCCTTGGCGCGGCCAGTTGGCTATGGTCGGATGAAAACCATACGCAACAATTTGCGCAAGCTCTGGCTCAGCAAGTTGAACTCAGAGATGCCTACGTTGAACTTCAGGGTGATCTAGGGGCTGGCAAGACCACTTTTGTCAGGCACCTGCTGAAGGCGCTCGGGGTTGAAGGACGCATCAAAAGCCCTACCTATGCAGTGGTCGAGCCCCACGAGGCAAGGCTTGCCACAGCGCTTTTGGAATTAACACCCACCCGTGTTCCCATGAGCCCCCAAATTCTGAACATTTGGCATTTCGATTTCTACCGCTTCAACGATCCTCAAGAATTTGAAGAAGCCGGCTTTCGCGAATTGTTTGCCAGTCCTGGATTAAAAATTGCCGAATGGCCCGAACAAGCACGCGGCATGTTGCCAGTCGCAGATTTGAAATTGGCCATCACCGTCAACGAACAAGAAGGCCGTTTTGTCATTTGCGAAACACACACGCGCAAAGGGCTTGCCATTTTGCTAGGCTTGCTCAAATTAAGCCCTGCCCTTGCAAACTCTCAAGCCGCTCGCCATGCCCCTACAAAGACGTGATTGGCTAAAAGCATCTGGCCTAGCCCTGATGCTAGGCTGGACCGACATTTGCCGAGGTGCCAGCTTGCTGGCGGTCCGAGTGTGGCCAGCCAAAGACTACTCACGGGTCACCTTGGAATCGGATGTTGCTCTGAAAACCAAGTACACGTTTGTACCCTCACCACCCCGCTTGGCCATTGACATTGAAGGCTTGGATTTAAATCCTTCCATCAAAGAATGGGTGGGGAAAATCAAACCAGATGACCCCAACATCACTGGCGTGCGTGTCGCTCAAAACAGCCCCGGTATGGTGCGCATGGTGTTTGATTTGAAGCAAGCTGTACAGCCGCAAGTTTTTGCACTGATGCCAGTGGGCACTTATCAACACCGATTGGTCTTGGATCTTTACCCAAGCACACCTGTGGACCCTCTAGAGAGTTGGATTGCAGAACGTACTCAAAGCGGCGATGCTTTAAGTGACTGGCTCAACAAAAATCCAAATGCAGGCTCCGCCAATGCACCAGCCCCCGCCACTCAAAACGGACAAGCCCCTTCCGTTGGCCATCCTGCGGTACAAGCCGCCCCCATCACCGACAGATTGATTGTGGTGGCCATTGATGCAGGTCATGGCGGCGAGGACCCTGGAGCCATCGGCCCCAATGGCACCAAGGAAAAAGATGTGGTGCTCCAAATCGCTTTGAAGCTTCGGGATCGAATCAATGCCAGCCAAGTCAAGGGCAGCCCCATGCGCGCCTACCTCACGCGTGATGCCGATTACTTTGTGCCCCTTCATGTGCGCGTCCAAAAAGCCAGAAAAGTGCAAGCAGATTTATTTGTGAGTGTGCATGCCGATGCATTTTTCACACCCAGCGCACAGGGTGCCAGTGTGTTTGCATTGAGTCATGGCGCCCCTTCCAGCAGTGCAGCGAGGTGGATGGCTTCGCAAGAAAACAAAGCTGACCTCATTGGCGGTATGAACTTCGGCGTTAAAGATTCGCAAGTGCAGCAAGCCCTGCTTGACATGAGCACATCCGCTCAAATTAAGGACAGCTTGAATTTGGGCGGTGCCATTTTGCGAGAAATAGGCAACGTTGGAAGGCTGCACAAACCCAAGGTTGAGCAAGCGGGTTTCGCAGTCTTAAAGGCCCCCGATATTCCCAGTGTCTTGGTTGAAACGGCCTTCATCAGTAACCCCAATGAAGAGGCCAAATTGTCTGATGACCATTATCAAAACACCATCGCCGATGCTCTGGTGAAGGGCTTGCAAAAGTACTTTGAACGCAATCCACCTCTGGCCCGAAAACGCGCCACTTAAAATGGCATTCACTTAAGATTGCTGCGCGCGCCAAGCACCCCAAAGCGCTAACAAACCTGGCACAAAAATCATGGCCCAAATGATTTGACTGAGATGGGCCTTCACAAAGTCGGTTTCGCCAAAGAGATAGCCAGCTGTCGTTAGGCCACACACCCAAATCAAACCGCCTGCCACATTGAACAACACGAACCTGGAAGGTGTCATGGCTGCCACGCCCGCAACAAAGGGGACAAATGTGCGCACAAACGGCATGAAACGCGCCAACACAATGGTGATGCCACCATAGGTTTCGTAAAAGTTGTGTGCTTTGTCAAAAGCGGCTCGGTTAAAAAACCGAGAGTTTTCCCACTGAAAAACCTTGGGTCCAAAGTACCTGCCAATGCGGTAATTCAATTGATCCCCAGAAATGGCCGCCACAACCAGCAAGCCCATGACCCAAGGAAGGCTTAAATGCCCTGTGCCACAAAGGGTTCCCACCACAAAAAGCAGAGAATCACCTGGTAAAAAAGGCATCACCACCAGACCGGTTTCGATAAAAATAATCAGAAACAAAAGGGCATAGACCCAGGCCCCGTACTGGGCCACAAAGGCGCCCAAATACCGGTCAACGTGCAGTACAAAGTCCAACAATTGCATCAAGGTATCCATCCTTGGATTATCCCTTGCTTGGCGGTTTATCAGACCCCTGTGACGCAATTCCAGATGCCCAACAGGTGATGTCCACCTCCAAGCACCTACAATTTGAAAATGTCTGAACCTTTACCCCGTCAATCTATCCGTGAATTACCCGATGTGCTGATCAGCCAAATCGCGGCTGGCGAGGTGGTTGAGCGCCCTGCTTCTGTGGTCAGAGAGTTGGTCGACAACGCCATCGATGCAGGCGCTCGCCAGATCACGCTTAGACTTTTAGGGGGCGGCATCAGGCTGATTGCAGTTGAAGACGATGGCTGCGGCATTCCCGCAGAAGAGTTAGCTGTGGCTTTAAAGCGCCACGCCACCAGCAAAATTGTGAGCCTTCAAGACTTGGAGTCCGTGGCCACCATGGGCTTCAGGGGCGAGGCACTGGCCGCCATCAACTCAGTTTCTGAGATGAGCCTCTTGTCGCGAATCGAGGGCGCTTCCAGTGCCTTCGTGTTGGACGGACAAACGGGGGAAGTAAAACCCGCAGCCAGGGCCACCGGCACCACCGTTGAGGTGAAAGAATTGTTTTTCTCAACGCCAGCCCGTCGACATTTTTTAAAGTCTGAAAACACCGAACTGGCGCATTGCATTGAAGCCGTGAGGCGCCACGCCTTGGTTCGCCCTGAAGTGAGCTTTGCCATTTGGCATGAAGGCAAAATCGTGGCGCATTGGCGCAGTCACCCAGGCGAGGCCGGTTGGAATCAGCGTTTGGCCGATGTCTTGGGTGAAGAGTTTGTGGCTTCTTCAGTCAACATCGATTTTCGTTCTGGCCCCGTGCATGTCAGGGGCAGGGCTGGCACACCCGATGCAGCGCGTGCGCGCGCTGACCAACAATTCGCTTATGTCAATGGCCGCTTTGTGCGAGACAAAGTCATTACACATGGCGCGCGCAGTGCCTATGAAGATGTGCTTCATGGCCATCGGCAGCCAGTGTATGTGTTGTATTTGCAAATGGACCCCACGCGTGTGGATGTCAATGTTCACCCCACCAAGATTGAAGTACGCTTCCGCGACAGTCGGGAAGTGCATCAAGCCATGCGATACGCGATTGAAAGCGCATTGGCAGTGCCCCGAGCACAACTTCTCTCGACCACGTCCGCTTTTGCGCCATCGACTTCGCCATCCACTGCCCCGTCGTCCGTCCCTGCGCAAAACATCTGGGCACAACGCGGCATGGCATTTGGCGCCAATCGCTTGTATGAAGACCCTGCCAGAGCGATGGCAGATTTAAAAGCCTTGTGGAGCACGCCGCCTCAAGTAGAAGAAGAAAGTCCTGCAGGTTTTTCTAGCGCAAAAATTCAATTGCAAACAGCCTCAGCAGTTGCCAGCCAAGTTGAACATGAATGGCCCTTGGGCCGAGCCATTGCGCAACTTCAAGGTGTTTATATCTTGGCAGAAAACACCCAAGGTTTGGTGGTGGTTGACATGCATGCAGCCCATGAACGGATTGTGTATGAGCGTCTTAAACAACAACTCGACACCACACAAATTACCAGCCAGCCCTTGTTAATTCCTGCTTCATTCTCTGCCACACCGCAAGAAATTGCCACGGCTGAAAGTTGCGCTGATGTGCTGATGCAATTAGGGCTAGAGGTATCTGCTTTGTCTGCCAAAACATTGGCTGTACGTGCTGTGCCCACATCTTTGGCACAAGGCGATTGTGTTGAATTGGCGCGCAGCGTCTTGGCTGAACTGGCCCAACACGACGCTGCCACAGTGGTGCAGCGGGCCCAAAATGAAATATTGGCCACCATGGCCTGTCACGGTGCAGTTCGCGCCAACCGCAAACTCAGTTTGGATGAAATGAACGCACTGCTCAGGCAAATGGAAGCCACCGAGCGTTCCGACCAATGCAACCATGGACGGCCCACTTGGCGCCAGGTGGGTATGCGCGAATTAGATGCCTTATTTTTAAGAGGCCGTTGATGACACCGATAAATCAGACCCTTCCGGTTCCAGCCGGCAGTCTGCCTCGCAGCCACTTCGTGTTCGTTCTCTTGTTAGCTCTGCTTCTCGGCTTGCAACCCGTTACCACCGACTTGTATCTGCCCGCCCTTCCTGCACTGACGCAAGACTTTGGTGCCAGCATGGTCCAAGCGCAACTCACCTTAACGGCTTTGTTACTTGCATTTGGAACATCGCAATTGTTTTGGGGGCCTCTCTCAGATAAATGGGGCCGGCGCCCCGTCCTGTTGGGTGGTATTTTTGTCTATGCAGGCTCTGCTGTCATATGTGCCTTAGCGCCCAACATAGAAGCACTCATTGCTGCACGAACTCTTCAAGGTGTTGCCATGGGTGCATGCGTCATGGCAGCCCGCGCCGTTGTGCGAGATTTATACGAGCCGATAGAAGGTGCAAGAGTCATGTCCCAAGCACTCTCTGGCTTGGGCCTCATTGCTTGCACCTGCGTACCTGTGGGCGGCTTCTTAACTGATTTTCTGGGATGGCGTTGGGCACTCAGCAGTTTGGTGCTCTTTGCACTCACCACGGGCTTGCTGATTTATCTTTACTTCGATGAAAGTTTGAAACAACTCAATCCAAAGGCCCTTGAAGCAAAAAGTTTATGGGCCGCAACAAAAAAAATCATTCGCAACCCAACTTTTCAAGCCTACAGCGCATTGTCCACCGCTTCTTTTGCGGGGCTGTTTACTTTCCTCGCGACCTCCGCTTTTATCTTTACGCAAAGCATGGGTTTGAGTAAAACCTTCTATGGCTTGCTCATGATCACCATGTCACTTTCTTACATCGTGGGCACTTTCATTTGCCGATGGTTATTGTTGCGAATCAATATTCAAACGTGCGTTGTATATGCAGGGTTTATGAGTTTTTTTTCTGGGCTTCTTATGCTGTTAATCGCGTATTGGGGACCTGGGCAATCTTGGTTTGGCCCTTGGGCAGTGATGCTTCCCATCAATTTCTTTTTGATGGCGCACGGCGTTCATCAACCTTGCGGTCAAAGTGGCTGCATTGCACCCTTTCCAGAAATGGCAGGCACTGCTTCAGCCTTGAATGGTTTTTCCATGATGTTGGTGGCGTTTGGCATGGGGACTTGGATTGGCACGCACATGAGCGATCCACTTTTGGCATTGGCACACGGTTTGTTGTTGTGGTCTAGTTGCTTGGTTTTAATTGCTTGGTTTGGTGTGCGCAAAATCCCCCTCATCTCAAAACGCGAAACAGCATGAAGCCTCAAGCGCTCGCCATCGCCGGACCTACCGCCAGTGGTAAGACTGGCTTGGCATTGGCAATTGCTGCGTATCTTCAAGAACAGGGTGGCGCTGAGATCATCAGTGTTGACTCCGCCTTGGTTTTCAAAGGCATGGACATTGGCACCGCCAAACCCTCTGCCCAAGAATTGGCATCGGTGCCTCATCACCTGATCAATATCAGAGATCCGCTGAATGCCTACAGCGCAGCCGAATTTGCCCACGACGCATTGGTCTGTATTTTAGATGTTCGCCGCCGCGGCAAAATGCCGATTTTGGTGGGTGGCACCATGCTGTATTTCAAAGCTTTGATGGAAGGCTTGAACGACATGCCAGGAGCAGATGCAGTGATTCGCGCAGTCATTCAAACTGAATCCGAGAAATTGGGTTGGCCTGCCATGCATGCCTTGCTCAGCCAAGTTGACCCCCTCACGGCCGCACGCTTAGCACCCGCCGACAGTCAACGCATTTCAAGAGCCCTAGAAGTTTTCAGAATTTCAGGCAAACCTTTGTCGAGTTTTCATCAAATCAATTTAGCCCCCACTCAAGCTTCCACTTCAAAGCCATACAATTCAGCGGCATTGCAATGGGCCAATGTCCCCATCTTAAGCCTAGAACCCAAAGACCGATCTTGGTTGCACAAAAGGATTGAGCAGCGCTTCGACGACATGCTGTCGCATGGATTTTTGGACGAAGTTAAAGTCTTGCGTGCCAGAGGTGACTTGACGCCAGATTTGCCCGCCATGAGGTGCGTTGGCTACAGGCAAGCTTGGGAGGCGCTAGACGGCACGCTGTCCATGTCTGAATTGCGAGATCGCGGTGTTTTTGCAACACGCCAATTGGCCAAACGACAAATCACTTGGCTCAGAAGCCTGCCGCAGCGAACGGTGCTTGAGGCCGAAGGTGAGGCCGTTTTGAATCAGGCTTTGCAATGGGTTGACCGAAACATGTCTGAGGCTTAATCAGAGAAACTGGCCTTGCCCCGCAGGGCTTTGGTCTGGCCTCGCTTGACTTTGCTTTCTATGCGCTTCACTTGAGAACTTCTGGTTGGCCGGGTGGGCTTGCGCGGCTTTTGCACCAAGGCAGCCAACTCCAGCAGGTCATGAAGCCGCAGCAAGGCCGCCATCCGGTTCATGTCTTGGCTTCTGTGCTCTTGCGACTTAATGACCACGACGCCGCCCTTGGTAAGCCGATGGTCCCGAAGCGCCAGCACCCGCTCCTTCAGCTCGGGGGGCAAACTTGAAGCCCCTACATCAAAGCGCAGCTGAATGGCGCTCGAGACTTTGTTCACATTCTGCCCACCTGGGCCTTGTGATCGAACTGCCGTCAGCTCTACCTCATCTGTCGGAATGTGAAAAATTGTCATGAGAAACCCTGAAAATGCACAGCGATCATGCGCTTTGTGTTGGGTATTGATTGTGCCTCGCTTAAACTGGGGACTTAACTACCTCAAGGTGTCACCATGGCCAAAGGTCAACAAAAGTCCAACAAAGAGTCCAAAAAACCAAGGAAGGATACATCTCCTCCTAAAACCATCGCTGTGGACACAGAGCGTCCAATCCAAAAAACCACGACCATCATTCCACGCGGCAAGAAGCCCGTTTAATTTGACCTCCCCTTAGAAATTTTCAAAAACGATGAGTGATTCAGCGCAAAGTCTTTGGCCCCATGCAGGCTATGCCCAACTGAAAACGGATGCGCGCGGTCACCTCACAGTCACCGATGATTTCTTGAGGGTCTTGCTGCTTCGGCCAGAATTGGCGCCGATTGAAAGTTCATGCGCCCATGAGATTCAAATTCATGAGCGCCTGATCGAAAATCCTCGGCTCAATCTGCAAGCTCCCGATCTGGCACAGATACAAGACCCAGACGCCGCAGAAAATATGCGCGTTTGGCTGCGCTTTCGCGATCGCATTTTGGCAAAGCCCACTTTAGAAGCCAGCTACTGGGCCTTGTTTGAAGGCGCAGGCGTCGATGTGCCGCCCGTGTTGGTCAATCAAATTACACAAGTCTTGGTGCAACATGTTTTGGGCAATGACTGCACGCCGCTTGAAGTACGGGCAGCAGAACTGCTTTTCAGAACTCAAAAAATATCGGTGCTCGATGACGGCTCGGTCATGTCGGCCGATTACGAAACCGTTGAGCGGCATGCGCTTGAAAGTGGCTTTGGCAGCGTGGGCGAGTTGCTCAAACAAGGCGGCATTCCCCTTAGAACGGTGGACCTTGATGTCATTCAAGAAAGCAATCAAGACACCTACTGGGATCGCAGTGAGCGCTTTGACATGGTGGCCTGCCTGAATTTAGGCCAAGACCTGATTTCAGCTTTTTGCCAAGTTTTGGAACGCTGGGTTCTTCACTTGACGGCTACAAAAGTAAGCATCCAAACAGCCCGTGAAATTGAAGACGCACATTGGGTATGGCATGTGGGTCTAGACGCCCAAGCCAGTGGCATGCTGAATGATTTGTACACAGGCAGTACCATTGACGAAGACAGCCAAAGAAGAATGCTGTGCTTGTTTGTGCTGAACTTTGAAAACCCCAGCGACATGCTAAGCGAAGTGTCGGGCAAGCCTGTTTATTTGGCCATGGCCATGGACACGCAGCAGCTTCTTAAAATCAAACCGCAAAATCTTCTCTTGAACTTACCCTTGGCCAGAAGATCTTAAGCATCAATGCTCACGCATTGGGTCCAAAACAGAAGCAGGCTGACAAACACCTGATTTCAGACCAAACATTGGGTTCACCCTAATGCCATCATGCCAAAAAAGGCGTAACTTGAGCACCTTGAACAAAACCGTGTTCAACCCAACTTTTAAGGAGTTCGCCATGTCTGTATTCCCCCGTCGTCGTTTGTTGGCCAGTGCTTTATTGGGACTGCTTAGCGTTGTCAGCGCATTGCCCGCCGCAGCGCAAAATTATCCGGCTCGCCCCATCACGCTCATCGTCCCTTGGGGCGCCGGCGGTGGCACCGACGCAACGGCTAGGATCATTGGTAGCCTGTTGGAAAAAGAATTAGGCCAGCCCGTGACAGTGGTGAATCGCACAGGTGGCAGTGGCGTCGTGGGACATGCAGCCATTGCATCAGCCCAGCCGGATGGTTATACCATTGGCTTGGCCACCGTTGAAATTGGCATGATGCATTGGCAAGGCCTCACCGAACTCACCAGCGCCTCTTACACGCCCATTGGGCTGGTCAATGCCGACCCAGCAGGCGTTCAAGTGCGTGCAGACTCACCCTATAAAACGGTGAATGAATTATTGGCCGCCATCAAAGCCAACCCTGGTAAATTCAAAGCATCCGGCACAGGGCAAGGGGGCATTTGGCATTTGGCCATTGCGGGTCTTTTGCGCGATCAAAAAATTGACCCTGCTGCATTGCCATGGGTGCCAAGTAATGGTGCAGCGCCAGGCTTACAAGACATGGTCGCCGGCGGTATTGAAGTGGCGCCAGTGTCACTGCCTGAAGCTCGCTCTTTGATTGATGCTGGCAAAGTTAAAAGCTTGGCCATCATGAACGACAAGCCCTCTTCCCTTTATCCCAATGTACCCACCTTGAAAGCAGCCCTTGGCAGTGACTGGACCATGGCTGCATGGCGCGGCATTGTGGCGCCAAAGGGCTTACCCGCCCCCATCCGCGATAAGTTGGCAGAGTCTGTTCGCAAAGTAGCTGCCAGCAAAGAGTACAACGAGTTCATGGCCAGTCGTGGCTTTGGCGTCATCTATGCGGGCCCCGATGACTTCGCCAAATTCATGGTGAAATCAAACTCAGAACTGGGCGCAACCATGAAAGCTGTTGGCCTGGTGAAGTAAGTCATGAAGATTCATGACGCGCTTTTTGGATTCTTCTTTTTGGCATTGGGCGCTTTGGTGCTCTTTGCCATCAGGGGGTTTCCCAATATTCCGGGTCAGCCTGTTGGCCCCGCCTTATTTCCAGGACTGATTGCCGTTGGCTTGTGCATCACTGGTGCCTTGATGGTCATCAAGGGCCTGCGCAGTCGTGAGCCAAGCGCGTGGTTTGCGTGGGAGGATTGGGTCCATTCGCCGCGCCACATCGTGGCACTTTGTGTCCTTTTGGCTAGCGTGGTGTTCTACATCGCTGCAGCCAACCATCTTGGCTTTTTGCCCACCGGTTTTTTAATTTTGGTGGCATTGTTCAAAGCGCTCAAGGTTCAATGGCGGCGTGCACTTCTGGTTGCCGGTATAGCCACACTGGTGGTTCATTTCGCTTTCTACAAACTGCTTCGAGTTCCTCTACCTTGGGGCATTCTCACACCTTGGGCGTGGTGAGTTGTTCACATTGATTTTTCAGTCAGTTGCATGAAATAGGAGTTTCTCTATGTGGACAGCCATTGACCAAGCATTTTCGATGGTCTTCGATCCCTACACCTTGATGGTGATGGTGATTGCTGCACTCTATGGACTTTTTGTAGGTGCAGTGCCCGGCCTCACCGCCACCATGGCCACCGCTTTGCTGGTGCCTGTCACATTTTTCATGCCCCCAATCCCCGCCATTGCGGCCATGGTGACAGCCACGGCCATGGCCATTTTCTCTGGCGACATTCCCGGTTGCTTGTTGCGCATTCCAGGTACTCCAGCGTCTGCGGCATACACCGATGAAGCTTTTGCAATGACAAAAAAGGGGCAAGCCGAACTGGCTTTAGGTGCTGGCTTGGTTTTCTCTGCAGTGGGCGGTCTATTTGGCACTGTGGTATTGATCTTAGCGGCCCCTGCACTGGCAGACTTTGCCTTGAATTTCAGCTCATTCGAATACTTCTGGTTGGTCCTGTTAGGTTTAACTTGCGCTGTTTTCATCACGTCTAACCAACCACTCAAAGGTGTCACCACACTGCTGCTTGGACTTTTGGTTGCGTGTGTTGGTCTTGGCAATCCAGCAGGCTTCCCTCGATTCACCTTTGGCAATGCAGAAATGACGGGCGGCATTGGCATGATTGCCATGATGATTGGCATGTTTGCCATTTCAGAAATTATTCGATACGTCGTCGATACCAGCCCACCCGCTGAATTGGTTGTCGAAAAGGTTGGCAGCGTCATGGCGGGTCAATGGGCATTGGCGAAAAAATATCCTGTGCAAATTCTTCGTGGCAGTGTTTTGGGCACTGCTGTTGGCGCATTGCCAGGTGCAGGCGCAGACATTGCCGCTTGGATGTCTTACGCCATGAGTAAAAAATTCTCCAAAGAACCCGAAAAGTTTGGCACAGGCCATGTGGAAGGCATTGTCGAATCAGGGGCCGCCAACAACAGCGCCTTGGCGGGCGCTTGGATTCCCGCCTTGGTGTTTGGTATTCCTGGCGACTCCATCACAGCCATTGTGATTGGGGTGCTTTACATGAAGAACATGAACCCTGGCCCCACGCTGTTCACCACCAATCCGCAAAATATTTACGCAGTATTTTTACTCTTTATTTTGGCCAACATCATCATGATTCCCCTTGGCATTTTGTGCATCAAGGTTGCAAAACGCATTCTGCGAGTACCCAGAGAAATCCTGATGCCACTCATCTTGCTGTTCTGCATCGTAGGCACATTTGCCATCAACAACTCTATGTTTGAAGTAGGCATCATGCTGGTTGCCGGCATCTTGGCTTACATCTTAGAAGCCAATCGTTTTCCCATCGCACCGGCTATTTTGGGCGTGGTACTTGGCGGCATGTTGGAAGAAAACTTCATCACATCGATGATCAAATCGAACGGTGACTTGGGTGCCTTCTTTGCCCGTCCCATTGCGCTTGGCCTTGCCGTGCTGTGCTTTCTGGTTTGGTCATGGCCTTTGATTGCCAAGCTGTGGGCCAAACCCAGCCCTTCTCAAATGTCCTGAGGTGCTTGAAGCTTGAATTTGTTGGCCCATGGCAACAGCATGGGCATGATGCTTGGATAAAGCGCTAAACCATTTAAGAGGCTTTCGGCTTTATGTTGCAAGCCTCTTTCACCAGGCGTTCTGACTTGCTGATCAGGCTTGGCAGGCTTGGACTTGTGGCAATTGGCCACGACTTGGTCCATTTGCCTTTCATAGGCGATTCTGCCCCCAAATGCATTCGGATCCATGATCTGCAGAAAAACAGTGGCGCCCCACCCTTCAGCAGGATCAGCGCGGCCGTGGCCCGCCAAGCCGCCCGTGAAGGCTTCAACCATCAAACTTAAGCCATAGCCTTTGTGGCCCGAGTCCATGCCACCTAATGGCAGGATGGTGCCCTTGGGGTCCTGAAAGAGCACCGCTGGGTCGGTACTTGAATGGCCATGCCCATCCATGACCCAGGCTGCAGGAAGCGGCTTCTTCTCTGCATACAAACGGTTTGTCATGCCATTGGTAGTGGCTGAAGTAGACACATCCACCAAAATGGGTATGTGTGAAGTGGGCAAGCCATATGAGACAGGGTTGGGGGTAAAAACAGGCTCTAAGCCACCAAAGGGTGCCACACTTTTAGAGTTGGGATCTGAGCAATGCAACTGCATCAGCATGCCCTGATCGGTGGCGCGCTGGTGGTACGCCGCTAGGCATGCGATGTGATGACTGCGTCTGATCACGACCGTGCAGGTGCCCTGCAATTTGGCTCGATCGATGGCCACTTGGATGGCTTGCAAGACCAACCAAGGGCCAGGCAATCGATTGCCATCCCATGTGAGGGCCGCAGGAAAGTCAGAAACGACGGCCGGCTCACCCTCAATGCGCATGCTGCCTTTTTCAATTTCTGCCAAGTAGGGCGCCAGCAAAGCAAGGCCATGGGTTGTATGGCCCAGCAAGTCACCCTCTACCAGTACTTCGGCCACAGACTTTGCCTTGTCAGCGGGCAGGCCCGCGGACTGCAATAAGTTGACTGCAAATGAAATGAGCTCTGTTGTTTTGTATTTCATAAAAGATCACATGTCGTTAACATACAACGATACCGCAAAGTGGAGCAGTGATGGCCATCGATAAAGCAAGAATTTTAAAACACCTTCAAACAGAGGTGTACTGCAGGCTAGGCGTTTCACCCATTCACGGCATTGGCGTATTTGCCATCAGAGACATCCCAAAGGAGGCTCATCCATTGGTTAGTTTGCTAAAAATCAAAGAGTTTTCGTTTTCCAAGAAAGAAATCAAAAAACTGCCGGCCAGCGTTCAAAAAGAGGTTCGAATGTTTTGCTACTACGACAAAGACGAACACCTCATTCCGTCCATTGGCCTTAACGCAATGAACATGGCTTTTTACATGAACCATTCTAAAAAGCCGAATATCGGATATTTAAAAAATAATGAGCTTGTGGCGCTCAGAAAAATTAAAGTGGGTGAAGAATTATTTTTTGACTACGACCTGGCTTTTGACGAAGAACATCACTTTGAATGAGGGCGCCTCATCCAATCACTTCATTTCGGCCTGTTGATCTGATTCCAAACATCGGGGCTGAAGTCGGTGTGCAAGGGTGATTTGGTATCTAAGGCCAATGGGTGATTTTTATCGGTCATGGCCACAGCAAAGATAGGTTCAAAATGGGTCACAAATAAGGCTTTGTAACCATAGTCGTCAACCGGCCCCAAGTTGTAACAATGGTAGCCATTCTTGGCCGCCCACTTTGAAGCCAATAGGCATGCAAAAATCCCGGGCGATCTGTTTTTATACAACGGGTTCCACTGACAAAAACTGCCATAAACTTGTTTTCGCTCAGGCAACAAGATAGAAACATCCGTGAGCACCAAGTCGCCTTCTTCAGAGAATGCACGAATAATTAACACATCCAAATTTTGAATGTAGTCCACAAAACCTGCCACTTCTTCTGGGTGAATATAGAAGGCATCAAAGTGCACTCCCCCCATTTCATAGACATCCTCGATGCTCAAAGCATGCCCAGGCACCACACTTTCAGTGACAGTCAAGCGTTTGCATAATTTTTCTAATTCCTTGAATTTCCGTTGCCGTCTGGGTTCGGTCCAGAAGCCCTCTGCAGCCACATCGACCAATCCGTATTTGTCATTGATAGGCACACCATAAGGGCTCTCAGGGGGTACCGCATAAACGATAAAAGGCTTGGCCGCCATTTGCAACATCTCTGGCGTGACATCGATGTAGGGGCACAAGGCATCCCATCTCGAGGTGTAGTACAAAATATCCTCGTGGTGACTTTCTACGCACAAATTGTCTTGGTTCCAAGTTTGATAACCAACCCGCATATCGTCCACCTCTAAAGCCAAGCCGACATGGCATTCTTCAACGGCAAGCAGATTGCTTGGGCTATCGCTCATGTTGAGGTTTCTTCAGGTGACTGGGTTGGCGCAAGGGCACCAATTCAAAAAAGTCCAAATCAATTTCATGGTTCCGGCTTAAGAACTTGGGATCAACCACTTTCATTTCTTCGATGAGCGTGTTCATTTCACGAAAGTGATTGGAGGCATCACTGCCTGAATCTTTGAGTTGCCGCTTGTATTCGGGTAACAAAGGACAATCGGCATCAAAATAGTATTTTTTAAGCTCTGGGTCAAATGACAAGGGGTATAACTGACAACTCAAGGGTTTACGATCACCCAAATTACAGCCATTCTCGCCCAAATGTTCACATTGATCTTCAATGCACAAATGGCGAAACACTTTGGTTTCTTGCTTAGTGAGGGTAATCTCGAGCGTTCCAAAGCCTGAATCGACATGACAACAACTCTGACACTTAGCGCAATGATCGAAGAGCACGCAACAGTCCTTAGGTCAAACAAATTGATTTGCTTGCATTATGTATCAATGTTCACGATCCAAACAAGAAATGAAATCGAGTTGATTTTCATTCCAAGATGACTTCCCTTAAAATCTGTACAGAATTCAAGCACTGATTGGTTTTCACATGAAGCATCCCGCCTATCGGATGGAGGGGGTCGACACCCCCATCATCCCCACCATTGCCGCATTTGTGCGTAACAATCCAGGCACCATTTCTTTGGGTCAGGGCGTTGTCAATTATGGTCCTCCACCTCAAGCCATTGCGGCTCTGCCCAGCCTGATGGGCGATGGCAGCCTGCATAAATACCTGGGCGTCAGCGGCCACCCTGGGTTGATTGAAACCATTCACAACAAACTGGCACAAGAAAACCAAATCAAGCTTGGAACACAAGCCATGGTCATGGTGACTGCAGGCAGCAACATGGCTTTCTTAAACTCTGTTTTAGCAGTGGCCGACCCTGGTGATGAGTTCATCTTGCCGATGCCGTTTTATTTCAATCAAGAAATGGCCATTCGCATGTGTGGCTGCATTCCGGTGCCCGTGCCCACCCACCCAGACTGGAGCCTCGATGTTGAGGCCGTGGCTGCGGCCATCACGCCGCGCACCCGAGCCATTTTGACGGTCTCGCCCAACAACCCCACGGGTGCTGTTTATTCAGAAGCATCTCTAAGGGCTGTCAATGCCCTTTGCGCACAGCATGGGCTCTACCACTTTAGCGACGAAGCCTACGAGTATTTCACTTATGAGGGTGCCAAGCACTTTTCTCCCGCCAGCATTCCGGGTGCCATGAAGCACACCTTGTCTTTTTACTCCATGTCTAAAAACTACGGCATGGCCAGTTGGCGAGTAGGCTACGTGATATTTCCCGTCAACTTGTTTGATGCCATGAACAAGGTCCAAGACACCAACCTCATTTGTGCGCCTATGCCATCACAATTGTTGGCCTTAGAGGCTTTAAAGCTAGGACGAAACTGGGTTGAACCCAAGGTCAAAGCATTGAGCGAAGTGCGCCAAACTGTCTACAAAGCGCTAGAAGGTTTAGGCGAACTGGTTCAGTTTCCTCAGACGCAAGGTGCTTTTTATGTGCTCATGAAACTACCCGGATTGGCTGAAGGTATCCAAGCCATTGAGTTCAATCGCGTCATGACGGAAAAATTCAAAGTCGCGTCTATTCCAGGCTTTGCATTTGGTCTGACCAACACGCAAGAGGCCAACTATCAACGTTTGTCCTACGGCGCTTTAGAGGCCGCCAGCGTGGCTGAAGGCGTACACCGGTATGTTGCAGCCGTGAAAGACTGGTACGGCGCCTGAAAAGGCCTGCTTTAAAGATCTATTGAAGCCCGCCCTTGAGGGCATCGGGCACTGGCAAAGGCAATACATCAATGCCCTCATCCAACAGTTCTTGTGTTTCTTCGAATGAAGCCTTGCCGCGAATATTTCTTTCTTCTGATTCACCGTAGTGCATCTTTCGCGCTTCCTCAGCAAAGTTTTTACCGACATCCTCGGTATTGGCCATCACATGTTTAACCATTTTCATCCATGCCGCTTGCATGAGTTGCATGGATTCAGGATTGGCATGTGCCACAGGCAGGCTGATTAGATTGGCAAAGTCCATTGTGGGATTGGTAATGGCTGGCAAATGAGACGCTGCGTCAACACTCGCACCACCCGATTCGTCATGATCATGAGAGGCTTCAGACTTCAACTGCTGAGGTGCTGTGGCGCCAAAATTCAAACGAGGAGCCGATGGCAATTTGCGGACTTCAGCGTTCGCACACAGAGGGCAAGCTACCAATCCTCTTTCACGCTGCAACTGGTAGTCCTCCTCTGAACCAAACCAGCCTTCGAAGGTGTGCATGCTTGCGCACTGGAGATTGAGAACTTTCATGCGAGTCTATTCGCACCGCTGAAACGGTCTTGGAGCCTCAGCTCGGTTTCAATCAGAGGTGCATGCACCTGATGATGGTCCATGCTCAATTGGCCAGCATCTGGGACACTGATTGTGCGCACAGTGACATTAAGGCGCCGGGCACAATGCCCAAGACCAAGACCAACAAGCCATTCAATGACAACACAATGCGCACATCTGTGTCAGCAGTGACTGTGGTGGCTGTGACAGCTTCATCAAAGTACATGACCTTCACAACGCGCAAGTAGTAGAAAGCGCCAATGAGCGACATGGCCACTGCAAACACAGCCAAGGCAATGTCGGCTGTTTGGCCAGAGGCAACCAAGGCCTGCAACACAGAGAGCTTCGCATAAAAGCCCACCATGGGTGGAATGCCTGCCAAGGAGAACATGCAGATGGCCATGACGCCTGCATACAAAGGACTGCGGTTGTTCAAGCCGGCCAGATCGGTAATTTCTTCGCTCTCAAAACCTTGACGGGCCAACAACAAGATGATGCCGAATGTTCCCAAGGTGGTGAGGACATAACCGATGACATAGAACATGGCTGAGCTGTAGGCGTTGGCTCCCATGGCCGCATTGCCGCTGACCACGCCAGACATCAAACCAATCAGCACGAAACCCATTTGCGCAATGGTGGAATAAGCCAACATACGCTTCAGATTTGTTTGTGCAATGGCCGCCAAGTTACCAACCAACAATGAGGCAATGGCTAAGAGGGCCAACATTTGCTGCCAATCGATGGCCATCGGCAACAAGCCCTCTACCAACAAACGAATGGTGATGGCAAATGCGGCCAACTTAGGCGCACCCGCAATCATGAGGGTAGCCGCTGTGGGAGCACCTTGGTAAACATCGGGTACCCACATGTGGAAAGGCACCACACCCAGCTTGAATGCCAACCCAGACACCACAAACACCAAACCAAACACCAACACTTGGTGTTTCACTTGGCCGCTTGCAATGACTTTAAAAACAGTCGCCAAGTCCAAAGAACCTGTCGCACCATAAAGCATGGACATGCCATACAACAAGAAACCAGAAGCCATGGCACCCAGGACGAAGTACTTCATGGCCGCCTCAGTGGCCTGTGCGTTGTCGCGGCGCAAGGCCACCAAGGCATAGCTAGACAAAGTGAGCAATTCAAGTCCCAAATACAAAACCAAAAAGTTTTGGCCTGAAATCATGACACTCATGCCCAGCAATGCAAACACAGACAAGCTGAAAATTTCGCCCCCGCGCAACATGTCGCGATCGGCTGCGTAAGGGCGTGCATACACCAAGGTCACCATGACGGCGATGGTGGCGAAGCACTTGAGCCAATGGCCCATGGGGTCACTGACCACCAAACGGCCAAAGCCATAAAGCGTGTGACCTGAATCAGCGTAGAAGGCATGCAGTAAAGCCACGCCGCCAAGGGACACCAAGCTTAAAACATAAGTCACAGTGCGCTTAGGGCTTGTGACCAGCAGGTCAACCAGCGCGATCACGCAGGCCATGACCAGCAACACGATTTCTGGGTAAACCGTCATCCAGCTGGTTGAGTCAATCATGTCTATTCTCTCTATTTTAAAGTTTCAGCTGACCACAAGCGATCAAGGCAATTTGGAAACAGCGACATGCTCCAACAAATTGGCCACAGAGACTTCCATCACATCGGTGAATGGTTTAGGGTACAAGCCCATGTAAAGCACCGCAATGGCCAGCAAGGCCATGACTGTGAACTCACGCGCATTGATGTCTGTGAGTTCTTTCACATCGTCGTTGGTGACAGGGCCCAAGTAAACGCGCTTGAACATCCAGAGGGTGTAAGCAGCGCCAAAGATTAAGGCAGAGGCGGCCAACAGGCCCACCACGAAGTCAAACTTAACAGCACCCAAAATGACCATCCACTCACCAACAAACCCTGCAGTGCCTGGCAAACCGCAGTTGGCCATGGCGAACAGCAAAGCGAAAGCTGCAAACTTGGGCATGGTGTTGACCACACCGCCGTAGCTTGAAATTTCTCGCGAGTGAACACGGTCATACAGCACGCCAATTGACAAGAACATGCCCGCTGACACAAAACCATGAGCAATCATTTGCACCAAGCCACCCGACACGCCCAGCGGGTTGAAGATAAAGAAGCCCAAGGTCACGAAGCCCATGTGCGCCACGGATGAATACGCCACCAGTTTTTTCATGTCTTGCTGCACCATGGCAACCAAGCCCACATAGATCACGGCTACCAAGGACAAGATAATCATGAAGGTGCCCCATTCTTGCGCTGCATCGGGTGCAATGGGCATAGAAAAACGCAAGAAACCGTAGGCACCCAGTTTCAACATGATGGCCGCCAGCACAGCAGAGCCGCCTGTAGGCGCTTCAACGTGCACATCGGGCAACCAAGTATGAACGGGCCACATCGGCACCTTGACCGCAAAGGCCGCAAAGAATGCAAAGAACAAAAAGTTTTGTGCTGTCGCAGACAAAGGCAGTTCATGCCAAGTTGCAATGTCAAAACTGCCGCCCGATTGGATGTACAAGAAGATCAACGCGATCAAGGTCAAGAGAGAGCCCAACAAGGTGTACAAGAAAAACTTGAAGGCTGCATAGATTTTGTTTGGGCCGCCCCAAATACCAATGATCAAATACATGGGAATAAGCGTGGCTTCAAAGAACACGTAGAACAACAAGCCGTCTAAGGCTGAGAACACGCCAATCATCAACCCAGACAGGATTAAGAAAGCGGCCATGTATTGGTTCACTTTGCGTGTAATGACTTCCCAACCCGCAATGATCACAACCACATTGATGAATGCCGTCAGAATGACGAGCCACAAAGAGATGCCGTCAACACCCAAGTGGTAGTTCACATTGAAACGTTCAATCCAAGAGGCTTTTTCGACAAATTGCATCTCAGCGGTATCAAGCACGAAACCCGCATACAAAGGCAGCGTGACCAAGAAACTTACAACGGCGCCGACCAGCGACAACCAGCGCACAGATTGCGCTTGTTCATCACGGCCCAAGGCCAATAAAACAATGCCAAACGCAATAGGCGTCCATATGGCAAGGCTCAACATTCCCATTTTGTAAATCCTTATTTGTTGAGCCAAACGAAGTACGTCATGAGCAAAAAGATACCCAAGATCATGACCAAGGCATAGTGGTACAGATAACCCGTTTGCAACTTACGCGTCCAGTTAGAGACCATTCCCACCAACTTCCAAGAGCCATTCACAAGCAAGCCGTCAATCAAGGTGCGGTCGCCGACTTTCCACAGACCATTGCCCAAGGCACGTGCGCCGCGCGCCAAAATGTTTTCATTGATCCAGTCCATGTAGTACTTGTTCTCAAGCAGAACCACCAACGGACGCAAGGCACGGCCAATGGCAGCAGGCACTGCAGGGTTGATCAGGTACATGTACCAAGCCACCACCACACCCGCCAAGGCAAGCCAAAACGGTGCTGTGGTCACTGCGTGCAAAGCCATGGCCACTGGGCCATGGAAGGCATCCGCCAATGCTTTCATACCAGCATGCTTTTCAGCATCGATGAAGATGGCATCTTTGAAGAACTCGCCAAATAGCATGGGATGGATGGTCATGTAACCAATGACCACCGACGGAATGGCCAACAAAATCAGAGGCACTGTGACCACCCAAGGCGACTCGTGAGGGCTGTGGCTGCCGTGGTCATCATGGTGATCGCCGTGGTGTGCATCGGGTTTCTGGTCATAGCGCTCTTTGCCATGGAACACCAAGAAGTACATGCGGAAAGAGTAGAAGGCAGTGACAAATACGCCAGCCAAGACTGCAAAGTTGGCGAAGCCAGCAGCAGCCAATTGGCTTTCGTGCACTGCTTCAATGATGCTGTCTTTGGAGTAGAAACCTGAGAAGAAAGGCGTGCCGATCAAAGCCAAAGAGCCCAGCAAGGAAGTGATCCAAGTGATGGGCATGTACTTGCGCACGGCGCCCATGTAACGAATGTCTTGGTTGTGGTGCATGCCCATGATGACCGAGCCTGCACTTAAGAACAGCAGGGCTTTGAAGAAGGCGTGCGTCATAAGGTGGAACACAGCCACAGAATAGGCTGATGCGCCCAATGCCACTGTCATGTAGCCCAATTGCGACAAGGTGGAATAGGCCACCACCCGCTTGATGTCATTTTGGATGATGCCCAAGAAGCCCATGAACAAGGCCGTGATGGCACCAACGATCATGATGAAGTTCAAGGCGGTTTCAGACAACTCGAACAAAGGTGACATGCGTGCCACCATGAAAATGCCCGCCGTGACCATGGTGGCGGCGTGAATCAAAGCTGAGATGGGTGTGGGGCCTTCCATGGAGTCTGGCAACCACACATGCAAAGGAAACTGAGCCGACTTGCCCATCGCACCAATGAACAAGCAAATGCAAATGACAGTGACCAACATCCATGAAGTGCCAGGCAATGTGAGGGCACTGAGGTCTGCTGCTTGGGCAAATGCTTCTGTGTAATTCAGGGTGCCCGTGTAGGCCGCAATGAGGCCGATGCCTAAGATAAAGCCAAAGTCACCGACTCGATTCACCAAGAAGGCTTTCATGTTGGCAAAAATGGCGGTGGGTTTGTTGAACCAAAAACCAATAAGAAGGTAAGACACCAAGCCCACGGCTTCCCAGCCAAAAAACAGCTGCAACATGTTGTTGCTCATAACGAGCATCAGCATGGAGAAAGTGAACAAAGAGATGTAGGCAAAGAAACGGTTGTAACCTTCGTCTTCCTCCATGTAGCCAATGGTGTAGATGTGAACCATGAGCGACACAAAGGTGACGACACACATCATCATGGCGGTGAGGCCATCGACCATGAAACCCACCTCCATGGTGAGGCCGCCCACAGTCATCCAGGTATAGAGGGTTTCATTGAAGCGCGCGCCATCGATGGCCACACTCTTCAAAGTAGAGGCTGACAAAATGAATGCAATGAGCACACCCAAAATAGTGAGCGTGTGTGTGAGGCGGCGACCGATCCAGTTACCACCAAATTGCGTACCGAAAATGCCTGCCAATACAGCGCCCACCAAGGGAGCCATAGGCACTGCAAGCAGCGTAGAAGCGTTGAGGGTTTGGCTCATGTTCTTTTAACCTTTTAACCCTTGAGCGAATCAAGTTCATCCACATTGATGCTGTTCATATTGCGGAACAAAAGCACCAAGATGGCCAAACCGATAGCGGACTCGGCAGCTGCCACTGTCAAGATGAAGAACACGAAAACTTGTCCGTGCATGTCACCCAAGTAGTGAGAGAAAGCCACAAAATTCATATTGACAGCCAAGAGCATGAGTTCAATGGCCATCAACAAAACAATCAAATTCTTTCGGTTCAAAAAGATACCGATGACCGAGAGGGCAAACAACATGGCGCCCAATGACAAATAGTGTCCAAGTGTCAACGTCATTATTTGGTCTCCTTCGGGGCATCAGCATCAGTAGGCACTTCTGGCGCTTTGGGAGCCTCCCCTACTTTCACAGCATCCATTTTCAAAACGACCAAACGATCGCTGGCACGGACATGCACTTGCTCAGAAGCGCTGATGGCTTTGCTGTCTTTGCGTTGACGCAGCGTGAGTGCAATGGCTGCAATCATGGCCACCAACAAAATAGCAGCCGCCACTTGAATGGGCATGAGGTATTCGGTGTAAAGCAAGATACCCAGCGCCTTGCTATTGGAAATTTGCGGCCCAATTTGACCCACAGCAGCGGCCACTTTGGGGGCCTCAGAAGTTCTAAAACCACTCATTAGCACCGCCGCCATTTCAAGGGCAATCAAGGCACCCAAAGAAGCAGCCAAGGGAAAGTGTTTCCAGAAGCCTTGACGCAAAGTGTCTAAGTTAAGGTCAAGCATCATGACCACAAACAAAAACAGCACCATCACGGCACCCAGGTAAACCAAGACCAAGACCATGGCCAAGAACTCGGCTTGGAGCAGCAACCACAGCCCCGAAGCCTGTGAGAAAGCCAGCATGAGAAACAACACAGCATGAACTGGGTTGCGCGCAGTCACAACTCGGAACGATGCAAACAGAAGCACCACCGAGAAGAGATAAAAGAAACCAGTTTTGACGTCCATGGGTTGTCGCTTGTTAGTTTTTGACAATCAACCGATCAACGGTATTTGGCATCGGCCGCTCTGGCCTGCGCAATGTCTTTTTCATAGCGATCACCTACAGCCAAGAGCATTTCTTTGGTGTAGTGCAAATCGCCGCGCTTCTCGCCGTGGTATTCCAAAATGGAAGTTTCCACAATGGAATCGACGGGGCAGCTTTCTTCGCAGAAACCGCAGAAGATGCACTTGGTTAAATCGATGTCATAGCGCGTGGTTCGGCGCGAGCCATCAGTTCGGACTTCAGATTCAATGGTGATGGCCATTGCAGGGCAAACAGCCTCACACAATTTGCAAGCAATGCAACGCTCTTCGCCGTTTTCATAGCGGCGCAAAGCGTGTAAGCCCCTGAAGCGCGGAGACAAAGGTGTCTTCTCTTCGGGAAATTGCAGGGTGACCTTGCGACGGAAAGCATAACGCCCCGTCAAGGCCATGCCTTTGACCAACTCAAACAGCATGAAGCTCTTGAGAAAGTCTTTGAGCGAAAAATTGGATACTGCCAATGTAGACATGTCTTAACCCGGTTATTTCCAAATGTTCCAAGGCGAATGCAACCACGCGCCCACAATTAACAGCCACACCAAAGTGACTGGAATGAAAATCTTCCAACCCAAACGCATGATCTGGTCGTAACGGAAACGCGGGAAAGTGGCGCGAATCCAAATGAACATAGACACAACGAAGAAGGTCTTGATGCCCAACCAAATCCAACTTGGGATGAAATTGAACAATGCGCTGTCGATGGGTGACATCCAGCCGCCCAAAAACATGATCACGGCCAAGATGGACACCAGCCAC
Source organism: Limnohabitans sp. (assembly GCA_009693505.1). Lineage (GTDB taxonomy): Bacteria > Pseudomonadota > Gammaproteobacteria > Burkholderiales > Burkholderiaceae_C > Limnohabitans_A. Next base: position 25,808 of record SHXD01000025.1, read on the forward strand.
ATGCTGGCGTATTCGGCCAAGAAGAAAATGGCAAAGCCCATACCGGAGTACTCCACCATGTGACCCGCCACAATTTCGGCTTCACCCTCCACCACGTCAAAGGGGTGACGGTTGGTTTCAGCCACACCTGAAATAAGGTAGACCATGAAAATGGGGAACAAAGGTAGCCAGTTCCAGGACAAGAAGTTCAGGCCCATGCTGGCCATTTCGCCTTTGCCCTGAATGAGCACAATTTCAGTCAGGTTCATGCTGCCAGTGACCATGATGACCACTACAAAGCAAAATCCCATGGCAATTTCGTAGCTCACCATTTGCGCAGAGGCTCGCAAGGCACCCAAGAAGGCGTACTTGGAATTTGAGGCCCAACCCGCAATAATCACACCGTAAACCTCAATGGAGGTGATGGCCATGACCAACAACAAGCCTGCGTTGATGTTGGTGAGCGCCACTTCGGGTCCAAAGGGAATGGCCACCCAAGCGGCCAAGGCCGGCATGATGGCCATGATGGGGCCGAGCCGGAACAAGCCAAGGCTGGCAGCCGAGGGGTTGATCATTTCTTTGGTGAGCAGTTTGATGGCATCGGCAAAGGGTTGCAATAAACCAAACGGGCCGACGCGGTTGGGGCCTAAGCGAACCTGCATGAAACCCAGCAGTTTGCGCTCCCATAAAGTGAGGTAAGCCACAGACAACAAAAGAGGCAACAAGACACACACAATCTTGAGCAAGATCCACAACACTGGCCACGCCAAAGTAGCCCACCACGTTTCTGAAATGGCGTTAAGGCCGCTGTTGTAAAGAGCGTCGATCATGCATGCACTCCTTCAGCAAGCGTCTTGGCATTTCGGGCATCGGCCGTCAATTGCAAGGACGGCGCGCGGCGCACCAGGCTGTCGAGTTGATAAATAGAAGCCACGCAAGGCGTGTCGGCATTGCCAGCCAGACGCACTTCAGAACTGCATTCGTTGCTCAAATTCAAAGGCGAAGCGGCAATTTGTTTCAACACATCTTGCGAAGTTTCGAACGCCAACTGGGGCAAGCCCAGCATGTTGGCCAAGACGCGCAACACCTTCCAGGCCGGACGGGTTTCGGCCAAGGGCTTGACCACCGCATGGAAGCTTTGCAAGCGTCCTTCCGCATTCACGAAACTGCCAGATGTTTCTGTAAATGGTGCAATGGGCAACAACACGTCTGAGAAAGACATGTTGGTTTTGAAAGGGCTGAGTGTGACAACCATCTGCATGGCTGCCAAGGCAGCCACAGCTTTGGCGCCCGCAGCAGAATCTTCAACAGGTTCAGTATTAAGCAACAAAGCTGCTTTCAAACCACCCGCCAGCATTTGTGCCGCATTCAAGCCACTTGTCTGAGGCTCTGCTTTGGCCCACTGTGCGCCCACTGTGTTGGCAGCTTCTGTGAGGTAGCCATAAGTTGCGCCAGTTTGATCGGCAATCCACTTAGCCAAGCTAAGCAAGCTAGACGCATTGGCGTGGTGTGCAGCGGCATTGCCCAACAGAACAGCTTTGCGTTCGCCGCCCAAGAGTGACTTGGCAATGGCTTGTGCCTCAGGTGTTGCTTGACCTTGAGCAGGCGCTGACACGCCCTTCTCTGCCGCAACGGCCGCCGCCACATTGGCCAAGCTTTGCACCCAGGCACTGGCTTCTTGCACATCGGCATGCGCCAAAGGCATGGCCCACGCATCGGCTACATTGAACAAAGCCTTGGAGGTGATGGCGTTGACCTGAGCGCCATTGCGTTGCGCTTGGCGAATGCGCTGCGCAAACAAGGGATGGTCTTTGCGCAGATTGCTGCCCACCACCAACACGCGCTGAAGTTGTGTCAAGCTGGCAATGGTGGTACCCAAATAACGTACGCCCTCAGACTTCACAAATTCGGCATTGCGCAAACGATGGTCAATGTTATCGGAACCCAATGAACGCACCAAAGTGCTGGCCAAGTGGAGCTCCTCCAGTGTGCTGTGTGGGCTGACCAAAGCGCCAATGCTGCTTGGACCGTGGTCTTTGCTGATTTGATTCAGGCCATTGGCCACATATTCCAAAGCGATTTGCCAATCAACTTCTTTCCACTCACCACCCTGCTTGATCATGGGGGTACGCAGACGGTCGGCACTGTTCAAAGCTTCGTAGGAGAAACGATCGCGGTCGGCAATCCAGCACTCGTTGACTTCTTCGTTTTCCAAAGGAACCACACGGAGCACTTCGTTGTTTTTGACTTGCACCACCAAGTTGGCACCCGATGAATCGTGCGGTGCAATCGATTTGCGGCGAGACAATTCCCAAGTGCGGGCGCTGTAGCGAAATGGCTTGCTGGTTAGAGCGCCTACGGGGCAAATATCAATCATGTTGCCAGAGAGTTCTGAGTCAACCGATTGGCCCACAAAGGTTTCAATTTCGGCGTGCTCGCCGCGGTGTGACATGCCAAGTTCCATGACGCCGGCCACTTCTTGGCCGAAGCGAACGCAACGTGTGCAGTGAATACAACGGCTCATCTCTTGCATGCTGACGAGTGGGCCCACATCTTTGTGGAACACCACTCGTTTTTCTTCTTCGTAACGTGAACCCGAACCGCCATAACCCACGGCCAAATCTTGCAATTGGCACTCTCCGCCTTGATCACAAATGGGGCAATCAAGCGGGTGATTGATGAGCAAGAATTCCATGACCGACTGCTGAGCCTTGATGGCTTTGTCTGACTTGGTGCGAACAATCATGCCTTGCGTAACAGGCGTCGCACAAGCAGGCATGGGCTTGGGTGCTTTTTCAACATCGACCAAACACATGCGGCAGTTGGCCGCAATGCTCAATTTCTTGTGATAGCAGAAGTGAGGAATGTAAGTGCCGGCCTTTTCAGCGGCATGCATGACCATGCTGCCCTCAAGGACCTCAACTTTTTGACCGTCTAGTTCAATTTCAACCATGGTTGTTATGCCGCTTCAAACGTAAGCGGGGACCATGCAGGTCTTGTGCTCAACGTGGTACTCAAATTCGTGACGGAAATGTTTGATCATTCCGCGCACAGGCAAGGCGGCGGCATCACCCAAAGCGCAAATGGTGCGACCTTGAATGTTGTCTGCCACCGAGTTCAACAAGTCAAGGTCGCTTGCGCGGCCATGACCATTTTCGATTCGATCGACCATGCGCCACAACCAACCCGTGCCTTCACGGCAAGGTGTGCATTGGCCACATGACTCGTGGGAGTAGAAATAAGACAAACGTTGCAAAGACTTGACCATGCAACGTGTGTCGTCCATGACGATGACCGCACCCGAACCCAGCATGGAGCCGGCTTTGGCGATGGAGTCGTAGTCCATGGTAATGTCCATCATGATGTTGGCGGGCAACACGGGGGCTGAAGAGCCGCCAGGAATGACCGCTTTCAATGGGCGACCACCACGCATGCCGCCAGCCAACTCCAAGAGCTTGGGGAAAGAGGTGCCCATTGGAATTTCATAATTACCAGGACGTTCAACATCGCCACTGATGGAGAAAATTTTGGTGCCACCATTGTTGGGTTTACCGCACTCCAAATAAGCCTGACCACCATTGCGAATGATCCAGGGTACCGCCGCAAAAGTTTCAGTGTTGTTGATGGTGGTGGGCTTGCCATACAAACCAAAGCTGGCTGGAAATGGCGGCTTGAAACGGGGCTGGCCTTTTTTGCCTTCCAAGGATTCGAGCAAAGCGGTTTCTTCACCGCAGATGTAAGCCCCGAAACCATGAGACGCATGCAGTTGGAAGTTGAAATTGCTGCCCATGATTTTGTCTCCCAAGAAGCCTGCTGCGCGCGCCTCTTCAAGGGCGATTTCAAAGCGTTCGTAGGTTTGGAAAATTTCGCCGTGAATGTAGTTGTAACCCACATTGATGCCCATGGCATAAGCGGCAATGGCCATGCCTTCAATCACGATGTGTGGATTGAATTGCATGATGTCGCGATCTTTGCAAGTTCCGGGTTCGCCTTCGTCAGAATTGCAAACCAAATACTTTTGGCCCGGAAACTGACGAGGCATGAAGCTCCACTTCAGGCCCGTCGGGAAACCCGCACCGCCTCGGCCGCGCAAGGCAGACTCTTTGACTGTGGCAATGACTTGGTCTTGTGTCAAACCTTCACCGCCATCTTTGCCCAAAATTTTGCGCAAAGCTTGGTAGCCACCGCGGGCTTCGTAATCTTTCAGACCCCAGTTGTGGCCATTCAAACCCGCCAAAATTTGCGGGTTGATGTGACGCTCATGGAACGAGCTTTCGATGCCGGTGGCCGCAAAACGCGACAACAATTGGTTCAGATCAGCGCTCATGCTGCGTCTCCAGATTTTTGCAATGTATCGACCAACTCATCGAGCTTTTCGTTGCTCATGAAACTGCACATGGTGCGGTCATTGACCAGCAACACAGGCGCATCGGCGCAAGCGCCTTGGCATTCACTGGGCTGCAAAGTGAACAGGCCATCAGCTGTAGTTTCACCCACTTGAATGCCCAAACGCTTTTGCAAATGGGCCAAGGCTTGCTGGCCACCATGCAACTGGCAAGGCAAATTGGTGCAAACGTTCAGCTTGAACTTGCCCAATTTTTGCTGGTTGTACATGTTGTAAAAAGTGGTGACTTCGTGCACAGCCATAGGCGCCATGCCAAGGTAGTCAGCCACGACTTTTTCGCTCTCGGAGCTGACCCAGCCAAACTCTTGTTGCAAGATAGACAAACAGGCCATGACGGCTGATTGCTTCTGGTCGGCTGGAAATTTGGCCACTTCGCGAGCGAAGCGGGCTTTGGTCGCATCAGAGATCATCGGTCAATCTCTCCAAACACAATGTCCATGGTTCCAATGATGGCCACTGCGTCGGCCAACATGTGGCCACGGGCCATTTCATCAAGGGTCGCCAGGTGGGCATAGCCCGGGGCACGGATTTTTAAACGGTAAGGTTTGTTGGCACCGTCGCTGACGAGGTAAATACCAAACTCACCTTTGGGATGCTCAACAGCGGCATAGGCCTGGCCTTCGGGCACGTGGAAACCTTCGGTGAAGAGTTTGAAATGGTGAATCAAACCTTCCATGCTGGTCTTCATGGCTTCGCGCGAAGGCGGCGCAATTTTGTGGTTGTCGGTAATGACAGGGCCAGGGTTGGCGCGCAGCCACTTGATACTTTGCTGAATGATGCGATTGGACTCACGCATTTCTTGCATGCGAACCAAGTAGCGGTCGTAGCTGTCACCCGTTTTACCAACTGGCACGTCGAACTCAACTTCAGAGTACACCTCGTAAGGCTGGGTTTTACGCAAATCCCAAGCAATGCCAGAGCCGCGCAACATAGGGCCTGTCATGCCCAAATTCAATGCACGCTCGGGTGTGACAACACCCACGCCCACGGTGCGCTGCTTCCAAATGCGGTTGTCGGTAAGCAAGGTTTCGTACTCATCGATGCAATGTGGAAAGCGGTTTGTAAAGTCTTCAATGAAGTCAAGCAAAGAGCCCTGTCGATTGACATTCATTTCTGCAATGGCTTTGGCATTGCGAATTTTATTGACTTGGTATTGCGCCATGGTTTCTGGCAAGTCACGGTAGACACCGCCAGGGCGAAAATAAGCTGCGTGCATTCGAGCACCCGATACAGCCTCGTACATGTCGAACAAGTCTTCACGTTCACGGAATGCGTAGATTAAGACAGTCGAGCTGCCACAGTCGTTGGCGTGAGAGCCCAACCACATGAGGTGATTCAGCAGACGCGTAATTTCAGAAAACATCACGCGGATGTATTGCGCACGCCTTGGCACCTCGAGGCCAAGCAACTTTTCAATGGCCAAGCAATAGGCATGCTCATTGCACATCATGGACACGTAGTCCAATCGGTCCATGTAGGGCAAGGACTGAATATAAGTTTTGGTTTCAGCCAACTTTTCAGTGGCCCGGTGCAAGAGGCCAATATGAGGATCGGCGCGTTGCACAACCTCACCATCAAGTTCCAGAACCAATCTCAGAACACCGTGGGCCGCAGGGTGCTGCGGACCAAAGTTCAGTGTGTAGTTTTTAATTTCTGCCATGTTGATAGACACGAACGCTTAAGCGCTTAGTGCAGACCTCCGTATTTTTCTTCGCGGATGATCCGGGGTGTGATTTCGCGTGGCTCAATAGAGACGGGTTCGTAAATCACGCGTGCTCGTTCAGCGTCATAACGCATTTCGACATGGCCCGACACAGGAAAATCTTTTCTGAAAGGATGACCAATGAATCCATAGTCGGTGAGAATTCGACGCAAATCTTGGTGACCCTCAAACACAATGCCATACAGGTCAAACGCTTCGCGCTCGTACCAGTTGGCTGAATTCCACAAGGCATTGACCGAGTCAACCAATGGCAAGTCATCATGGGGGCAAAGCACCATGACACGGACTCGCTGATTCAGGCTGACTGACAACAAGTGAACTACGATCCCAAAGCGAGGGCCTTCAGTGCCGACATCTGCATAGGTAGAGTAGTCCATGCCACACAGATCGATGAGTTGCTCGAAGCTGCAAACGGGCGAATCACGCAATGTTTGCATGACGCTCAGGTAATGGATGGCAGGCACTTTGACAGTGACCTCGTTCAAAGCCACTGAAACTTCAGAAACTTGAGAACCTAAAACTTGAATGAGGTTTTGCTGGAGTTGCTCGGGATGAATAGAAAAAATCATGCTGATTCTTTCAAACACGAGCAATGGTATTGGTGCGTCGAATTTTTTGCTGCAACTGGATGATGCCGTAAATCAGGGCCTCGGCAGTTGGTGGGCAACCTGGCACGTACACATCAACCGGCACAATGCGATCGCAACCCCTGACCACGGAATAACTGTAGTGGTAATAACCGCCGCCATTTGCACAAGAGCCCATGGAAATAACCCAGCGAGGCTCTGACATTTGGTCATAAACTTTGCGCAGAGCAGGCGCCATTTTATTGGTCAGGGTACCCGCCACAATCATCAAATCGCTTTGACGCGGACTGGCACGAAAAACTTCTGCACCAAATCGAGCCAAGTCATAGCGTGCTGTGGCTGCATGCATCATTTCTACCGCACAGCAGGCCAAGCCAAAAGTCATGGGCCACAAAGAACCTGTTTTGGCCCAATTCACCACAGAGTCGTAACTCGTGGTGATGAAGCCTTCTTTCATTACGCCTTCAATCATTGTTCACATCCTTGTTGAAGCAGTTATTCAATTCAAAATTTTTCCAAGGAGCCTATTTGGGAATTACTCCCAATCAAGCGCGCCCTTTTTCCATTCGTAAACAAAACCGACGACCAGAATGCTTAGGAAGATAACGACACCCACGAAGCCTGCGACGCCCACCTCTTTGAGGGCCACTGCCCACGGGAAGAGAAACGCAATTTCAAGGTCAAACAAAATGAACAAGATCGCAACCAAGTAATATCGAACGTCAAATTTCATGCGTGCATCTTCAAAAGCTTCGAAGCCGCATTCATAAGGAGAATTTTTGGCCGCGTCTGGGCGATTGGGGCCGAGGATATAGCCCAGAACTTGAGGAATGACGCCGATGGCAACGCCCACCAAAATGAACAACAAGATAGGAAGGTATTGGTCGAGGTTGATCATGAACTTCAAATCAATGGGGAGACGCTGAATGCAAACATTCAGCGCCTCTGTGTTGGTGCCGTCGGCGAGACTCGAACTCGCACAGCTTTCGCCACTACCCCCTCAAGATAGCGTGTCTACCAATTTCACCACGACGGCGGTTAATTGTTCCGATGGCATGAGGTATCCACAAGTGGATTTTTGGCGCTCAGAACAACTCATAGTTTACCCCTAAACAGGGGTGATCTTGCAGGGTAAACACCGAAATTTCTGTCGCGTATCAAGAAGTTAATGCACGTGAGATTTCTTACTTTGAAATTGCAGGCGCCGCAGGTGTGACAGGCGCGTTACCAGGAATTTGCGAGGCCGTGCTGTTGTCTACAGGTGCTGGCTTAGACGTTGGCACAAGGACAGAACTACCTTCCAACACGCTGTTGGAAGAAGAAGGACGTAAATTGCCGAAGTAAGCCAGCATTAAGGTGCTTACAAAAAATACAGCCGCCAAAACTGCCGTGGTGCGTGACAAAAAATTGGCACCACCCGAGGCCCCAAACAAACTGCCAGAACTGCCACTGCCAAAGGCCGCACCCATGTCAGCACCTTTACCGTGTTGCACCAAGATCAATCCAATCATGGCCAAGGCCGACAACATCTGTACAGCCAAAATTACGGTGATCATTGCATTCATGCTTCGCTCCAAATCAAAATATCTTGTGTCAAAAGTTCAGGCCGCCTTAGGCGGTTGTTGAACCAGCAGCCATGATGGCCAAAAAATCGTTCACTTTGAGGGCTGCGCCACCAATTAAGCCACCATCAATGTCGGTTTGCGCCAGCAACTGCGCGGCGTTGGCGGCATTCATACTGCCACCATACAAAATAGAAATGCGGTCTGAGTGCGATGTTGCCGCCTTCAGTTGCGCCCGCAACACAGCGTGCACTTCTTGCGCTTGTTCAGGCGAAGGTGTACGACCTGTGCCAATGGCCCAAACAGGCTCGTACGCCACCACAATTTCGCTGATGCAATGCCCATTGGCATGGATGACAGCGGCCAGTTGCCGCTTCACGACTTCTTCGGTTTGACCTGCTTCTCGGTTGGCCAAAGTTTCTCCCACACACACAATGGGTGTGATGCCTGCGGACAAAGCGCGTTGCGCTTTGAGTGCCACGGTGGCATCCGATTCCGCATGGTATTGGCGACGCTCTGAATGACCTACGATGGTATAGCGCACCGCAAAATCTTTCAACATGCCCGCAGAGATTTCGCCCGTGTAGGCCCCCACCTCTTGCGCAGACACATCTTGCGAACCCAAAGCAATGCGAGACTGACCCGAAAGCATTGACTGAACCTGTGCCAAATAGGCAGCAGGCACACAGACAGCAGCCTGGCAATTCATGCCCTTGCTGCCGTCCAACACCGCTTGCAACAAAGAGACATTGGCAGACAAACTGCCATTCATCTTCCAGTTTCCCGCAATGAGCTTTGTCTTCATGGTCAATGCTTCAACGCTTTGTCTGCAATCACTCTGAATGCGAAGGCGCAGCAGGACGATCGATCAAGGCTTTCATGGACAACTTTACGCGGCCTTTTTCGTCGGTCTCGAGCACTTTGACTTTGACGATCTGACCTTCTTGCAAATAGTCAGACACTTTCTCAACGCGCTCGTGTGCAATTTGGCTGATGTGCAACAAGCCGTCTTTGCCAGGCAACAAATTAATCAAAGCACCGAAGTCTAGGAGCTTGGTGACAGGGCCTTCATAGACCTTGCCGATTTCAACTTCTGCGGTGATTTGCTCAATGCGGCGCTTGGCTTCATCAGCCTTGGCACCGTCAGTGGCTGCGATGGTGATCGTGCCATCTTCATTGATGTTAATTTGGGTGCCAGTTTCTTCGGTGAGCGCACGGATGGTAGCGCCGCCTTTACCGATCACATCGCGAATTTTATCGGGATTGATCTTCATGGTGAAAAGCTTGGGTGCGAAGTTAGACACTTCGGTTTTGGCTTCGCTCATGGCCTCTTGCATTTTGCCCAAGATGTGCATGCGCGCTTCTTTGGCTTGCGCCAATGCCACTTGCATGATCTCTTTGGTAATGCCTTGGATTTTGATGTCCATCTGCAAAGCTGTGACACCGTTGGTGGTACCGGCCACTTTGAAGTCCATGTCACCTAAATGATCTTCGTCGCCCAAGATGTCGGTCAAGACCGCAAAGCGGCTGGCATCCTTGATGAGACCCATGGCAATACCGGCCACGTGGGCTTTCATGGGCACACCAGCGTCCATCAGGGCCAAACAGCCACCGCACACAGAGGCCATGGAAGAAGAACCATTGGATTCAGTAATTTCGGACACCACGCGCATGGTGTAAGGGAACTCTTCTTTGGTGGGCAACACGGCGGCCAAAGCACGCTTGGCCAAACGGCCGTGACCAATTTCGCGGCGTTTTGTAGAGCCCATGCGGCCGACTTCACCAGTGGCAAAGGGAGGCATGTTGTAGTGCAGCATGAAGCGGTCTTCGTACTCACCAGCCAAGGCATCAATGCGTTGCGCATCGCGTTCTGTGCCCAATGTTGCGATGACCAAGGCTTGTGTTTCACCGCGTGTGAACAAGCTTGAACCGTGTGTGCGTGGCAACACAGAGTTGCGAATTTCGATGGGACGGACGGTACGTGTATCGCGTCCGTCAATGCGGGGCTCGCCTGCCAAAATTTGGCTGCGCACAATGTTGGCTTCGATGTCAAACAACATGCCTTCCACTTTGACGCTGTCAAACTCAACGCCCTCAGCCTTCAAAGCAGCCATGGTTGCAGCGTAAGTTTCGCGGCAAGCGTGTGTACGGTTTTGTTTGTTGCGAATTTGATACGCTGCGCGCAGTTTTTCTTCTGCATGTGCATTTACCTTGGCAATCAATGCTTCGTCCTTGGCGGGCGCAGCCCAATCCCAAGCGGGCTTGCCAGCATCACGCACCAATTCGTGAATGGCGTTGATGGCAATGTTGCCCTGCTCATGACCAAACACCACAGCACCCAACATGATCTCTTCTGACAACTGCTGAGCTTCTGATTCCACCATCAAGACAGCAGCTTCGGTACCCGCCACAATCAGGTCCATCTGACTGTCTTTGCGCTGCGTTTGACCTGGGTTCAAGACGTATTCGCCATTGATATAACCCACGCGCGCTGCGCCGATGGGGCCATTGAAAGGCACACCTGAAATAGACAATGCAGCGCTGACGGCAATGAGGGCAGCAATGTCGGCATCGACTTCAGGGTTCAAAGAAACGGTGTGAACCACGACGTGCACATCGTTGTAAAAACCTTCTGGAAACAGAGGGCGGATAGGACGGTCAATGAGGCGACTGGTGAGTGTTTCCAATTCGCTGGGCTTGGCTTCGCGTTTGAAAAAGCTGCCAGGGATTTTGCCCGCTGCATAAGCTTTCTCAATGTAGTCCACGGTCAATGGGAAAAAGTCTTGACCTGCTTTGGAAATTTTAGATGCTACCACTGTGGCCAACACCACGGTGTCTTCAATGTTGACAAGCACAGCGCCGGAAGCTTGGCGTGCAATTTCGCCGGTTTCCATGATGACCTTGTGTTGGCCCCATTGAAAAGTTTTTGTCACTTTGTTGAAAATCGACATGTTGAATAACTCCAGAAAATCACAGTGCAAACGGCTGCACTGAAAAGCCTAGATATTGACAGTCTGAACTCGATGCCATTCCATGAATGATCTGTGTTGAAACACAAATGATTGATGGAATGACACAGCGCGGGTTCGGTCTGAAAACGTCTTTTAAGAAAACTTAAAGTAGAAAGCGCCTGAGCTAGCGGGCTAACTCAGGCGCTTGTCATCTTTCGATACGCTTATTTGCGCAGGCCAAGTTTGGCAATCAGAGCAACGTAGCGGTCGGCGTCTTTGGACCGCAAGTAGTCCAACAATTTACGACGACGGCTAACCATGCGCAACAAACCGCGGCGACCGTGATGGTCTTTGGCGTGTGTTTTGAAATGGGGTGTCAACTCGTTGATGCGAGCTGTGAGCAAAGCCACTTGAACTTCGGGGCTACCCGTGTCATTGGCAGCGCGAGCATTGGCCTTGACGACCTCAGCCTTGATAGAGGATGCAATCATTTTTCTTCCTTTTTTTTCGTCTTTGAATCAAAGCAGCAATGCGGCTTCAATCAATGAGACGAAGTTTTATAACTTGCGCAAGCGGTTTGGAATCAACTGCTGCGTGCGATCTTGTGCGGCGGTCTCCCGCTTGGCAAAGCCTTGGAATTATAACCACAGGCTCGTTCAATAGGAACACATTAGGGTTTAACTGGCTAAAAAAACAGTACCGAACAGGCCTGGAAGCTTAAATTTCGCCCGAAAATAAGATACATATGGACAAAATCAGAATCGATAAATGGCTTTGGGCTGCCCGTTTTTACAAAACCCGGTCTCTGGCCACAGACGAAATTGGCAAAGGACGCGTGGCAGTCAATGACCAAACCGTCAAGGCCTCCAGAGAAGTCAAAGTGGGAGATACCGTTCGCGCAAGGCAAGGTGACATCACCCGAACGGTCAAGGTGTTAGGCATCAGCGACCAACGGGGACCCGCGCCAACTGCGCAAGCCTTGTACGTAGAAACGAATGACAGCCTTGAGCTCAGAGACAAAATCAGCGTCCAAAGGCGCCTTTCCAGAGAACCCGCCCTGAGCATTGAACAGGGCCGCCCCACCAAAAGAAATCGGCGAGATTTAGAAAAAGCCAAGCAGGTGGGGTGGAACGACAGATGGAGTGCGTCCCTAGACCCAGACTGACGCTTAGGTGCCAGATAAGTCACTTTTCAGGGGTTTTTACCCTCACACTGCTTTTGTTCGCCTACTAAAGTATGTAACGTCAAAACCACTTACAGGAGTCATGCTGTGCAGTTTTCTAAACACCTCGAAAAGTCCACCCGCCGTTTCGGCCTAAGCCTCATCGGAGCGGTGAGCTTGGTCAGTACTTTGGGCTTCGGACTTCTCGCAAGTTCAACCGCCACGGCACAGGCCTATCCAAACAAGCCCATCCGTTTGGTTGTCACCTTTCCCACAGGCGGCGCACCCGACATTCTGGCTCGCTTGTTCAGCGAGAAATCACAACTGGGACAGCCCATTGTGGTTGACAACAGACCCGGTGCAGGCGGCAACATTGGCAGCGACGTGGTGGCCAAGTCGGCTGGCGATGGTTACACCTTGGTCATGGGCACCGTAGGGACGCACTCCATCAATGGCGCCTTGTACGAAAAAATGCCCTACGACATGGTGAAAAACTTCACGCCAATTTCCCTCATTGCTTCCGCCCCTAATTTGCTGGTGGTCAACAACGACTTGCCCGTTAAAAACGTAAACGAGCTCATTGCCTACATGAAGGCCAATCCGAACAAACTCTCCTATGCCTCACCAGGCATTGGCACCTCGGTTCACATGTCAGGTGAATTGTTCAAGTCAATGAC